>CAZMNK010000067.1:0-27598 GCA_964567625.1 uncultured Enterobacterales bacterium | reverse complement strand
TCTTGCCCCGGGAACCGTCGCGGTCCTGGTAGTCGACCGTCAGCGGCATGAAGTCGAAGCGAGCGTCGGCGCCGCAGACTGCGGTGCAGAGCAACTGGGTGTCGCCAGCGGTAACGATGACCGAACCGCTTGCCTGCTTGGCGTAGCGACCGGTGGAGAAGGTGATTGTGGTTCCGCCGACTTCGACGGAGACAGAGTGATCAGTGACACCATGCATGGTGTTTCCTATTTGAGATCCACGCGCACTCTATGAATGCCGTCCTCGTAGCTGAGTACGCGCGGGGGTTTTGAGTCCACCAGGGAGGACGCACCTGTCGGTCCGGCATCCGTGCCGATTCCCGTAGACCTTCTCGGAATGAGCCTCAATGGCTCAGTCCGCGGAGATTGACGAGAGTGTCCAGATGTCCGGGTGCTTTGCCCGGGGGGGATTCGATGAAGTAAATGAACGGTGGGTCCCGAGGGACCGCCGGCCGGGAATATCCCGACCCGAGAGATTCAGCGACGCAGGCCCAGGTCCTTGATGAACTCCTGGTAGCCGGCCTCGTCTTGGCTCTTGACGTAGCGAAGCAGACGACGACGCTGTCCAACCAGCTTGAGCAGCCCACGACGGGAGTGATGGTCCTTCTTGTGGGTGTTGAAGTGCTCGGTAAGTTGGCTGATACGCCGGGTCAGTAGCGCGATCTGGACCTTGGGCGAACCTGTGTCGCCGACCTGAGCCGCGTACTGATCAATGATTTCTTTCTTCTCCGCTGGGCGAAGCGCCATGATGTCCTCTTGAGTTGCCACGAACGCCGCAGTGAAGGTCCCGGGGGCGCACCCATCGTGGGGCCTTGACCGCAGTCGCCGTCGGTGGACGCGCCTTTTATCCGAACCAGCGACGCAGGTCAACTGCCAGCAGCACCATGCCCTCGATTCACTCGCTGGGTGATGCCCATGGAACCCCTGCGTTCCACAACCGCCAGCACCTCCCCCTTCTCCAGGGCCAGGTAGCGTTCGCCCTCCCCGACCTCGGGGGGTGGGGGCGGTGGTGGTCCCCCCTGTAGCAATTGGCTGCGGGACCGGGCCTGCACTTCCACGGACGGAAGGTGTGCCAGGGCCCGGCTCATGGGAACCACCGCTGGAAGCAATTCCCCGAGAACCTCGGACCGGGGCCGCCAGGGAATCCGATCGGCACCTCGGGCCGGTCGCAGCGCTGCCCGCCAGGCCCTGGTACCCGCCACCTGTTGTGACAACTGGGGCAAGGTCACAGCGTGTTCCAGGACAAAGGGGCCGGAACGAAGACGTCGCAGCTGTCTCAGGTGGCCCGCAGTTCCCAGTTCCGTGGCAATCTCATCGGCCAACACCCGGGCATAGGTCCCCCGACTGCAGTGAAGTCGAACTCTGAGCCAGTCCTCACCCCGGTCCGGCCCGGACAGCCTGTGGATGATGATGGGGCGGGCCTTGACCTCGACATGTTCGCCCTTGCGCGCGTACCGGTACAGCGGCTTTCCCTTGACCTTGACGGCACTGTAGGCCGGAGGCACCTGCATCCGGGGCCCCTCAAAGCTGGCCAGGACCTCATCCAGGTGCTCAAAGGAGGCGGCAGGACCGGTGCGAGACACCTCCCCCTCGGGGTCTCCCGTCGTGGTGGCAGCGCCTAGCGCAATTGTGGCGTCGTAGACCTTCAACGACTCGTCCAGGTACTGAATGAAACGGGTCGCTCCTCCCAGCGCCAGGACCAGGACACCGCTGGCAAAGGGATCAAGGGTTCCGGTGTGCCCCACCTTCTTGATCCCCGTGAAGGCGCGAACCATCGCCACCACATCGTGGGAAGTGAGTCCGGGCGGCTTGTCCACAACCAGGTATGCGGCCTTCACCCTACTCCTCCTCCGGCACGAGCTTGGAAAGCAGCGAGGTCATTGCCACAGCCTGTTCCAGGTGTTCGTCGACATAAAAACGAAGGTCCGGGGTGTACCGCAATTGCAGACTTTTGGCGATGCGCGATCGAAAGAACCCCTTTCCCCGCTCCAGGCCCGCCTGGATGGCCTCCACATCGCCCTCACCGCCCAACGGGACGTAGTACACCCGAGCATGTCGCAGGTCCGGAGAAAGGCGGACCGCCGTGACCGAGACTGCTGCCAGGCCCGGGTCCCGAACCTCCTCTCGCAGCAAGCGGGAGAGTTCGGCGTGGACAAGCTCGGCGACACGTTCGGCGCGCTTGAAGGCCTGGGACATTGGGCTCCCCATGGGGCGGCGCTGGGTATGCCGTCTCATCGAGACCGGCCAGCAGTTCAGGGCTGTCGGACCGGTTGACCCTCCCAGAGATCCAGGTCAGCCAACACCTCCAAGTGCCGAGGAATATCGGTCTCAACTCCCTTGATCTCGATTCCTCGAAGGGCCGCCGTCGCCTTGATGAGTGTGGCCTGGCGAGTCTGCCCCTCCACCACCAGTACCCCCAGCAACCCTTCTGCCGGGAGGCCCACGGTGCAATGGGATTCCATGATCACGCCGTCAGGAATCCCCCAATGGGTGATGATGCCAGGCTCCCTTGCCCGAATTCGAATGGAGAGAGCGGTGCCAGTCGCCTGGAGGTCCTCGGCCGACCACCCCAGGGGTTCCCCCAGAGCCAGGCGCACCTGCATCTCCACGCTGTTCAGGCCATGGAGGGTGTCCGAGAGCAGGTCTCCCACCTGGAGTCGAGGACGCAATCCCAGGCAACGCATCCCGCCTGCAGGATCCGCCAGAAATCCGACCGAGGCCACCCCGACGAAACTGAGGGCAGAGGACAGGGTGATTGCCGCGGTCCCGGCGGCAATGCGAAGGTCGTGACTGACGGGGGCAGGAGCCAGGTCAAGGGTCATCGCATCCCCCTGGCGCACGATGCGTTCCCGCTCTCCCAGGGTCAGCAACTGCCCTTCGTTGTCCCCGATGACGCTGACCACCAGGTGCCGGGCGTTCTCGATGTGTTGTTCAAGCCAGACGCGACCCCCGACTGTCTCCAGCCGGACCTCCACCAACTTCGCCGCAGCCTCGGCGGTGTCGAGGCGGGCTGCCCGCCAGCCCCGGTAGTCCTTGACCCAGACCGGGCCTCCCAGCTCCTCGAACCAGTGGGCGACCTCGCTTGCGTCTTGCAGCGGAGGGCTCCCGGCCACCACCGGCACCCCGGCACCCACGGCGATCTCCCGGGTCGTCCAGCGGTCCGCGGTCGATCCCACCAGCACAGGCCTGGGGCCGATGAAGACCATGTTGAGTTCCTCCACCCGGGTGGCGAACTCCGCGTCCTCGGCCAGCACCCCAGTGCCTGGGTGCACGCCATCACAACCGCCGTCCATGGCCAGCGCCAGCATCTGGTCTCGGAGCGGGGCATCGTTTTCAGGCACAGCCACTCTGAAGGCCGCCTCCTCCACCCCGGCCCTTCCCTCTTCGTCGCCCTGGACGACCGCCACGCACTCGATGCCCATCCGGTTCAGGGCCCGGATGATGTAGCCGACCATCGGACCGCGTTCGCAGACGAGGACTCGGCCCAGCACCATCTCAGCATCCCCAGGGGGTCACGGTGGCGATGCCTCCCCAGACCGCGTAGAGCACATTCTGCTGTCTCACGACACCTCCAGGGCCAGGGCCCACTGATAGAGGGTAGGACATGGACGTTGCATTGCTCGGGCTCGGAAGGCTTGGACGGACTCTGCAGCCCCTGCTCGAAGCCGCAGGGCACCGGGTCCTGCCCTGGCGTCGGGGCGAGTCCTTCCCGGTCGCGGACGTGGCCTGGCTCACCGTCACGGACGGCGCAGTGGCCGAGGTGGCCAGGGCACTTCCTTCCGGACCGGTCGTGCTCCACGCGTCAGGGGCACTGGACATCGAGGTCCTGCGGCCTCATCGGCCCGCCGGTTCGCTCCATCCCCTGCAGAGCTTCCCCGGCCCCGAGGTCGCCGTGCCACCCCTTCAGGGAGTTCCCGCCGCCATCGCTGGTGACCCGGATGCCGTCCAGGTCGCACGCCGACTGGCCCTGGACCTGGGGCTCCACCCGGTCCACGTCCCAGGAGATCGACGACTCTACCACGCTGCCGCCGTGATCGCGGGGAACTTCGGCACCACCTTGCTGGCTGAGGGGGCGGCGCTCCTGGGTCAGACCGGCGTGGATCCTCGGGAAGCGGTGGAAATGCTGGTGCCCCTGGCACGGGCTTCCCTGGAACAGGCCCTGGAGCGAGGCCCAGTTCAGGCGCTGACCGGCCCCTTTCCCAGGGGAGATCACGCGACGATCCGGAATCACCTGGCCGCCCTGGAGGCCCTCGATCCGGACTTGGCGGGGGTCTACAGGGGGCTCGCCCTGCGTACCACT
Source organism: uncultured Enterobacterales bacterium (assembly GCA_964567625.1). Lineage (GTDB taxonomy): Bacteria > Myxococcota_A > UBA796 > UBA796 > CAJQPC01 > CAYFPX01. The sequence continues at coordinate 23,280 of CAZMNK010000067.1, read as the reverse complement.
CGTCTGCTTCAACAGGAAAATTGCCTGGACACTGAAACAACTGCTCGATTGATCCGTTGTCTAGGCAAGGAGTGAGGTTCCCTCTCCACGGGTCGTGGTTTTAGCGCCGGTCTTGTCGCAGGCAAACCCGGTGCTATATTCCAAACCTGGGTCCGCTCAGGAGTAGGGAAAGAAAGGACCATGCTTGACGCTTTCATCATCGAGAAGATTCAGCGAGACCGCGAGCGAGCGGAACGAGATCGCCGTCTCCAAATCGAACGCCCTCCCCCAGCCTCCCCGGACAGCTGGAAGGACCATCGAGAGCACCGGAGCAACGAAGAGGCGCCCAAGCGAGGCATCGTGGTCATCGACTTCAGCGTCTGAACACTGCCCAGCTCTTCCTGATGTGAGGTCGCCTTCCCGGCGGCCTCTGCCGCTTCGGGAGCCACAGAGGTGGCTCTCTCAAGCCAGTCTGGACTTGCCAGCAGAAGGTTGAGACGCTATCCGGGGCCGTCCAACTGTCTCTTCTCCAGGATTCGCCATGGCCCGCCGTTGCCCCCTGACCGGCAAGCGTCCAAACGTTGCGAACAAGGTCTCGCACTCCAACATCAAGACCAAGAAGCGTCAGCTTCCCAACCTGCAGCGCAAGCGCATCTGGTTGGAAGACGAGGAACGTTGGGTCACCATGCGTCTCAGCACGCGAGCCCTCCGGACGCTCAACAAGAAGGGCCTCCGTGCCTACGCGGCCGAGGTCGGACTGGACCTGTCGAAGTACTAGGCGTCCGATGACTCCCGGAGTGGAGCAGGAGATCCTGACCCTCAACAGGGCCTTTTACGACGCCTTTGAGTCCCTCGATATGGACGCGATGCGATCGGTCTGGACCTGCACGCCACAGGACGTGTGCATCCACCCCGGTTGGGAGATCCACCAGGGTTGGCTGGAGATCCAGGAAAGCTGGCGCGCCATCTTTGCCGGCTCCAGCTACATGCGCTTCCAGTTGACCGAGGTCAACGTGTTTGGTCGAAAAGGCATGACGGCCGTGACCTGTATCGAGAACATCTACTCGGTCTCCGGACCTGTGGCACAACACGCACGTGTCGCCTGCACCAACCTGTTCGTAGAGACCGAAGGGGGGTGGAAGATGACCCTCCACCACGGCTCTCCCATCGCGAGTTCCGTGAGTCACGAACAGATTGACGATGAACAGCCCCTGAACTGAGGACGCCGCTCAGGCGTTCCGCAGCTCCGCCAGGATCGGAGCAAGTTCCGCGAGGGCCTCGGAGCCAACGGCCGTCAGTACTCGCTCGGCCTCCGCCAGTGTCTCCAGCGCCTCATCCGTGCGACCAAGGGCGTGTTGCACCTGGCCCAACATCCCCAGCACGATCCCTCGGCCTTCCAGGTTGCCGGCAGTCTCCATCGCCTCGGCCCCAGCCACGAAGTCCAGCGCTGCCCCTGGCAGGTCACCGTTCTGGACCCGCCGCTGACCATTGATGAACAGGGCCTGCCCCTGGGGATCGCTGGCACCCACCTGGGCGAGCAGCGCAACCAATGCCTCTCCATGCCGCAGGGCCTGGTCCAGAAGACCGCCTTGATGGGCCAGTTCCCCCGCCTGGAGCAATGCCGCCACCTGCGCTTCGTGTTGCTCGAGTTCCCCAAAGGTCCTGGCGGCGTAGGCCAGGTGGTCCGAGGCTTCACCGAGCAGCCCCAGCATCTGCTCCACCTGGGCGAGTTCACCAAGGGTTGCAGCCCGTCCCTCCAGGTCCTTGAGGAGTTCACGGCCATCCAGGGCCTGTTCGAGAGCCGCGCGGGCTTCCTCGGGGCGGTCCATGGCCATGTGGACCCCGCCCATCCCCTGCCAGGCCTCCACAAGGGCGGGTCGATTGCGAGCCTGCTCGGCCAGGCGTATGGCCTCCTTGCAGCGCAGTTCGGCCCGTTCCGGGAGTCCCCTGGCCAGGTCCGCCTGGACCTGGAGCAGGACCAGAGCCGAGCGGGCCCGCTCCTCGCCCGCCCTGTCCGTCAACCACAGACCTCGCGCAAGCATCTCGTCGGCCGCATCCAGTTCCCCTGCCTGGACCAGGAACTGGACAAGCTGATGAATTCCCTGGGCCTGCCCCACGCGCTCTCCCACCCGTTCGAAGGCCTCGAGCATGGATTCGGAAGCTTCCTGGGCCAGGTCACTCCTTCCCGTTCGGACAGCCAGGGCAAAGCGCTCCTGGTGGAGCACTGCGAGTCCTTCCTGGTCACCGGTCGCTTCCCGATGTGTGACCGCATTATCCAGCGCGTCAAGGGCCGCCTCGGGCCGTTCATGACTGGTGTGCAGAATGGCCTGGAGCTGTAAAGCGGCCGCACAGCCGGTCCTGTCTCCAGCCCTGCCGAAGCGTTCCTGGGCCTCCAGAGCATCACTCATCGCGCCCTCTGCGTCTCCCTGGCCTTCCTTGAGCAGGGCTTGATGGAGAAGACGAGCAGCCCGCCCCCCCTCTTCAGCGTCCGTGGTCATCCGGGCTCCCTGTACGCGGACCGGCTATCCTTGGGCCCTGCAGCATGTCGAGTTCACCGCCATACCCTGAGGACCACCTGGCCGCCTGCCTGCGCCTGCTGGGCTGGAGCGCCGAGGATGACCCCGAGCTCGGGGAGACCCCGGAGCGGGTCGCCAGCTGGCTGAAGGAATTCGACCCCAGCGCACCGATTCCCGACCTCAAAACCTTTGAAACGCCTGCGGGGTCCGGCCCCGTGGTCCTTCGAGGGCTGCCCTTTCACTCGCTCTGCGCCCACCACTTGCTGCCATTCTTCGGGACCGCTGACGTCGCCTACCGCCCAGCGGAACGCATCGTCGGACTCGGTGCTGTACCGGAGCTGTTGCGGGCGCTCGCACGGCGACCCCAGTTGCAGGAAAGGCTTGGACAACAGGTGGCACGACAACTCCAGGATCAACTTGGGGCAAGAGGAGTTGCGGTGCGATTGACTGCCCGCCAGCTCTGCATGGAGATGCGCGGTGCCTGCTCCCCAGGATCGGTGGAGACCTGGTCCACCCTCGGCACCCACACCGATGAGTTGGTCGGCCTTGTCCGGAGGGAATGACCTCGTCTTCGACGGGGTGGGATTCTCCTTTCCGGGGTCAGGGGCAGTCCTTGAAAACCTGAGTTTCAGGGCCAGGGCCCACACTGTCACTGCCGTCATTGGCCGGAGTGGGTGTGGCAAATCCACCCTGCTTCGGCTCGCGGCGGGGCTACTGCGGCCCACGACCGGACAGGTCCTGGGAGCGATGAACCGGAAGGCCTTTGTCTTTCAACGCCCGACGTTGCTGCCCTGGCGGACGGTGCGGGAGAACGTGCGCCTGCCTCTGGAGCTTGCCGGCGAACAGGCAGGCGGCGAGGAGCGCGTTCAGGAGGCCCTGCGCCAGGTCGGCCTGGAGGGTACCGGCAACCTCCTCCCCCGTGCACTCTCCGGAGGCATGGCCATGCGGGTCTCCCTGGCCCGTGCCCTCGTGACCCGGCCCCAGGTGCTGTTGCTCGACGAACCCTTCTCGGGCCTGGACGCGATGACCCGCCGCCTGCTCCACGAACAGGTCCTGGCCCTCCAGCAGGCCTTGCAATTGACGACGCTCCTTGTCACCCACGATGTCGATGAGGCCGCTCTCTTTGCCCAGGAGGTATTGGTGTTGTCCGGTCAGCCCGCACAGATCGGTTCTCGGGTGCAAGTGGACCTGCCTCAACCGCGCACTCGGGCACTGGCGCGGGACCCAAGGCTCGCGGCTGTCGCCCGTCAACTCGAGGAGGCGGTCGACCCGTGATCCGTTTCCTCCCCCTTCTCGCCGGCATCCTGGGACTTTTGACCTGGGCGTTCCTCGCCTCCCGCCTGCCCGAAGTGCTGCTGCCAGGACCCATGGAGGTCTTTTCCAGCCTGGTGGAACACCGCCAACGCCTGGCCGAGGCCAGTGGAAATACGCTGCTGGCCAGCCTGGCCGGGCTCGCCATCGCCGGGGTCTCTGCGGCGCTTGGGGCTGGGCTCTTCCTTCGTTCTCGCTGGCTGGAGGTGGCTCTCTACCCCTATGCCTTGTTGGTGCAGACAGTCCCCATCGTGGCCATCGCCCCGCTGCTGGTGGTCTGGCTTGGCTATGGACTGCCCGTGGCCACGGTGACAGCGGCCATCGTGGCCTTCTTTCCCCTGCTCACCTCGGCGAACCTGGGCCTCAGAAGCGCCCACCCCACCCAGGTGGAATTGCTCCAACTCTACGGAGCGGGGTGGTTCCAGGCCATGGTCAAGCTGCGCCTGCCCGCTTCCCTCCCCTTTGTCTTTTCCGGCCTGCGCACTGCGGTGGGGCTGGCCGTGATTGGAGCCGTGGTTGGAGAGTTCGTGGGTTCCACGGGGATGCCTCCGTGCCTTGGCTACCTGGTCATCCAGTCAGCACGCTCCGCGGACACCGGGCTCACATTCGCCACAATCACGGTCACCGCGTCGATTGCCCTACTACTCTTTGGCCTGGTGCGGTGGCTGGAAGCCCGCCTCATCGGGTCCTGGCATGGAGAAGAAAAATGATCACCTGGCTGCTCCTGGCCTGTAGCGACACCCCTGGAGAGGGCGCGATCGCCACCCGGACCACGCCGGAGACCACGGCCGTGACCCTGGCCCTGAACTGGTTCCCCGAGCCCGAGTTCGGTGGTTTCTACGAGGGGGTCCTCGGCGGTCACTATGCCCGGCATGGCCTCTCCGTCGAGGTGCGTTCGGGGGGTCCGGGTGCACCCACCCTGGAACAACTGGCCACCGGACGAGCGGACGTGGCCATCTCGGCCGCCGATGACCTGCTGGTGAAGCGCCAGAAGGGAATTGCCGCCTTCGGTGCCTGGCCTGCCTTCCAGTGGAGCCCACAGGGCCTGTTGGTCCACGACAGTGGTCCTGCCCGGCTGGGGGAGATCGCCCCCGGAAGCCGAATTGCCATCGAGGTCGGCAGCCCCTTCCAACGCTTCCTGTGGAAGGCCCACAACTGGGATGGGCAAGTTGAAGCCGTGCCCTACAGCGGCAATGTAGGGGCTTTCCTGGCCGATGAGAGCACCATCCAACAGGCCTACATCACCGCAGAGCCCTGTGCAGCAGAGGCCAAGGGAGCCACGGTTCGGTTTCTCAAGGGGTCCGATGCAGGCTGGAATCCCTACGGTTCCCTGGTCGCGTTTTCCGATCCGGCACCGCCCTGGGCCGGTGCCTTCGTGAAGGCGACCCAGGAGGCCTGGCAGGCCTACCTTTCTGATCCCAGGCGAGGCAATGGCGAGATTCGTCGTCTGAATCCGGAGATGGACGACGACAAACTCATCGACTGCATCACAAGGGCCCAACAGGCCTTCCTGACGGGCGAGGACGGGCTTGGCGCGATGACCGAAGAACGCTGGGAGGCCATGGCCTCCACCCTGGTGGAACTTGGACTCCTGCCCGAAGGCACCACGGCCTCAGGCGCCTGGCGCACCCTTCACTGAAGGGGGAACACCGGGGCTGACCCAACCCTGCGGAGTCGAAGTCAGCCCACACAGCCGAGGAGGACTATCCCTCCTTTGCTGCCTTTTTGGCCGCCTTGGCCTCTTCCTTGGCGGCCTTCTTCACGGCCTTCTGGTAGCCCTTGGGGTCGTGCTTCTCCCACATGGCCTTGCGCTCGCCATCCCAGTCGAAGACCTCGTAGGAAAGGCCCAATTCGTCCAACTGGGGGGTGATGATCTCTACCGGGCCCAGCAGGGTGATGACTTCGTGGCCAGCACAGCGTTCCAGCTGTCCCTGCACGTCTTCGAGCGTGACCGCTGCCAGGCGGTCCGGGTAGCCGGAGATCCAGTCGAATCCCCAATCGTTGCCGTATGGACGCTGAAGCCGTGAAGCCATCTGACCCGTGGTCTGCTGGCCCAGCACGGCGTTGCGGGCAAGGGAGACTTTCATCAGCGGAATCAGGTCCTGGGGGAAGTCCCCGGACTGTACGCGGGCAATCTGGTCGTAGAAGGTCTGTGCTCCAATCCCCGCCGAGTCGTTCTGGACGAGCACCCCCGAGGTCAGGATCCTGGTGCCACCACTCAGCCGCGCCACGTAACTGTAGGCACCATAGGACACGCCTGAACGCTCTCGCAGGGCATCCCAGGCCATCTCGGAGAGGACCGAGGCAAGCACGGACTGGACCTCTTCATTCTCCGCGGTGCCTGGTTCGATCTGACAACCCAGGGACACAGAGGTCTGGGACACCAGCTGCTTGTCCAGGACGATGACCTGGCGTTCTGCAATGGGGGCCGGGGCCTCGGGCAGATCCGGGAGTGTGTACGGCGCCTCGCCCGGGTTGGTCCAATCCCCGAAGTAGGTCTCCGCGAGGGTCTTGGCCTGGTCCCGGTCCATTCGCCCCACGATCCAGAGGGTGCCGTTGTCCGGTCTGTAGACGGTCCGATTCCAATCCCTCACCTGGGTCTTGTTCATGCTCCGCATGGCATCCACCTCGAACTCGTCCTCGATGTGGCCTAGGGGGTGGTCGTTGCCCAGGAGGCGCTGGGACATCAGCCAGCTCTGCCAGTTTTCGGGGTACTTCCGGTGGTAGCGAATCGCCTTGATGTAGTCGTCGAAGTACTCCTTTTTGTACTCCACCTGGATGTAGGACGGATCGGCCTGCTGCTCGGCCTGGGTGCGAAGCATCCACAACAGCCCCTCGAGGTTGGCCGAGCTTCCCGAGACACCGAGGGTGGCCCCGGCATCGGAGTACCCGTTGAGCCAATTGCCCGCCATTCGCAGTGGGGTGTTGTCTCCACCATCCAGGTAGTGGTCCGTGTAGTCCCAGGAGAAGTCCGCCAGGCCCTGAACAGGTTCCTGGAGCCAGCCCCCGTCGAACAACAGCTGTGCCCGCACGATCGGGGCCTCTCCATGGGGGAAGAGGACGACGTGAAGGCCATTGTCGAGATCGAACTCGCTCAGGTTGTCCAGGTCCGGAAGCAGGGTGATCTCTGACAGCAGATCAGCGTCGACAGCGTCCAGGTCCAACTGGGTCTCCACCACACCCTCGTAGGGGCGGCCCTTGTAGGACTGGTCGGAGCTGTCGATGAGGATGTCGCCTTCCTCGTAGGGTTCCAGGATGACCGACACGACTCTCTGCCGGTTCAGGTATTTCTCAGCGAGGTCTGCGATGCGCGAGGCATCCACCGCGTTGAGTTCCTCGATGCTGCGGCTGAAGTAGGCCGGGTCCCCGGTGAAGTGGGTGAAGACAGCTGCTGATGCGCCACGTTCACTGAACAGGGATGCGATGGTCTCGACGCTGTTGAACAGGTACGACATGTTCTGGTACTTCGAGAGCGCCGTGTAGTAGTCGGCGTAGAGGATCCGGTCGTTGACATTCCACTGGTGGTAGAGGCCGTCCAGCCCATCATCAAGCACCGCCTCCGGGTCCTTGCCACTGCCCACTTCGATGTAGCAACTGGCAATGGTGGCGTGCTCTTCGGGCTGTACCCAGCACCCCGCCGCGTCCAGGTCCTCGTAGTTGTCCGAGGAAGGGTTCCAGTCGGGATTCAGGTAGCGGTTGATCGCGATGGTCATGTTGGTGGCTGCCAACTGCATGTCGTAGTGCCCGACCCGGTACCCGGCAGGAAGGGACCAACCCAGAAGGATGGTCGGCTTCTCCACCCCGGCCTTGTGCCAGCTGAGGCTCTGGTCAACCGGGTCCGGTGGTTCCGGGGGCACTTCCTGGGTGTCGATGCGCTGGACGCAGTCGACCAGCTCAAGTTCAGCGTCCGGGTTCTCCGGATCAAGGAGAATTTCCATTGGAAAGTGCTCGGAAATGAGCTTCCAGGAGTCCTTGAGGCTGAAGTCCCCAATCACCATCATCGTGGCGTTCTGGGGCACATAGTGCTCATCCGTGAATGACCGGACATCCTCGATCATGATGTTGTCCAGGCTGTCGTGGGTCCCGATGCCCAGGCGAGCGTAGGGGTGGCCCTCCGGGAAGAGCTTGCCCATCAGGTAGTAGAGCCCGCTGGTACCCGTGTTCTCGTAGCGCATGCGAAGCTCGTTCCGGGCGATCTCCCGCTCCAGGTTCACCTCTTCCTGGGTGACGTGCATGACTGCGTCAGCCCCCATCAGACGGCGGGCTTCCAGGTCCAGGATCGGCTTCAGGGAAGAGGCCGGAGCAATCGTCAGGTAGGTGGTGACATCGTCCGCCGTGTAGGCATTGATGGATGCGCCCAACTCCGCCAACTGGTCCCAGACCTTGATCTGGCCTTCCGCAAAGGAGCGGAACCAGAGGTGCTCAATGACGTGAGCCATTCCCTCCAGGCCGATGGGGTCCGCGTCAGAGCCCCTGTCGATGACCTGGGTGACATTGATGATCGGCTGGGAGTGGTCCTCCTGGAACATGATGCGAAGACCACTGGGAAAACAGTAGTCACTGATGCTCAGCGAGTACGGATCGAGTTCGAGATCGATCTTCGGCTTCGTCATACCGGCCGACAACGCAACGCTGGGAATCACCAGCGCCGCCAGTGGAAAAAACTTTTTCGTGTACATCACCGACCCCTAAGGAGAGATTGCTGAGCGACGCACTAACGGGCCTTCTCTCATGGTGCCCCCGAATGCTGGCGCCGGTTTCATGGGTGCGATCGCGTCAAGTAGGTGGTATTTGGTGATGCTGTCGCACCGCCTCTGAACGCACTCGGGGAGAACCAAGCAATGCGCGTCATGGTCACCTACCCGCCGCTGCGGGGAAAGGGCAGTCCGATGCTCACGCAGAACCGCCAGTTCCAGTGGTTCCACGAACCGAGCTACCTCTACCCGTGCATACCGGCCTGGGCAGCGACCCTTCTCCAGCAGGACGGGCACGAGGTCTGCTGGGTTGACTGCATCGCAGAACGACGGGATTGGAACCAGTTTCTGCGGCTCCTCCGGGACTTCTCGCCAGAGATTGTGGCCATGGAGACCAAGGCCCCCGTCGTCCGGCAACACTGGGAGTTGGTGGACGCCATCAAGGCCGAAGTGCCCGGCGTCCGCGTCGTCCTGTTTGGGGACCACATCTCGGGGAACCCCGAGGAGACGATGCTGGCGTCCAACGTGGACTTCTGCATCACCGGTGGCGACTACGACTTCATGCTGCAGAACCTCTGCAACTGGCTGGATGGGAAGGCCGAACCCGCGGGAGGCCTCTGGTACAAGGAGCCCGATGGCTCGGTGAAGAGCACCGGCCCCTACAAGGACATGGGGGACCTGGACAGCCTGCCCTTCATCGATCGGGACCTGACCAACGCCCACCTCTACTTCGAGAAATGGAAGTACCGGCTGCCGTTCATGTGGACGATGGCAGGGCGAGACTGCCCCTATGGACGCTGTACCTTCTGTTCCTGGACGGTCACCTACCCCTCCTTCCGTACCCAGAGTCCCGAGCGGCTGGCCAGCGAGATGGAGTTCCTGATCAACCGCTATGGTGCCCGGAACATCTTCGACGACACCGGGGCCTTGCCGACGGGCAACTGGCTCATTCGCCTCTGCCACGAGATGATCGACCGGGGCATCGCCGAGAAGTCGGTGTTCGACTGCAACTTCCGCTTTGACTACTTCACCGAGCGGAACGTGCAGCTCATGAAGAAGGCGAACTTCCGGAAATTGATCCTGGGCATCGAGTCGGCCAGTGAGCGCACCATCGACATCCTCGACAAGTCGCTGAGCCGAGAACAGATCATCGAAGGCTGCAAGATGGCCACCAGTGCCGGCCTCCAGCCGCACTTGACCATGATGATCGGCTACCCCTGGGAGACCAAGGAAGACGCCTACGAGACCCTGAGCCTGGCCCGCTACCTGATGCACAATGGCCTGGCGCACCATCTCCAGGCCACGGTCATCATGCCCTATCCGGGCACCCCGCTCTTCGACCTGTGCCAGCGCAACGGCTGGATTCGCTTCGAGGAGACCGAGTACGAGCGCTACGACATGACTGAGCCCGTTTGCGTGCTGACGGACATGCAACAGGAAGAGGTCGTCCAGATGGCTGGCCAGTTCTACAAGCTCTACATGAACCCCAAATTCCTGGCGCACCAGCTCACCCAGATCAAGCACCCGGACGATCTCGACTACATGGCCCGGGGTGTGAAGGCCATCTGGGGCCACATCAAGGACTTCGCCAAGATTCGCGGCGACGACTACATCGCGGCCGCCAAGTAAGCTCACGGCTCCCTGGGGGCCCCATGCAGCGGCACAAGGTCGGAATTCTGACCGGGGGGGGCGACGCCCCCGGACTCAACGCGGTCATCCGGGCCTTCATCAAGGCCGGTGTGGGCCAACGCCAGTGGACGGTGCTGGGTATCGAGGACAGTTTCAATGGCCTCCTGGAGACGCCATACCGGGTCCAACACCTGACCCCCAAGAGCTGCTCAGGCCTCCTGGCCCGAGGAGGAACGATCCTGGGAACCACCAACCGAAGCGACCCCTTTGCCTTTGGTGACCCTCCCGTGGACCGGGCGCAGGAAGTGGCCACGGCGGTTCGGGATCTGGGCCTGGAGGGCCTCGTGGTCATCGGTGGAGACGGCTCCCAGAAGATCGGTCTGCGCCTGATGAAGGAGCACCAGATCCCGGTGGTGGGCGTACCAAAGACCATCGACAACGACCTGAGCGCCACCGACTACACCTTTGGCTTTCACTCGGCCGTCGCCGTGGCCACCGACGCCCTGGACCGACTGCACACCACCGCGGAATCCCATGACCGCGTGATGCTCCTGGAGGTCATGGGGCGGGACGCAGGCCACATCGCCCTCAGTGCGGGAATCGCAGGCGGTGCTGACGCCATCGTCATTCCCGAGCTTCCCTACCGGGTCGATCGCATCTGCAGGAAAATCGAGAAACGCCGGGCAGTCGGGCGGCAATTCACCCTGATCGTGGTGGCTGAGGGGGCTCGCCCTGCGGATGGAGAGGTCCAGGCCTCAGCCCATCCCCACGGCAAGGGCACTCTGGCCACCGGGGGGCCGGCGGTCCAACTGGCCAGGCTCCTTGCCGAACGCCTGGAGGTCGAGTTCCGGGTCACCGTGCTGGGCCACCTTCAACGGGGGGGGTCACCCGTCCCCTTTGACCGGATCCTGGCCACGCGGTTCGGGGTGAAGGCCGTGGAACTGGTCGAACAGAATTGCTGGGGCCAGATCGCGGTCCTCCGAGATGGTCGGGTGACCGGGGCACCGCTCCAGGAGGCCGTGGCCACCTATCGGCGAGTAGACCCGGAGGGAGAACTCGTCGCTGCGGCACGTGCCGTCGGCATCGAGATGGGGGGCTGAGCCTGTCCTGCCTCGATCAGACAGCGGAGGTGGACAGGTGAATGGAGTCTGCACCGCTGAGTCTTCCGGCCACCTGTAGAGACACTGGCGCCTCCCCGAGGGTTCTGCGGGCTGCAGCAGCTGCCAGGGCTGGACGGTTGTTCTCGTCCGAGAGATGGGCCAGCACCAGGTGGCGCAGCCGGTCGCTCAACCCGGCCTGGAGCAGGTCAGCCGCCTGGACATTGGACAGGTGACCATGGTTGGAGCGAATCCGCTGTTTGAGATGCCAGGGATAGTCCCCCTGGAGCAGGAGTTCCTCGTCGTGGTTGAACTCCAACACCGCGGCATCACAGGCCTGGAGGTGGCCCGCCACCAGGGCTGTGGGCCGCCCCAGGTCGGTAATCACCGCGACAGACATCTTCCCGCAGTCCACCCGGTAAGCCACCGGGTCCAGGACATCGTGGGGCACCGGGAAGGGGTGCACATCGAGCCCCCCTACCTGGAATGACTCCCCTGCCTGGCACAACACCACGTGTTCCGGAAGGCACTGCGGCTTGGCCCCTTCCTGGGTTCCCGGCGTCATGTAGAAGGGCACCGTGTGACCAAAGCGCTTTTTGAGCCGGTTCGAGAGGACCCTTGCAGCGCCGATGTGATCGCTGTGCTCGTGGGTGATCAGGACCGCGTCAATGGGGGAATCGACGAGACCCTGGCGTTCGAGAGCCAGATGGATCCGGCGAGTGGAGATCCCGCAGTCGATGAGAACGCCGGAGCGCCCATCGCCCACATAGGTACAGTTACCGGAAGAACCCGAGGCCAGCACGGCCAGGGTGAGGTCACGTTGAAAGAGCGGAAGCACCCTTCGACCCTAATGTTCTCGATGCCGGAGGGAGGTCAGTTTCAATCCGACGGCGCCACAGGAGGTTCCAGGGAAATGGCGTCGTTCGGCAGCCAGCCGAAATCGCCACCCTTTCGGACCCGAACCTGGTCGGCCTTCCGAAGGACGATCTCCACCTTGATCCCTTCCACCAGGTCGACGACCTTGGGATTCGCCACGGCTTCCACGTCGGCCGGCCAACGAATCAGTTCAGCCGGCCTGACCACCCAGGCGTCTTCGGCAAGAGCGGTGCTGGAAAGGGAGAGCAGGAAGGCGAAGAACATGGTGGGCTCCCGCGGGGTTAGTCCGACCCGGTGATGGCGCTGTTATCGCCCCTGGCCGGCCTCGGCCGCTTCGCGGCATTCGCCGCCGCGGTGCTCGTGCGCCTGCTGCGCGGGGGATGGTCTCTCCAGGCGGTGATCCGCGACCTCTACACGATCACGACCCGCTGCCTCCTCCCGGTCATCGCCGTGACCCTGCCCCTCGGGATGGTCATCGCCCTCCAGGGACTCAAGATCTTCGCCATCTTCGGCGCCCAACGCATGTTGCCCGGGCTGGTAACGGTGGCGGTCCTCCGGGAATTGTCCCCGGTCCTGGCCTCGGTCCTGGTGGCCGCCCAGGGCGGAAGCAGCTGCGCCGCCGAGCTCGGTGCCATGAAGATCAAGGAGGAACTGGACGCCACGGAGGTCATGGCCGTCGACCCCATCACCGTCCATGTCGTACCCCGATTCCTGGCCATCACGCTGGCCTGTCCCCTGCTCAACATCGTGGGCTCGGCCGCAGGGATCCTGGGGGCCTTTGTCACGGCGGTCTGGTTGAAGGGAGAACAGGCCGGTGTATTCCTGGCAGAACTCTGGATTCGGACCACCCCCATCGACGTCTGGGCCGGCTCGTTCAAGACGACCGTGTTCGGTCTCCTCATCGGCTGGACGGCCTGCTACATGGGAACCCGGGCAACGGGTGGTGCTGAAGGGGTAGGCCGGGCGGTCAACGACACCGTGGTCTACGCCTGTACCGGATTCATCGTGGTGAACTACGCCCTGAGTTCAGCCCTCTTTGGCACGGCAGGCGGATGAGGAGCGCCCTCGCCAACATCGGACGCTTCGCCTTTTTCGTGGCTCGCTTTCTTCGCGCTGCCCTCCGCCAGCCGCCGCCCGAAGGAAAGACGCTCCAACAGGCCTGGTCCATCGGGATTCGTTCCCTGCCCATCCTCCTGATTATCGGCGCCTTTGTGGGGACGAACCTGTCCATTCAAGGCTACGCCGCGTTCCATCCCCTGGGCGGGGAACGCATGGTGGGGATGTTCGTGGCACTTGCCGGCATCCGAGAGTTGGCGCCGATCATCGCCGCGGCCATGGTGGCGGCCAAGGCCGGCACCGAAATGGCCTCCCAGGTGGCGGTGATGCGAATCAAGGAACAGATCGACGCACTGGAAGTGATGGCTGTGGATCCCCTCTGGTACCTCATCACTCCCCGGTTGTTGGGCATCCTGCTGGTGATGCCAGCGCTCACCATCCTCTCGACCTCGGTAATGGTGACCGCCGCGTACCTCGTGGCCGTCTACCAGCTCGGGCTGAGCGGGCCTGACTTCATCGAATTTGCACGCCAGGGCCTCGCCCCGCTGGACCTGTTCTGGTGCAACCTGAAGGCGTTGCTGTATGGCATGGTCATCTGCATGGTCGCCTGCTTCTGCGGGTACTTCTCCGGGCCCGGTCCGAAAGGCGTGGGTCAGGCCACCAACGCGGCTGTCGTGACCTCGGCAGTCCTGGTGGTGGTACTCAACTACTTCATTTCCGAGTTGGCCTATGGCTGAGTCCGAAGCTGGCTTCATCGCCTTCGAAGGCGTCTCCAAGGCCTTTGGAGACCTCTCGGTGATCCAGGACATTGACCTGCCCATCGAACGCGGTTTGACCACGGCGATCATCGGTCCCAGTGGGGTGGGAAAATCGGTGCTGCTCAAGCTCCTGGTCGGTCTGATCCGGCCCGATGAGGGCCGCGTGATGGCCTTCGGAACAGACATGGCCACGGCTGATCTCGAGGCGATGTACGCCGTACGGCGCCGCATGGGGATGCTGTTCCAGGACGGAGCGCTCTTCGACTCCCTGTCCGTGGGCGAGAACATCGCCTTTCCCCTGGTCCACCACCGCAAGGACCTGGGGGATGGAGAGCGACAGGACCGGGTGGAAGAGGTCCTGGAACAGGTTGGTCTTCCTGGCCTGGCCGACAGGGACACCTCGGAACTCTCTGGTGGACAACGGAAGCGTGTCGGGCTGGCCAGGGCCATCGTGCACCAACCCGAAGTGGTGCTCTTCGACGAGCCCAATTCCGGGCTCGACCCGATGACCTCGGACGCCATCGATGCCCTGATCGGGCAGATGAAGGAGGCCCTGGGCATCACCTTTGTCGTGATCTCCCATGACATCGTCGGAACCCTCAACGTGGCGGACCGCATCGGCATGCTTTACGGCGGAAGACTCGTGGCCTACGCACCCACCAAGGAATTCGTCCGAAGCGATGTGGCGATCGTCCAGCGTTTCCTGAAGCGGAATGTCCTCCTTCCGGGCTCGGCCCTGGATTCCGCCAGGCTGCCGACCCCGGCTGAGCTGAGAGGGGAGGAATCGTGAAACGAAACCGCCGCCACGAGATCGGCGTGGGCCTTCTGGTGACGGGAGGCGCTCTGTTGACAGGTTGGATGGCCATCCAGGCCGGTGCAGTCGGGCTTGGGGACCGGGTTGAGGTCTCGGCTACTTTTGACAACGTCGTGGGTCTCAGCCAGGGCGCCGCAGTGATGGTGGCCGGGGTTGAAGTCGGCAAGGTGACTCACCTTCACGCCCGTTTTGACAAGGCCGGAGTCGACCTTTCTCTCGAGCCAGAGGCCATGCTGCGCCAGGACGTACAGGCGGTCATTCGGGCCCGCAGTGTCCTGGGGGAGAAGTACGTGGAGCTCGTGCCCAGCTCGACGGATGCCCCACTGCTCCAGGATGGAGACACGATTGTCGAGACCCGAAGCAGCACCGAGATCGACGAGGTGGTCACCGGCCTGGAGCCGCTCTTGAACCTGGTAGACCCCGAACGACTCCAGGATGGATTCGACACCTTCCTCACGCTGCTCGAGACCGACCCCGATCGACCAGGGCGCATGGTGGATGACCTGGAGGCCACCCTTCGGAACCTCCGGGCCTTTTCGGAAAGCGCACTCGGCACCGCCGAGGAGGCCCAGACCCTGGTGGCAGAAGGGCGGTCCCTCATCGCGGATCTCCAGGAGACGAGCAAACAGGTCGACCCGTTGTTGACCCGTGCGGAGGGGGCCCTCACGGACCTGGAGGATGCGGCAGCGGATCTGCCTGCAGTCACCGAGCGGCTACAACCGACCCTGGATGAGGCCCACGCGGCCCTGGCCGAGTTGCGGGAGGGACTTCGCCCTCTGACCGATCAACCGGAACGGCTGGATCTCATCCTTCAGAACATGTCGGAGATCGACAAGTGGGAACTCCGGCGACTGTTGCGAGAGGAGGGCATCAAGGTTCGGTTGAGCCCCCGGGATGTCGTGCCCCTCGAACTCCAACAGCCCGAAGAGGAATAGGCGTCAGCCCTTCCCTGAGTCCTCCCCCTCTTCGGAGAGTGACCTGAGCCGGACGCGCGCATTGACCTCCAGTTCGTAGTCATTGACCAGGGTTTCAAGAAGTTCCTTGGTCCCCAAGCCCTCCAGGTAGGCCCGAACCTCGCGGCCCACCGCCCGCACCAACTCGGTCTTCGCCTTGTCCGAGGTACTGACCAGCGTGCCGACAAGCTCCTTGGCTGAGGTGGCGGTGTCCTCCTCGAGCAAACGACGGGCCGCATGCCTCAGGCGTGATCGAGGCCCGGGAGAACTGCGTTCCCGTTCCTCCTCGGATTCTGATTTGGGTTCCTGCGCCGGCGGGGGCAGGACGGGTTCATCCGTCATCGCGCCTCCAGGTGGCCATCATAGAACTCCGCCAGCCGCTCGACCACTGCCCTGGCCGGTCCGGTGATCCGCAGGGCATCGGGAAGGGATCGCAAGAACACCCGTCCGTACCACATGTCGTGCAGGCGCCGGTCCAGGATCACCACGGCCCCACGGTCGCTCCCCGAACGAATGAGCCTTCCGAATCCCTGGCGCAGCTTGAGGACGGCTGTGGGAAGGGACCAGCATCGAAAGGGGTCCATCCCCAGGCCCTCCATCCGTTCGTAGCGAGCCTGGGAGACCGGCTCGGTGGGCACCCGAAACGGCAGCCTGGGAATCACCACCAGTCGAAGTCCGTCCCCTCGCACGCTGACTCCCTCCCAGAAGCTGTCCGTCCCCACCAGGATGGACCCGGGAGCCTCGCGAAAACGGTCAAGCAGTCGCTCTCGCGCTCCTCGCCCCTGGACGAGAACCGGCAGGTCCTGGCCCAGGGCCGCCTCGATTCGGGCACTCAGTCCGTCCACCATCCGGTAGGAGGTGCACAGCACGAAAGCCCCCCCCCGAGAGGCACGGAGCAGGTCCAGGGTCACCTCGGCCACCCTTTCCATCCACCCCTCGGTGTCCGGGCGCGGGATGTCCCGTGGCAGGCCCAGAACAGCCTGTTCCCGGTAGCTGAATGGAGAAGGGATCGCAGCGACGTCGGCGTCCTCCACACCATGCCGCTGGAGCCATGCCTCGAAGGAACCACTCACAGTCAATGTGGCGCTGGTCACTCCCACGGCACCCATCCGTCCAAAGAGGCGGTCCTCCAAGAGGGGGGCCACGTCGATGGGTGCGCTGCAGAGCCGGGCGTGCTCCCCATCCCGTTCCACCCATCGACAGCGGTTCCCCTCCTCGTCGTTCAACAGTTCCCCCACCACCGCCGCATGGCGATGCAGGCGTCGCCTCGCACGGCTCAGGTCCAGTACGGTCTGCAACGGAGGCTGGGTCTTCAGATCCTCCAACTCCCCCAGCAACGCTGCGAGTTGGTTGACCGCCTCCAGGAGGATCTTGCCAAGCTCAGCCAGGCCCTCTGCCAGTTCTGAAGCCCAGATCGTGGATTCCCGCACCGGTGGCGTGATGCGCCGTTGTGGCTGGTCCAACAGCAGCCCCTCCGCCACGGCCCGCAGTGTCAGGTCGGCCTCTTCTCTCAGGACGCCCAGGGTCCCCTCGAGCCGCTCACACCGAGAGGAGATGTCGCCATTTCCTTCCCCGACGGCCTTGCGGACCCTTGCCAAGGCCCCCGGTCGGCGACGGGTTCTGACCAGGGGTCCAGTGGCCCGGCGGATGGCCACCTTCGTGAGGCTGGAGGAGGCAGTGGATGTGGCTGCATCCTCCAGGTGATGGCCCTCGTCCAGGATCACCCGGTCATAGCGGGGCAGCAAGCCATCTCCACCTGTCTCGGCCTTCAAGGCGAGGTCCGCCAGCAACAAGGCGTGGTTGACCACCAACACGTGGCTGGCAGCTGCAGCACGACGGCTGTTGTAGAAGAAACAGGTGTTGTAGTGAGGACAGCGAACCCGGAGGGTCTGGTCGGTGTCCGACTGGAGCCGTTCCCAGACCTCCTCGTCCAGGGATTCACCGAAGTCCTGCAGCGTTCCCTCTTCTGTCGCCTCCGCCCAGGCCACGATGCCCGCGAGCAGGTCCCGGTCCTCTGTGGCTTCCTTCACCAGGACCCCCAGCTTGCGGCGGCAGAGGTAGTTGCTTCTTCCCTTGAGCAGGGCCACCCGAAAATCCAGCCCGGCCCGGGTCAAGGCCGGGAGGTCCTCACGCACCAGCTGGGCCTGCAAGGTGCGGGTGTAGGTGGACACCACCACCTTGCTGTCGTTGGCCAGGGCCCACATCACTGCCGGGGCCAGGTAGGCCAGGGACTTCCCGGTGCCCGTACCGGCCTCGACGACAGAAATCCGCTGGCGGTCAAGGGCCTCTGCCATGCGTTCGGCCATGACCAGTTGGCCCGGCCGAGGTTCATGGTTCGGCAGCACCCGTGGGAGGTCCACCAGAAAAAAGTCCCGCAAGCGATCCCGTGGCACCTCCACCCGGGAGGGCCGGGCGGGCTCGACGACCCAGAGATCCCGGGTCACCTCGTTGTCGACGATGACCACACCGACGCCATTGTCCCCGTACAGAGCCGCCAGGGCCATGTCCGCCGAGGAGGCCTCCACCCTTCCCGAGGGGTGGTTGTGGATCACGACCTGGCCGGCGCGCGGCCTCTCAAGGAGCGCAGGGACCGCATCTCGGGTGCCCCGACAGTGAATCTCCAGGCGATGGACCTTCTTCGTCAGGTCCACATCACCAATGGCGAAGACCTCGATGCCACCGGCCTCCAGGATCGCATTCCGGAGCACCGCAGCTGCCGAGTCCTGGAAGCGAAGCGCACCCACGATAGAGGGGCTATCGCGTGGGAGGAACCTATGAAGGTGGTGTTGGCCGGCGGCGGAACCGGAGGGCACGTCTACCCTGCCCTGGCCATGGGGGACGCCCTGAGAGCCCGGGGGCACGAAGTCGTCTATGCAGGTGCGGCAGACCGTCTCGAGGGCCGGGTGGCAGCTGAGCGCGGCTACGACTTTCACGCCGTCACGGCACCCCAGTTTCCTCGTAGTGGTCTGGTGGCCAAACTGGGCTTCGCCCTGGCGCTGTCCATGTCGATCCTCCGGTCCCGGAGCCTCCTCAAGCGTCTGAAACCCGACCTGGTGTTGGGCGTCGGGGGCTACATCATGGCCCCGACAGTACTGGCTGCCTGGACCCTGGGCGTTCGGCGGGCCATCCACGAGGCCAATGTCTCCCCAGGCCTCGCCAACCGACTCTGCGCACGGGTGGCCAACCTGGTGCTGCTCACCTACGAGGCGACGCGCGGCCGCCTGCCCACCCCGGCCCCGGTCCACACCGTGGGGTGTCCCGTCAACCCCAAGGTCCTGCTAGGGGACCGGACGACGGCCCTGGCCCGCTACGGCCTCGACGCCGGGTCACCCGTGGTGTTGTTGGTCGGTGGCAGCCTGGGGGCCGCAGCCCTCAACAAGCTGGCTCTGGCCGCTGCAGCACTCCCCACGCGACCCTGGCAACTTCTCTGGATCACCGGTCCCCGTTACCACCAACAGGCGCTCCAGGAACTTGGGGACACGCCCCGGGGCGTGGTGGTGGTCGGCTACGAGGACCGGATGGCCGATGCCTATGCGGCTGCCGATCTCGTGGTCTGTCGAGCAGGCTCCAGCACGCTTGCGGAGCTGACGGCCCTGGGGAAGCCCTCGGTGCTGCTCCCCTCCCCGAACGTGACCGACAACCACCAGGAAGCAAACGCCCGCGGGCTGGAAGCTGCCGGTGCCGCCCAGGTCCTCTTGGAGGCCGGTTTGGACCCCTCCGCTGTCCTGCAGGGATTCACGGACCTGGTGACCGACCCGGAGGCGCTGAAAGTCATGGAGACCGCCTCCCGGTCCCAGGGTCGCCTGGATGTGGCCGAGGGTGTGGCCGTCCTGTTGGAGGGCTAGTCCCGGCGCCGAAGGGTACCGGCCAGGACCACCACCCATGCCCCCCAGGAACCCAGGCTCCCCGGGTGGGTACTACAGGACGTCGTGGCCGGCGGATCGTCCCGAACCTGGACCGTCAGCCCACCGTAGATTCGTTCACCGTCATCCACCTCCAGGTCATGCTCCCCGAGTGGCGCATCGGGTTCTATGGCCAACTGAAGTCGGAGCTGCCCATCGGCGACCCAGGCGACCTGGGACACCACCACGCCTTCACCAAGGGTCACCTGGGGAAGGTCAGCAAAGGGCGCTGAAGCCTGGATGAGCAGTTCGGCCTCGGTGCCCTGGGTGACAAAGGTCGGCTCCACCGACTCCAGGTGGGGAAGTTCGGCCCCGTCCACCACCTCGAACGCGTCGTCAAGGGAAACGACCACATCCCCGGAGATGACGTCGACCGCGCGCATTCCCGGCGAGGCATTCTTGCTGACGGCGACCAGGAGACGGGCCAGGTTCACGTCGACGACGTCGATCTCCTCGACCTCCAGTCCCCCACCCAGGTCCACCACCAGGTCTCCCTGGACGAAGAGCAGGTTCACACCGATGATCTCCACGCGGATGTGGTCGCCCTGGTAGGCCTCGTCGGGAACCAGTTCCGAGACCTTCGGGACATGGGAGTCCAGGGTGATGGGGTCACTCGGATCCGACTCACCCACGTCGTAGGCAGCGCTGACCACAAAGGTGTCTTCCCCCTCCCCCACCAGGTCGACCGAGACCGTGGGTGTGGTCGCCTCGACCAACAAGGCGTCCTGCCGGTAGACCCGGTAGGACTCCAGGGTGTGGGAGGACTCCGGGGCGGTCCAGTTGAGGTCCGCCTGGGTGGCCACCACACGACCCTCGGGTCCTTCCAGCCCCGTTGGCGCCGGCAGGCGCACGGCAAAGGAAACGGCACCGCTCTGTGGAAGTCGCGACCAGTTCTGACCATCGCTGGCGTCGATCCAGTAATCCACATCCGCACCGTGGTCCTGGCCAGGCAACTGGCCCATCCACTGGTCAGGAATAGCGGTGGGTGTCATCAAGACGGCGGTCTGGTCCACGCCGTTCACCTGCCAGCCAAGGCGGACGACGTCCAGGTCCACGTTGTCCACAGCCGTCACGGTCACCAGGTAGGGTCCGTCGAGATCCTCGGTGTCCGCCAGAATCGAGAGATTTGAGAGGAGGGGGCCCACCGGGTCCCCATCAAACAGGGAGAACTCGTCAACGACCCACCCGGTGGCGTTCACGACGGCATCGGCCGCAAAGACCAACCGGAAGTCCGCCAGGTCACCCGCACCCGAAAGGTTCACACAAACCTCTTCCCAGGCCCCGGTGTAGCCCTCGAACGAGTTGCCAGACGGGTAGCCGTAGATGGGTTCCGCAAGGACATGGTCCGTTCCATCCCACCACTCAATCGACCCAGCATCACCCATTTCCAGGTCCAACCACTGCATCCAGCAGACGGCTGGCTGGGAGAGGGCCACAAGGTCTCGACCGGGAAACGTCAGGGTCTCCACACTGTCGTTGCCGTAGTTTCCCTCCAGGTTGGTCGCCCAGCCCCGGGTGCCGATGAAGCCACTCTCCGGACCGCTCTGAACCTCCCCCCACTCCCAGGTCCCGATCTCGCCACCGGCCACCAGGCCCCCGTCATCTTCTTCGAGGCTCCAGAAATCCACCAGGTCGACGGCGAGGGCTGCGGTAGCCCCGAGCCAGAATCCGATCATGGATCACTGTCGGTGGACAACTCGTAGCTCACCACGATCCAGGCCCCGGGACCGGGCGGCTCTTCAAAGGCGATGGCTGGCGGGTCGGTCTCCAGGGTCCAGCCGGCCTCCGGTCGCTTGCCATCCACCGCAACCCGCACACTCTGCGGCTTCGGAGTGGCCTGGAGCACAAAGGTGTCAGGCCAGTTCACGGCCAGCTCGCCCAGTGCCCCGACCAGCCCTCCAAGCTCGGCGTCGCAGATGCTGAAGGCGTCTCCTCCTGAACCCTCGGCCACCTCACGATAGGCGGTCCCCGGCAGCGCCCCGCCGCGTGGTCCGCTACAGCCGTTGGGCTCATCCCCCACGATGGCGCTCAACCGGGCCGGCTGATCCCGTTCAGCTTCCTGTTCGGCAAGGAAATCCAGCGCGACCTGAACCGGGTCCCCCTCCAGCAGCGCTCCCGAGTCGTCGTCATCGTCGGAGACCACCACGACCAGCAGGGCGGCATCCTCCCGGCGAAAACCACGATTCTGCTCACTGGACAGCGGCTCGCTCAACGCGGCGATCACGGCAGCCAGCCCGGCCTGTCCCGTGCCCTGGAGCCCCACTGCGGCAGCCTCGGCAAAGGCGGCCACCGGGTCATCCAGTTCCGGGGTGATGATCCAGGGGTCCCCCTGGAGCACTGCACCCCCGACGCCCTCGGGATCGGCCGTGATCACCCCGACCTGGTAGGCCAGGGCCTCCTCCTCCAGGCTGGCCACAAACTCGACGAAGCCATCGGCCAACGCCGCCTGTTCTTCGGCCATCGAGGCCGTGTTGTCCACGACCCAGAGAATGTCCACCCGTGGGAGGGGAGCCTGCTGGAAGGTCTCCTCGACCAACAGCCCCTGGTCCACCTGGTCATCGGCGTCGAAGAAGGAGTTCTCAACACAAGCCAGTTGCGCCAGGAACCCCGTCACGATGATGGGAAGTCCAAACATGAGACCACTCGGTGAGGACCGGAGCCAGATCCTCCTCGCATTCTCCCACGGAGCACATTCCGCGATCAACGGTGGTCTCAACGCCGGGGACTGGACCTCATGACCTCCACCCAGACCACGGCCTCGGAGTTCGATTCCAGCCGTCCCATCCGGATGCGTTCATAGCCGGCGTGGTGCCGCGTATTGAATTCACGGGAAAAGGAATTCCACTTGCGCACGGTGACGGGCAGACCGACGGCCTGCATCGCCGAACTCCGTCGGAGGGGAACCTTCAATTCCACGCGGACCAGGTAGATCTTGCCGTCCTTGACCCGAATCATCCCCCGATCCAGCTTCAGTTCCTTGCCGTCCTTGGAGTTGAGCTCCTTGGACATCCGGATGTCTCCCAGCTGTTCCGACAGGTCGTCCCGCACAGCCTCGAAGCTCTTGCCACAGAAATGGGGGACGTCCACATAGACGCCCTTGGGCTTGTTGTAGGGCTCTGGCTCCCGGACCCGGAGTCCCTCCTGGGTTCGCTTCTGGTCGCTGACCACACCAGGCAGCACCGGTTCCGGGGGCCCACAGGCCGCCATCAGCGGCCCCAACAACCAGAGGATAGGAAACACGGGAGGATCCTACTCAGGGATGGCCATGATCACGGTGAAGGTGTTGTATTTTGCAACCCTGCGGGAGCAGCGTGGTTGCCGAGAGGAACAGGTTCAGGTGGAACCAGGCACACCGATCGAGGCCCTGTACCATCGCCTCTTTCCCGGTCCCGCGGAGGGCCGTCTCCCAGTGGCCTACGCCGTGGACCAGTCCTATGTCTCTCCGGACCATCCTCTGAAAGAAGGGGCAGAGGTCGCCTTCATTCCGCCCGTCGGTGGAGGCTGAGATGCCCTACCGGATCGTGGCTGGGCCCATCGACACCGCAGCCGTGCGTCGCGAGGTGGAGGACCCGGGCTTCGGGGCCATCCTGGTGTTCGAGGGGGTGGCGAGAAACGAATTCGAGGGCCGTCCGGTGGAAGCCCTCGAATACGAGGCCTACCCGGAGATGGCCATCCCTGTGCTCGAGGCCATCGGG
>CAZMNK010000066.1:25158-28069 GCA_964567625.1 uncultured Enterobacterales bacterium | reverse complement strand
CGGCTCCGACGAGTTCCTCCCGGTAGGACCACACCGCCCAACCCAACTGGCGCGCCGCCTCGTCCGTCCAGTCGGTCTCCAGGCGGCACAGACTCTCCAGCGCCGCAGGGTCCCGATGGACCCCAGTAAACCAGAAAGCAGCCTCCCAGAGGATCTCGCTGGGAACGACGCGCCGCCAGACATCCCGAAAGGAATGCCCGACCACCACCGATCGGGTCAGGATGTCTTCTTCGATCCTGGCCATCCGGTACAGGGTGAGGTCGTCCACATCGGGCAGGTGCGGGTAGTGCTCGACCCGGAAGAGCGTCACGACCTCCTCGTCGGAGAAGCCCAGGCTGTTGCGAAAGCAATCCCCTTCGTCTTCGTCCACGGAAGCGTCCGTGAACCTCTGGGTGTCGTCGGAAGACTCCTCGCGGGTCGGGGTGTCCTCGGAATAATCCTCGAGGATCTGGGTGTCGTCGGAAGACTTCTCGAGGATCTGGGTGTCGTCGGAAGACTCCTCGACAACCAGGGGGTCGTCGACAGCTTCCTCGAACACCTGGGTGTCCTCGTCCAGGTCGTGGAGCATCTCCTCGGTCTCGCGTTCGTCCAGGAAGGTCTCCGTCAGATTGTCTCCCAGATCCCCGAACTCCACCGGAGCTCCGATCACCAGGTCCGAGACGCCTTCGCTCTCGGGAGCCTCCAGGTCCTCTGTGGCGGAATCAAGGTCCAGGACCACGGAAGGAATCTCGGTCTCCAAGTCCTCGCGTTCCCCATCAAGGGGGCGCAGGTCCATGGCCTCCAGAGCCTCCAGGCCGCCATCGACCACGCGCTCACTGGGCAGATTCGCAGTGGAGCGCGCCAGAGCCTCGGGGCTCGCATTCCGAACCTCTTCCTCCAGAGCGTCGATTTTCTCCACCATGTGACGACCGGCTTCACCCAGACGACGAATGGAATCCCATAGACCCATGAGGGGCACGATAGCGCTACGCCCCCCAAGCCCGTCAAGGAAGCCCGTGCGGCCCTTGTCAATTGGCCGAAAACGAGAACTCCAATGGCTTGAACCAGACGAGCGCGAAAGCTACCTTTGAACCTTCCCTGGGCATTGGTTCGCCTCAGGATCTGGCACCGGTCGAACCCCACCTCCCTCGAGGATTTCCCCCCATGATTCTCCTCCCGAAGAAGATCGGGCCGTTCACTCTCGTGCGGAAACTGGGCACTGGCAGTGTTTCGGAGACCTACGCTGGCGTACTCGATGACGCCGAGCGCACCAAGGTCGCGGTTCGTCGCATCCTGCCGTACATCCTTCACGATGACTCGCGCATGGCGTCGGTCGAGGCTCGGGTCAAGGACCTGCTGGGGGTTCGTCACCCCTTCCTGGTCCAGATCAAGGACTGGGTGGAAGAGGACGACCAGCGCTTCGTCGTCGAGGACTGGGTGGAAGGCTGTGATCTGGATCGCATCATCACCTGGTGTCGCAAGCAGAACCGCACGCTTCCCCACAATGTCTTCCTGAACCTAGCCACCCAGGTCTGCAACGGACTGGAGGCCCTTCATGGCCGGCCCGGCAAGGGCAGCGGCTCGGAGAATGTGCTCCACCTGGGCCTCAAGCCCGGCGCCCTCTTCGCCACCGGCGACGGCAAGGTCGTCGTCGGCTCCTACGCGCTGACCCGCTCACCCACCTCGCTCCCCCATGGCGGCGTTTCCGGTCCCATTCCCACCCGGATGGAGTACCTCTCTCCCGAGCAGACCCACCCGGACCAGAAGCTCACACCTGCCTCGGACATCTTCGCGCTGGGCGCCGTGCTGTACGAGCTTTTGACCCTGGAACCCCTCTTCCGAGCGGAGAGCAACCTCCAGACCATCCACCGGGTCCGCAAGGCAGAAGTGACCCGGCAGCTTCTCCAGGTCAAGGAGATCATGCCCGGCCTGGACAAGGTGCTCTACCGGGCCCTCTCCCTGAACCCACGCCACCGCTACCAGCGGGCCTTTGTGCTCCGTGAGGATCTGCGCGGACTGATGGCTGGATACAGCTTCTCGAGCATCGCCGAGGACACCCGGAACTTCCTCCAGCCGCTCTTCAGCACCACCGCGGCCGACAGCTTTGCACCCCTCGGCGGCCCCATGAGCGTGGCCGATGCCCCCATGGCCCCCACCGGTGCCAGTGGCTTCGAAGACGACGTGGCCACCCGCATCGATCCAGACCCCACGAACACCGCTGCAATCGCACGGGAGGCCCGCGCCGCTCGTGCAGCAGAACAGGACGGGGATGAACTGACCGAAGACGAGCCGCCGAGCCGACGGAACCGCGCGGTCCCGCCGATGCCTGCCCACAAGTCCGGGCAGACCATCATTCCCCTCGAGGACGTGCCCACCGCAGTCGAAGACGCACCGGAACTGACCGGGGAACTCATCGAGCAGGCCAGGGCAACCCAGGCCCAACAGGTCCCCGACGGGGATGAGGAGCCCCAGGAGCAGGCCTCGCTGGACAACATCGCTCTTTCAAGCCTTCCACCCATGACCGAAGACGTCCCCACGGAACTGGTCACCGGCACCGAACCCCCACCGTTTCCCGACGAGGGCATGGCGGCACCAGGGTCGGAGCCAACCGGACAGGCACCGCCCCAGGACGCCTTCGACGGCCTTCTGCAGGAAGACACCTTCTCGCTCTCCGACGACCCGCGATCCGTCGATGAAGCCATGCCCACCGAAGTGGCCACGGTGGCCCCGGACCTTCCGCCGGATCCCCCCCCCTCCTCGACCGCCGCCTTCCTGGCCCAGGCCCGAGGGGAGCGGCAGGCCCATGTTGACGAGAAGCCTTCTGAGGAGTCAGGGTTCGAGGCACCTCCCCCGCCGCCCCTCTCCACCCGGCCCCCCTCGCTACCCCCGCTGGCGGAACTGGAATCGCCTCCAGAAGCGGCACCTCCACCCC
>CAZMNK010000066.1:0-25058 GCA_964567625.1 uncultured Enterobacterales bacterium | reverse complement strand
CCGAGGCGGCACCTCCGCCCCCCGAGGCGGCACCTCCGCCCCCCGAGGCGGCACCTCCGCCCCCCGAGGCGGCACCGCCAGAGATGGATCCGGCTCCCTTCGGCCATTTCGACGATGACGACGATGACGACGATGACGATGACGACCTGACTGCCGAGCTCGCTGCCGTGCGCGGCAACAGTTCGATGAAGACCTACGCCATGGTGGTCATGGCCGGGCTGGCGCTGGCCTTCATCATGGGCGGGGTCGGGATCCTGACCAAGAACCTCTTCAGCTCCGACGACCCGCCTCAATCCCTCGCAGAAGTCCAGGAGGACAAGGAGGAAGCAGCCCAGGAGGACGAGGAAGCGCCTTCCCTGGCCGACGCGGGAAGCGAAGAGGAGGAAGGTGCAGAAGCGGGCGCAGAAGCCGAGACCGAAGCCGAAGCCGAAGCCGAAGCCGTAACCGAGACAGCAACGGAGACGGAGACGGAGACGGAGACGGAGACCAAACCCGAACCGGCGACGACCTCCAGTCGCAGCGACGACAGGTCCGAGCAGCCGACCTCCACCGAGTCCAGCAGCAGCTCCTCGAGCCGTTCCTCGGGCTCCTCCGGGTCCAGCAGCAGCTCCTCGAACCGCTCCTCGGGTTCCTCCAGCAGTTCAGGGGCCAGCTCCAGGAATGCCTCGTCTTCGAGCGCCCGATCCTCGGGCTCCAGCAGTAGCAGTTCGACGGATGACGACGATGACTGGCTGAGCAGCATCACCGGCGACGGAGTCGATGAAGACGAAGAAGGCACGGACACCGGAGGGGATGCCCAGGCCTCGCTCCTGGACCTGCCAACAGCCACGCCGATCGACTCCTACGCGAGAGGCGCAGCCAGCGGTGGCCTGTCCGGCACGGACATCACCTTCCTGGAGATGGTGGACACCGATGACCCCAGCTACACCCGCTCACGGGCTCTTCTGCTGATGGACGCGGAGAAGAAGGGCGACTCCCGAAAGGTAAAGAGCTACCTCGACCAGCTCATGCAACTGCCCGAGAATCGCTACAGCCCGGTCTACCTGTCCAAACAGGCCCGGCAATACGCCAACCGCGGGGACTATCAGCGCGCCTATGACAAGGCCGTGCAAGCCGAGCGGTACTGGGCCCGCATTCCTCCAGACCTGGTCTTCGCCACCAAGTCAGAGATCTACGAAATCCAAGCCGCATCGCTCCAGGGGTTGTTCTACAAGTCCGAAGACAATCTGGACCTCTGTGGGCGAGCGATCAGAGCCTGGAACCGCTACCTCAACCACGCCTCCTCCAAGGGACGAAGCGACCTGGCTCGGAACGCCGAAACCCAGATCGCAAAGCTCGAAGACGCCCGCCGGCGTCTCGAGTAGACGGGGACAACCAAGATGAAGCGCTTTTCGATCCCACTCATGCTGGCAGTGAGCACCTCGGTTCTCGCAGCGCCACACCACGCCATTTCCGGCACCATCGTCGATCGCAACGGTGGACCGGTGGAACGGGCCATCGTGTCTGTGGCGCCCGGCAATGTTCAGTTGGTCACCGACCAGAATGGTTGGTTTGAGATCGACTACCTTCGCGATGACACCGGTGAGCGCATCAAGCTCGGCAAGCGCACGCTCTACGAGGTCGAGGTCTTCAAGGCCGGGTACCACGTCACCACGACCTCAATAGAGTACAAACGCGGTGAGTTGATCCTGGAGCCCATCACGCTCAAAGAGGACACCATCCGGGTGGTGGGCGCCGATGAAAACATCGACCCCGGACAGTTCCCGGATCGCAGCCACTCCGCTGGCGCCACCTACGAGGGGGAGTAGCACACCCGTGCTTCGTCCAATGCTGCGCACGATCTCTCATCGGGCCCCTCAGGGCCTGGAACTCGCCCTCGTGTTCCTCGTGGGCACGGGTTGCGCAGGATGCGGCGATCCGTCCGAGATGGCGTACGACGGCAACTCTGTCGTACTTGACCAGGCATGGATCGGGCAACTGGTAGCCCAGCCAGCCCTCTTCACCGCCCTGGTGGACGACAACCGCATTGGCTGGAGTTCTCTGCACGCCAACCGTCTTCCTGCAGCCCGACTGGCCGGCGATGGACCAGGGGCTCGCGCCTCGCAAGAACTCGCCGAGCTCTACGGGAACCTGGCCCGGGTGGACTCCCTCTCCTGGCAGGCCATGGTGGAGACCTGGGAAGGTCGAACTGGACTGCCCGAGGGCTCCGCCATCACGTGGTTTGTGGGCCTTGCTGCCCTGGAAGCCGGAGACGAGGACCAGGCCCGTGCCTGGTTCGAGCGCACCAGGAGTGCCCAAGACCCCGAAGTGGCCCAGGCGGGCGCGACACTCGCGGACTCCGAGGACCTGCGCAAGCCGCTGGCTGATACCCACGGCAACCCGCTGTTGGAGCGGGTAGATGCCCACTTCGAGGCCCGCCGGACAGTGAGCCTGATGGGGCTGCTTGCAGAGGGAGTGCGCCCGATCTGGGAAGAGACCACGCCCGCCGGTCACACCCGTTCCTTCTACGATCCACAGTTGAATTGGACCGCAGAGTCAGTGTTGCGCAGCGAGGCCGACCAGGACTCCCTGGAAGGGATGGAAGCGCTGGTCTTCACGGGATGCCTGACGAGCGAGGACCTGGAACATGAGCGAGACCGCATCGCCAAGGGTGGCGGGCGAGGGACTCTCTGCGCTCTGGCTCCCAGCTGGGAATCCCTGGACGTCCACGTCTCCCTGGGCGACACCGACGACCCCGAACTGGCTCGTTCGATCGTGCGCTCCCTGGACGCGACGGTGGACGCCTGGCGGAAGTCCCGCGTCGAGACCCTGACCGACGACGGGGCCGAGCTTCTGAACACCCTGAACCTGCCCGGGGTACTACGCAGCCGCTTCCTGCTGGCCCTGTCCCGGTACGCCCTGGCCGCAGGCCACCCCCGCCCGGCCCTGGCCATCACCCCGATGGCCATGGATCTGGAGCACCCCCGTGAAATCGGCCCCTTGAACCCCCCTGGCTTTTTTGCTGCCACAGCAGAAGCTCAATTGCTGACCGGCCACACCCGGGAAGCCCTGGATGCTCTCCAGGTGCTCTCGGACGCCTACCCCGAGCTTTCGGGTGTCGACGAAGTGGTCGGAGACCTGGCGATCCTGCAGGGTCTGGATCGCCATGGCGACAGCAAAGAGAACTAAGCTTCCTCCCTCGAGCACTCTGGAAAGGACTGCCAAGATGAGCACCACTTCTGGTCCCAGGCTCCTGGCCCTCGCCCTGACCGTCGGCTTCACCATGCCGGCAGTGGGCGGGTCCCTTCGCTATGCGGAAGACCAAGCCCCAGGAATCATCAATCCCGTCTTCACCACCACCATGTCCGAGGCTCGGGTCAACGAACTGATCTTCGACGGCCTCTACACGGACAACCAGGAGCTCTCAAGCGAGCCGGCACTGGTCGCCTCGTCCACCGTAGACGAGGACCGCACGGGCATGACCCTCGTCCTCCGGTCCGACGTCTACTGGCACGATGGCACCCCCTTCACCTCGGAGGATGTGGTCTTCACCATCGACGCCATGAAGGACGAGAAGAGCCTGTCGACCGAGGCCGGCCGAGTCCAGTGGATCCAGAACGCCGAGGCGGTGGACAGCAGCACTGTACGACTGGTCTTTGAGAAGGCCGAACTCAGGCCGGAAGACAAGCTCTACTTCAAGATCCTGCCCAAGCACAAGTTCGAG
This sequence comes from uncultured Enterobacterales bacterium, assembly GCA_964567625.1. Classification (GTDB taxonomy): domain Bacteria; phylum Myxococcota_A; class UBA796; order UBA796; family CAJQPC01; genus CAYFPX01. The sequence continues at coordinate 21,355 of CAZMNK010000066.1, read as the reverse complement.
AGCACCGTTCTCAAGCGAAGCGATCCCTTCCGGAGCCGCCCGCTGGGCACTGGTCCCTACACCCTGGACCGGTACAACGACGACAACTCGATCACCTTCACCGCATTCGAGGACTTCCGGGAACAGACCGGCATCCCTGAAATGGTGATGCGAGAGGTTTCGGACAAGAACTACCAGGCCAAGCTTCTGTTGTACGAGTCCCTGGAGGCCCTGGTTCGGGTCCTGCCACGAGACCTGGCCGTTCTGCAGAACAACCGGAAGGTGGAACTCTACCCCTACCAGACCAACTCCTGGTGGTACGTCGGTTTCAACCTGGCTCGTACTCCCTTTGACGACCCCAACGTCCGTCAGGCCATCGCTTCGATGGTCGAGATCGACGCCCTGCTGGCCCCCATCGGGACTGGCGAGATCTTGAGCGGTCCTTTTGTGAAGTCGTCGCCCTACTACAACCACAAGGTAGAGCCCTGGTCCTATGACGAGATGAGCGCTTCCTCCCTGTTGGAGGCAAGTGGCTGGCTCCGAGAGGGCGAGTTCTGGACCCGAGACGGAGAACCCCTGACCCTGACCCTCACAGCTCACCAGAGCGTCGAGTCCTCCCAGGAGGTTGTCATCAACCTGCAGTCCCAGCTGGAAGCCGGCGGGGTGCGAGTCGAGGTCGAGTTCCTGGACGAGGCCGCCTGGAAGGCCAGAATCTGGCGAGAGCGAAGCTTCGACGTCATCCTCAGCCAATGGTCCTTTGACCGAAACGAGGACGTGTGGGAACAACTGCACTCGACCGGTTCCCGGAACTTCGGCCAGTACGCCAGCCAGGCGGTGGACGAGCTCCTTTCGCGATCTCGAACCACCACGGACCCCTACGAGAAGAAGGCGGCACTTCGCAAGGTGCACGAACTGGTACACCAGGACGCTCCGATGGTCTTCTTGTGGACCCTGGACTCCTACGCCGCCATGAGCACCAAGGTGTCCAACGTGGTCATTCACCCGTTCTACTTCTTCACCTACGTGCGCGAGTGGCGCATGCGGTGATGGGCTCGGTCGCCCCAGCCGTTGGGCCATCATGAGTTTCGTGACCGACAACTCCCCCAAGACTCAGCACCGGCTCGCGCTGTTTGCCACCCTGGTTCGGCGCTTCGGTGCCTTCGTGCTGACCCTGATTGGCGCGGCCTTTCTGGCGCAAATCCTCCTCTGGTTTGCCCCTGGAGACGCGGCGGACCTGTTGACTGGCGACTCGAAGCTGCGCGCCGCGTTGGTACAAGAGATGGGGTTGGAAAGACCACCTCACCTGGCTTTGTGGTCATTTGTGACCCACGCGGTCCAGGGCGACCTGGGCCTCTCCCTCACCTACCGGCCAGGGTTGGCTGTCACCGAGCTGGTCACGCCTGCGGCTCTTCGCTCCCTGGTGTTGGTCATCGGAGCGCTGATCGTCAGCCTGGGAGTCGGGGCTTCACTGGCCTATGCCACCGCCGGTCGGTTCAGTATCAGCCGACGCCTGATGCAGGCCGTGAGCATTGCCCCGGTCTTTCTGCTGGCCTGGATGCTGGTCGTGGGCATGAACGAGTTCACCTATGAGTTGATCCAGGCGGGCCGCATCGACCGCCCGGACTGGTTCGCACTGCCCGACCAGGACAGCCTCCTCAAGCGCGTGCTGGCCGTGGTGGTGCTGGCCATTGGTTCGTCGGCGGTCACCGAGGTCCACAGCGCTTGCGAAGACGAGCTCAAGGCCATCCGACGCAGTGGCTATGTCGATGCGGCCAGAGCGCGAGGGGCACGCCTCTGGCCCCATGTGATCTGGAATCTCGTGCCTCCCTTGACCACCATCGCGTCATCCCGTGCGGCCTTCTTCGTGGGGGGCCTGGTCGTGGTGGAGAAGGTGCTGCATCTCAACGGGGTGGGCGCCATGCTCTGGCAAGCCTGTCGGATGCGAGACGTGCCCCTGGCCCTGGGCATCACCTTCGTGGCCGCCGCCGTGGTCTGTGGCGCTCGTCTGCTGGCTGACCTGGTTCGCGTGTCTGTAGACCCTCGACTGCGGACGGCTGCATGAAAGCCACCCAAGGGATTGGCGCAGCCATCATGTGCCTGGTGCTGGTGGCCTGGATCGCCAGCCTGGTCAGCGGCTACAACGTGGTCGCAGACGTGAACCCCGATCGCATGAATGCGCTCCCGGGGTCGGAGCACTGGCTCGGGACGGACCACCTGGGACGGGACGTGGCCTGGCGTCTCATGACCGCCTCCCAGGTCTTTGTCGGACCTGCGATCTTTGCCTGTCTCCTGGCTCTGTTGCTCGGGGTCCCTGCCGGGGCCTGGGCCGGGTGGGTCGGGGGCTGGGGAGCCGAATGCGTTCGCTACCTCTTCACGGTGGTGGCCTCCTTGCCTCGATTCGTCCTGGTGCTCCTGGTCTGCGCCATCTACGGCAGCACCGTCTGGAACCTGGCTGCTGCTGCAGCGATTGCCTACAGCCCCGCCATTGCGGAGGCCGTCTATGGCCGCATCGCGTCCTTCCGCCGCCGCGGATTCGTTCTGGCGGCCGAGGCCCATGGCGTGCACTGGGCCCGGATCCTGGGCTGGCACCTGCTCTGGGTGAATGCGCGCACCCTGATCGCACGCCACGCGCTTCAGTTGTTCGCCTACTTCCTGCTTGTGGAGACGACCCTGAGCTACATCGGGGCCCTGGAGGCCGGTGCCGGTTTCGGCGTTCCGGAACCGACCCCTTCCTGGGGCAACATGATCGCTTTTGAGTGGGGCGTGCGAGACGGCAACCCGTGGGCCACCTGGGCCCCTGCCCTGGCGATCTGGGCCGTCATCCTGGGGGCCATGATGATGGCGGATGGCCTGGCGGAGGCCGACGACCGTGCCTGATGGTGTGCGACTCCGAGATCTCCATGTGGAAGGCCCCCAGGGACCCCTGGTCCAGGGTGTGGATCTGACTCTGCTGCCCGGCTGCATTCACGTCCTTGTCGGCGCTTCCGGGTCCGGCAAGACCTTGTCTGCCCGGAGTCTGCTGGGAATGGTCGATGCCGTGCCTGGCGTCACCCGGGCGGACCTGGAAGTCTCCATCGGCGACCAGACCTGGCGGCCATACGATGGGCTGGATCTGCGCACCGCCAGGGGAAGGACCTCGCTGGACCAGCGCTTTCGGCCTCTCCGGGGTTCCATTCTCGGGTACATGCCCCAGGACGCCCGCCAGAGCCTGGACCCGCTCTGGACCGTGGGCAAGCAACTGCGATCGGCCATGGCACTCCGCGAGGAGCCACAGTCCCTGTCCCCCCAGGACTGGCTGGCCCGGGCCGGATTTCCCCAGCCGGACCATGTCGAGGGACTCTACCCCCACGAACTGAGCGGCGGCATGGCCCAGCGCGCGACCATCGCCCTCGCCCTGGCCCGGGGCAGCCGCTTCCTGCTCGCCGACGAACCGACCACTGGACTGGATCCGACGGTCCAGGAAGCGATCTTGAAGGAACTGCTGGCTCTGCGGGATCGGGACGGGGTGGGTCTGCTCTTCATCACCCACGACCTGCGCATCGTGCCCCGACTGGCGGATCGCCTGTTCGTGATGCATGAAGGCCAGCTGGTGGAGGACCTGCCTGCCGACCGACTGGACCAGATGAGTTCCGACCACGCCCGGGCACTCTGGAAGGCCACTGCACGGATCTCGGGGGGTGTGTTGTGACGACACCCCTGCTCCAGATTCGAGGCCTGGTGAAGCACTACCCCCGCCCGGGAATCCTGCGGCGCAAGGACATCACACCTGCCGTGGCCGGGGTCGATTTTCGGGTGGAGCCTGGCGAGGTCGTGGGCCTGATCGGCGAATCCGGCTCCGGCAAGACCACCCTGGTGCGCAGCGCCCTGGGACTTCTGCCCTTCCAGGACGGCCAGGTCGATCTGCTGGGCCAGGACCTGCGAACCCTGCCCGCAAAGAGCCTGCGCACCCTGCGCCGAGAGGTCCAACTCCTCTTTCAGCATCCCCAGTCGATGCTGAACCCCGGACTGACGGTCCGGCAGCACCTCCTGGAGTCCGCGCAACTGCACAGGCCCGACGAGGCACCCGAGGCCGTGGTGGCCGGCATCGCCAACCAGATGGGGCTGAAGCACCGCCTGGAGGCTCAACCCTGGGCCCTGTCAGGGGGCGAGAAACGGCGCGTCGGCCTGGCCCGGGTGCTGGTGGCTCAGCCCCGCCTCCTGGTGGCTGACGAACCCACCGCAGGCCTGGACGCAGCGCTCAAGGCGGACCTCATCGACCTGCTGCTGGCCGCGAGGGGCCCCGGTCGCGGAATCGTGCTCGTCAGCCACGATCTGCCCCTCGTCACCTATGCCTGCGACCGGGTGGTGGTCATGCTCGCTGGTCGGGTCGTGGAACGCTTCCGGACTTCGGAACTGGACGCCTGTGAGCATCACCCCTACACCTCTTCCATTCTCCGGGCTGCGGGCATGCAAACGGGGGACCAGGAGAGTGAGCCGGTTGGCCCCCAGGGCCGACCCGAGTCCGGCTGTCCCTTTGCCGCAGCCTGCCCCCTCGTCCAGGAGCGATGCCACCTGGAGCGCCCAGAGTTGCGAGACCTGGGATCCCGCCAAGACGTGGCGTGCCACCTGATCGGCACCGAGGAGGCCGCGTGATCGGCACCTGGCTCTCGCTGCTTCTCTGTCTCCCACCGGCCTGGGCCCAGGACACCGATGGGGCGACTGTGGAACACCACATCAGCCAGGCCGAACTTTTCCTGAAGAAGAACTGGCACGACGACGCCCGCCGAGAGCTCGAGGCCGCCATCGCACTGGACGCCGGCAAGGCCTCTTTTACGGCCTACTGGCTCCTGGCCCAGGTCTGCTACCAGCTCCTGGACGCCGAATCCGCCGGCCGCTACGCCCGCGTGGCAGCGGGCCTGGCCGCGGACCCAAGCCAGGCCAACGCAGCCAACATGCTGGCCGAGGACCTGGACCAGACCTTTGGCATCCTGGTGGTGGACGGACCCTACGCCGGCATGGCGTCGTTGCTCCAACTCGAACGCGTGAGCAGCCTGCTCGATCCAGACCTGAAGCGCTTTATCGACCGTGTGTCCCTGATCTGGCACCAGCGAAATCCCCTGCCGATACGCATCGCACTTCCGGCTGGCGACTACACGGTGAATGGACATCCTGTGACCATTCAGGCCGGCCGAGAGGCCCAACTGGTACTTCCCATGAGCGCCCTGGGAAGCCGTGGATTTGCCGCACTCCAGGTGAGCCGCCTGGAGGTCTCTGTCGGCGCCGGTCTACTCCTGAGCGACCGGGTGGACAACCTGAGGCCGGGGCTGGACGTTCAACTCGCGGTCACCCAACCGCTCCAACGCTGGCTGGTCGGCGCCACGGTGGACTACTCGGTCCGCAGCTACGTGGTCGAAGGGGTGGGCCCCCATGTAAATCCCGCTGCCTTCACGGTCGGGGTTCGGGTGGGACGGGAGCTCATGATCGGAGGGCCCTTGGCCATCCGCCCGTCGATTGGCTACCGCTTCGGCTACGTTCCTGGCATTCCCTTCGACTGCTTCGGTGAAGGGCAGTCCTACACCTGTGCCGATCCTCGCCAGACCGGGCGGAAACAGGTCGACGCCCAGGTCTACGCCGTGGGTCGGGCCCATGTTCCCTTTGCAGAACTCGCCATCGACTGGCGCCGCGCCGGGCGGACGACAGCCGCCGGGGTCGGGGTCAAGATTGCCGTGGAAGAGGCCCTGGGAACCGTCCCCTCACCCGCCCAGGCCACCGTCCTCAGCGACGGTACCGAGATTCACTATGAGACCGACAATCCCAACTGGACCGCGACAGGATTTCGGATGCTCACCAATTTCTCCTTCGCCTTCTGAAGGTTCTCCATGTTTTTGACCCTCTTCTTGACCGCTTACGCCGCACCGATCGCTGTGGCCCCGGACTACGACGCCAACTGCCAGACCCCGCGTTGGTCCCGAGACGGCTCCCAGCTGGCCTACGAGGTGAACTACCACGAGCGCAAGGTCGTGGAGCAGTACATCTGGTCCCCCGGTGTCGAGCCTCGACAGATTCTGCCAACCACACGAGGGCTCTCCGGCATCTCCGCTGGCTTCGAGTCGGCTGGGGGAGAGATGGTGGTCCATGAACTCAGCTGGGCACCGGCTGCCATGGGCACCTTTGTCTACTCCGCCTCGGGCTCGGACCGGGACTACGACCTCTACCTGGATGGCGGCAGTCCCCTTCACCCAGCCCCTGGCACTGACGGAGGCGCGACCTGGTCTCCAGACGGCCACTGGATCGTCTTCACTTCGGCCAGGACAGGCCAGGGAGATCTGTACCTGCTCGACACCCAGGCCCTGGAAAAGGCGCCCAAACGGTTGACAGCGGACCCCACGGCTTCAGAGCTCTTTGCCGCGTGGAGCCCCGATTCCTCAGCCATCGTGTTTGTGGGCCACACCCGGACCGGGGACAACATCTACCTGATGGACGACCTGAAGTACCCGGCACCCGTCCCGCTCACAACCTGGCAGGGAACCCAGACCCGTCCCTCGTTCTCGCCGGTCGGTAAGCGGATCGCCTTCTACAGCAACCACGAAGACCGGGACCGGTTCGATCTCTATGTCCTCGCCCTTGGCGGAGGCGCTCCTTCCCGGGTCGCCACCGGAGTCGTGATGAACACCGATGGCCCCGTCTGGATGCCGGACGGCGAACGACTGATCTACGTCAAGGACGACGACAAGCAGTTCGACCCCGTCTACGTCGGCCCCGTGGACAGCCCCCGTGCCGCGCAACGCGTGGAGACCAACACCCTTGGAAACGGAGACCACGCACTCGTGGTCGGTCCCGACGGCAACAACTACCTCGCAGTGTCCGCCCAGGGCACCAGTGACAATGAACGGGACCGGGACTTCAAGCGCATCTACGTGGTGAGGGTGGACTGAAAGAGAGAAACCGCCTGCGAGAACAGACGGGCGGTCCGGCGCGAGACGACAGGCACGCTGACGCCGCCAAAAACGCCGTGGGTCTGTCCGGGTGCTAGGCCAGCGCCCGTCGAAGTCGCCAGAGCAGGGCCAGCCCGATCCCACCCCAGGCCAGGCCCCAGACCAGCGAGGGGATCCCGGTGACATCCGCGAGCATCGTCGCGTCCGTGACAGCCCCGGCGGGGGCCCCGAATACATCGTCCCGGATGTCCAGCAGGGCGTAGAGCACCGAGAACAACCCCACGGTTCGAACGCTCCACAGTGCCAGATCCTCGTTGCGAGCCCGGGTCAGCGCAAGGAAGGCCAGCCCGATCCCCATGCAGAACAGGAAGGCAAAGGAGAACAGTGGCACCCAGAGAATCGCCGTGATCCAGGCCACGACACCCAGCAACCCCGCGGCGACCGGCCCGGCCCGAGGACGCCGCACGGCCATCAGCAACCCGACCCCAAAGAGCAGGGACCCCAGATAGCCACCGTTCAAGATGAGAAAGCGGCTCCCGCCCTGGGTGAGGGTGTGTCCCCCCTGGTCGAGCCCGACCTTGATCTCCAGGACATTGCCCCCTGTGAGAAGAGCCGCCAGCGCGTGCCCGAGTTCATGAAAGAGCACCACGAGCAACTTCAGGGGCAGGACCAGCCAGTGATGCCAGAAGGTGAGGAGCATCACCGTGGTGAGCAAAAGCACCAGCCGGTTGCGTTCCATGTTCTTCAAGGAAGACTCCAGGGGTCTGCTCTCGGAAGGAGACAGGTTAGCCAGCCGTTGGATTCCATACATGATTCCCCTGCTACTCGCCCTCTTGATCGGCGGGTCTCCCGCGGCGCTACCCCAAGCCGCTGATACCCACCAGGAACCGACCACGCGCCTCTCGCCAGGCCTGGTGCATCCTCTGCTTCCACTCAGCCAGGAGGCACTGGAAGCGCTTGCCTCCCGAGACCATGAGCGGGCGGTCACTGCCCTCCAGGCGACCCCCTCCAGTCAGTTGAGTGGCAGACAGGTCGGGGACCACGCCTTTCTCGTGGCCTGGTCGCTGATTCGCGCAAACCGTGCGGCCGATGGGGTGGGGTTGATCCAGATCGTGGGCAGTGCCGAGCACGTGCCACAGCCCTACCTCCAGTTGACCCTCGCCGAGTTGCTCCTGGAGGATGGCCAGCCGGTCCAGGCCGCCAGTGCTCTCCAGGACCTGGATGGAGAGGTCAGCATCTCGCCACGGGTCTCCCTGGTTCGGGCCAGGGCCCTGCACGAAGCCGGACGCACCCGAGAGGCCCGTGAGGTCTACCAGGAGCTCGCAAGCCGACCCGATCCGGCCACCGGCAGCGAACTGGCCTTGTGGGCCCTGGCCAGGGCAGCCGGGCTGTCATCCCCGAACGCCCTCCCCCACCTGGAGCGCCTGTGGGCCTGGTACCCGACACACGAGGAGGGACGGGCCGCCACCAAGGCCCTGGCCGACCAGGGCGTGACCCCGGATTGGCGCCTGGCCTCCCGTCGCGCAGAACGCCTGATGCTTCAGGGGCACTACAACGAGGCCATCGCACTCGGAAAACAACATGGCCAGAAACACCCGGCGGACGAAGACGCCTGCCGGTTGTGGTTCTCCCATGGCCGATCCCTCTACAAGAAGAACCACCTCACCGATTCCATCGGGGTGTTGGAACCTGCAGGGAAGAAATGCGTCGGAGAGGAAGGAGGAACCGGCGCCAAGGCCCTGTACCTGGCCGGCAAGGCCCGGGAGCGCAAGAAGGACTGGGCAGGCGCCAGCCGCGTCTACCAGAGCATTCCCCGGCTCTACCCTGACCACACCATGGCCGACGACGGCTACGCCCTGGCCGGCATCGCACGGCAGGAGGCCGGCGACCTGCCCGGGGCACAGGCCCTGTGGGAGGAGCAGGTGGCCCGCTACCCGGCCGGCGACATGGCTGCAGAAGGCTTCTGGCGCCTGGCCTGGGGGGCCTATCTGAACGGGGACCCGAACCAGGCGATCAGATGGGCCGAGCGCATGCTGGACCAGGTTCCCATTGCCACTGACCCCAACAGCCTCCGTGCCGCAGCCTACTGGTCCGCCCGCTGGAAAGCCTGGCCCTATGTGGACGCCCCCGAGCTTCTGAACAACGACCCGGAGGCCATTGCCAGGGCGGCGGAGGGCCTTCTGGACGTGTTGCGGGAAGCCCCCTGGACCTACTATGGCGTCCAGGCAGCCGCCCGACTCGAGGCCCTGCAGCCTGGCCTGTCCCAAGGAGTGCCCCTCCCGCCCGCAGGTGCTCCCCAGGAGCCCTGGGAGGTCCGAACAGCCTTTCTGGCCAACCCCGCTGTCGCCACCGGCATTGCCCTGCACCGGTTGGGGCTGCACCAGGAGGCCATGACCGAGTTTGGGACCCTGGGGGACGAGACTCTCTCACCGACAGAGATGGCCTTTGTCATCGAACTCCAGCAAGAACAGGACCTCATCGGCGCCCACGACCGCTTTCGCGACTACCTGGAACATCGCCCCCCTGAACGGCTCACCCGGCAACGGGAACAGGTCATGCGCGTGGTCTGGCCCCTGCACTGGTGGGATGAGATCCAGGCCGCCACCGCAGACCATGACTGGGATCCTCGGCTCTTCCACGCCCTGGTCCGTGAAGAGTCCAATTTCAACCCCCGGATCGTCTCCCACGCCGGCGCCAGGGGACTGTCCCAACTCATGCCCAGAACCGCCAAGAGCGTGGCCAGCTGGATGAACATGAGCGTGACGAACGACGCGCTCTTCGATCCAGAGACGAACCTGAAGATCGGTGCACGCTACCTGGACTTTCTGATCGAGGAGGAATTCAACGGCAACTGGGTCCTGGCACTCGCTGGCTACAACGCCGGCCAGGGCAATGTGCGCAAGTGGCTCAAAGAGAAAGGGAACCTGCCCACCGACGAATTCGTCGAGTCCATTCCCTTTCGGGAGACCCGAAACTATGTGAAGCGGGTCACGGGTTCCTACCTGACCTATCGCCTGCTCTATGCCCCCGAAGAACGCTGGCCAGACCTGACCCCCTTCCTCACGACAGCCCGACCGGAGTGACGTCCGGGGTAGGATCCCGGCCCATGGACCCGGATCTGATCGATGCCTTTGACGATGCCCAGCGAAGAAGCTTCGCGCTGCTTCGCGAGGTGGTCGGTCTGCTCGAGCCCGGAATGAGTGAAGTCGACATCAGCGATGTGGCCCTCCAACGGGCCCGGGCACACGGCTTCGCCACCTGGTTCCACCCCCCCGAGGTCCAGATCGGTGAGCGCATCGCCCGACACAGCCACTGGAACCGCCCCTCCAAGAAGACCTCACTGGCAGCCGGAGATCTCGTCTGCATCGACCTGGGACCTGCCGACGGAGAGGTCTACGGAGACGTGGGCACGACCCTTGCCTTCCAGGGAGAAGAGCCCAAGGTCGTGGGCATCGCGCGGGAGTGCACCCGAGCCATCAGTGGCTACGCGTCCCAGTGGAAGACCGTCGGAGAGCTTTTTGTCTATGCCAAGGCCTGGGCGATCAACCACCGCATGGAGTTGGCCTCCAAGCGATCGATCGGTCACGCAGTCCTGCCCAAGGAGGGTCTGCTCGCTCTGGACTGGCCCCGTTCCGCCCACACCGCGACGCTCTTGCGGCGCCACCAGGTTCATTTCTTCAATCCCGAGCGGGTTCAGGGCATCTGGGCTCTACGACCCCTGATTCGAGAAGGCCCCCATGCGGCCTCCTTCGAGGAGTTGATCTATGTGGACGGCAACGAACGCCGTGTGCTTGGACGATCCGGGGTCCAGGAGGCGGGAACGCTCTAGGCGACGAGCGGCACGGCCCCTGGCCTGATCTCGTCCTCGCTCACCAGGGGAGCCGACTCCAACCACTCCCCGGAACGCAGGACCTCGTACAGGTCCCCCCGTTCCGGGCCCCAGCCGAGCAACTCCGGTACGGTCAATCGCTCGTCCTCATCGACCGTCCACTCCTGGAAGACGAAGCGTTGAAGCGCCAGCAGGAGGATCCCTGCCCTGTCCCGTTCCGGAAGTTCCAGACGAGGGCCGTCAAAGCAGGCTGCATGGCGTCCGTCAAAGCGGGCCAGTCGTTCCCCGGGTACGAAGTACGTCGAGCGGACACAACGCCCCTCCCGAAAATCCGCCGCGTAGGCCATGGGGGAACGATCCCGGTGGGCAAGCGCCAGCACACCCCCCACCCGCCGAGAGAGCACCGCTGCCGCCTCATCCCCTGCAAAGGGCTCGGCACCCCGCCCCACCGATCCGCGCGGATCCTGGACCAGCCTCTCCAGGGCCTCGTCCCGCAAGAGACGTCCTCGCCCGGACGGATGCATCAGCGCCAGGGTCCGCAGCAGGGGCGACTCGTCCGCATGTCGAAAGAGATCGCGGGGCACCCAGCATGGGGACACGCGGATGCCGAGTACTGCGCCGGGAACAAGGTCCTTCGACGCGAAACGCTCCGCAAGGGATCGAGCAGCCTCCACCAGCAGGTCGGGGGTGTCTCTCACAATCCAGCAGGTGAAGTGCATCAGAACCACAACATCCAGATCAGACCCAGGACTCCCACCACGGTGATGAAGCAGCCTGGTTTCTGGTGTCGATCACCCACGATCCCGCTCTCGGTAAAGTTGCGCGGTCTCAGAGTAGACCTGCCAGCTGTGCGCGATCCAGGCCAGGTCCTCCTCGCGAAGCGCCCGCACCACCTTTCCAGGAGACCCCAGCACCAACGAGCCCGCCGGAATTCGGCGGCCCATCGGGACCAGGGCACCGGCGCCGATCACACAGTTCCGCTCGATGGTGCAGTTGTCCATGATGATCGCGCCCATGCCGATCAGGCACTCGTCCTCGACAGTGCAGCCATGCAGGATGGCCCGGTGGCCCACCGTCACCCGCTCACCGATCGTGGTGATCGAGCGCCCCCCCGTGTTGTGAGCGACAGCACCATCCTGGAGGTTGCTGTCGGCGCCAAAGACGATGGGCCCCATGTCCCCTCGGATCACAGCGCCTGGCCAGATGGAGACCCGAGGGCCCAGCACCACTTCGCCAATCACCGTGGCATCCCGATGGACCCACGCCTGGTCGCCGATCTGGGGTCGATGGTGAAGGAAGGACTCGATCATGGGGCAATTGTCGCATCCCCGGCCGCTACAGGGCCTGAAACCCTCTACCCGAGAAGGGCACCCGCCACCGTCGCGGTCATGAACGCAGCGAGGGAGCCAGCGAGCATGGCCCGAAGCCCGAGCGAAGCCAGGTCCGACATGCGTTCCGGCGCAATGCCACCGATGCCGCCGAGCTGGATGCCGATGCTGGCAAAGTTGGCGAACCCGCACAGGGCATAGCTCGCGATGATCGCCGAGCGGTGGGAGAGCACCGGTTCTCCCGCGGCCAGGATCTCTCCCAGGTGGATGTAGGCCACGAACTCCGTCAGCACCATTTTTTCGCCCAGGAGCTGACCAACCACCCCGGCTTCGGCCCATGGCACCCCCATCGCCAGGGCCACCGGGGTGAAGCACCAGCCCAGGATCTGGGACAGGGTCACCGGGGCACAGCCTTCCAGGTAGCCAACCGCCACACCGGTCTCACAGAAGCGGACCGGCACGGCCCCCAACATCCAGTCCACCATCGCCAACAGGCCCACAAAGGCAATGAGCATGGCCGCCACATTCAGTGCCAGGGTCATGCCCTGGTTGGCCCCACGGCCCGCGGCCTCGATGGCGTTCTGGCTCTTCCGCTCCACCAGGGCCTCGGTTCGCCCGGCGGTGGCCGGTGTGCCGTCCTCGGGAAAGACCACCTTGCTGATCGCGAGCGCCGCCGGCGCCGACAGGATCGACGCCGTCACCAGGTGCCCGGCTATGCCCGGAATGTCCCGCAAGAACCCGACATAGGCCGCCATCACTCCGCCAGCGACCGTCGCGAAGCCCCCGGTCATCACCGCGTGCAGTTCGGATCGGGTCATTCCCGCCACGTAGGGCTTGATGACCAGAGGGGCTTCGGTCTGCCCCATGAAGATGTTGGCGGCCGCGGACAGGGATTCCGCCCCCGAGGTGCCCATCGTGATCTGCATCAGGCGAGCGATCCTGTTCACGATGAACTGCATCACACCCAGGTGGTACAGCACACTCATCAGGCTGCTGAAGAAGATGATCGTCGGCAGGATCCAGAAGGCAAAGGTCTTCACCGGCGGCGAGATGCGCCCGATGAAAGTCTCCTGGTGCCCTTCGCCAAACCCGACCGTGAGTTGGTGGGGCTCCACGGTCTGAAAGACGAAGTCGGCGCCTTCCTCGGCAAAGGCCAGGATTTGCCGCACCCCGCCGTCCACCACGTTGAAGAAGTAGTCCTGGGCGGCCGGCGAGAGGACAATCAAGGCAAAGGCCAACTGGAGACCGATGCCCCAGAGCACAGGTCTCCAGACGATCCCACGCCGGTTCACCGAGATCAGCCACCCCAGTCCGACCATGAAAGCCAGCCCGAACATCGAGACGAGCCGGGAGCCCCAGGACGCCGGACCCACCTCACCTGCAGCCCAGGCGGGAAGGGCCGCAAGCAGAATGGCGAGAAGGACAAGGGACCGCGTCATGGCGCGGCCATCCTAACTACTGGGGGACGCTTCCCCTCAGCATGGCGGTCTTCAACCCCTGGTGGATGGGGTTGGCACCCAGGAAGAAATCAAAGGTGGCCAGCATGAAGGCCTCTCCCGGGAAGACGCCTTTTTCCTTGCCCTTGATCAAGAGCACAGTGCCCTTGCCAGGAACGTAGTCCAGGACCATCTCATCCCCGCGGTACATCGTCTCGAACAGAGACACCATGCGACGGATCTCCGATTCGATGGCCTGGAGCTTGGGGTCATCCTCGATGCGCTCGGTGAAGGTCTCGCCCAGGCGATCCTTGGGCACTTCCCTGAAGACGAAATGCAACACGAGGCGCTTGGGCATCTCCGTCTCGATGATCGTCTTCGGATCGGTCATCGACCGGGGCAGGTAGAGCGCCCCAACGTAGAGATCGATCCAGGCGAATTCTCGAAGGCCAGCCCCGTTCAAGGTGAGCGGCTGGCCGGCGACCTGGGCGGTGTCAGGCAAGGTCACGTCAGCCACAACTGCCGCGTCGATCGGGCTGGACAGGGCAATGAGGAGATTCAGAAACATGCTTGCGACCTTATCCAGGAGCCACGTGGGTCGCCGGAAGAGCAACTCTTCCCATGAGACGTTGACAATCCCTTTGCTATTTAGAATTCAAAAAAAGATCCAAATTCCGAATTCTATGGAAAGCTGTCTTCACGACGTACAGGAGATCTTCTTGGCACACCGGATCGTCCTCGCCCTCCTCTCCACCACCACCCTGCTGGCATGCCAGTCCGAGAGCACGCTTGAGGGCCAGGCGACGATACCGGGAGTGGTCGAAGTGGAGGCGGACCCGGTCGACCTGGACGTTGTCTCCGCCTGGACTTCTACAGACAGCTACACCGCAGACGCGTTCATCGACGCCCAGGCGATCGTGGTGAACAAGGGGGACTTCACGGCTTCCTTCCAGGTGACCCTCATCATGTTCGACGAGGAAAACCCGGGACAGGACAACATCGTGGGCGAATACGTGATGCCGGACCTCTACACCCTCGAACCCGGCGAAGAGGTGGAGATCTACGAGGGCATCCAGGGTGAGCCCCTGGCCGATGCCCACTGCTCCTGGCAGATTCGGGTCAATGTGGCCGAAAACTACCGGAAGGACACGAACCGGAACAACAACAAGGCGTCGACAAACACCTTTACCGTCGGCAACTGAAGGGGCTCAGCCCGCGTACCCGGTCCCTTCGTCCAGGGCCTTCAGGGCGGCCGGCAGGCCTCGCTCGGCGTGATGGACTCGAAACAGGGGCTGGCCCTTGACGACTTCGTCTCCACGATGGGCCAGCACTTCGATGCCCACTCCTGGGTGAACCTCCTCGCCCTCGCTGCGGCGTCCGGCTCCCAGGACAAAGGCGGCACGTCCCACGGAGAGGGCATCACATCGGTCGATCGTGCCATCTCTCTCCGCCTCGACGGTCACCACCTTGCAACCGGCACCGGAGAGCGGCGCCCCCGGGTCCCCACCCTGGGCCTGGACCATCCGCTCCCAGAACGGAAACGCCTGGCCCGAAGCCAGGATCTCGCGGGCCTGGTCTGGGGCTCCACTGAGCAGCGCCACCAGGTCCACCAGTGCCCTGGGTCCCTGTCCCCGAAGCGTTGCGACCGCTTCCGCCACCTCGAGGGCATTGCCCACGGCACAACCAAGAGGCTGACTCATGTCGGTGATGTGTGCGCTGGTCTCCACGCCGTAGAGATTTCCCACCCGCACCAGGCTGTCCGCAAGACCACGGGCCTGGGTCCGCGTGGTCATGAAGGCCCCTGAGCCACACTTGACGTCCAGCACGAGGCGTTCGATGCCCTCGGCCATCTTCTTGGAAAGAATCGAGGCCGTGATCAGCGGGATGCTGGGGACGGTCCCGGTCTCGTTGCGAAGGCCATAGAGCACCCGATCCGCCGGGGCCAGCTCGCCGGTCTGTCCGCTGATGAAACAACCCGCAGATTCCAGGGCCAGTCGTAGCTCGGGCACCTCGAGATCCGTCCTGAAACCGGGGATGCTCTCCAGCTTGTCCAGGGTGCCTCCAGTGATCCCCAGTCCCCTTCCGGAGATCATCGGGACCCGGAATCCCATCGTTGCCCACAGGGGTGCCAGCACCAACGAGACCTTGTCGCCCACCCCTCCAGTGCTGTGCTTGTCGACAAAGGGTCCTGCCAGGCCATCCCAGCGAAGGGTCACTCCGCTGTCGGTCATGGCCCGCGTCAGGAAAACCGTCTCCCGGTCGGTCATCCCCTGGTGGTAGACAAAGGCCAGCCACGCTGCTGTCTGAGCCCGGGTGACCGAGCCGTTGAGCACCCCGACGATGAACCCCTGGATGTCCTCTTCGCCCTGTTCGACGCCTTCTCGACGCTCCTCCAGCCAGCGGTCGATCAAACCCGCTCCAGGAAGCTCGAACCGGTCCCCAGCGGATCCACACCCAACCACTCGGCGAGCGTGGCGCCCACATCAGCCATGGAAGCCAGGATGCCCAGGTCGTCGCCCCGGCCGCCTCGTCTCCAGGCCAACACCGGCACATACTCCCGGGTGTGGTTGGTCCCCGGGTGCGTCGGATCACAGCCATGGTCCGCGGTCATGATCAACAGGTCCTGTTCATCCATCGGTGCCAGGATCTCCGGGAGCCGCCGATCAAAAGCCTCCAGGGCTTGCGCGTAGCCAGCGGGGTTGCGCCGATGACCGAACATCATGTCGAAGTCGACCAGGTTGGCGAAGATCAGTCCGCCTCCCTGGTTGCCAAGCTGGTCGATCACCGCCTGGGTGATCTCGGGGTTGTGGCCCGCCTTGACCGCGCTGGAGAATCCCCGACCGCCAAAGATCGACTTGACCTTGCCGATACTCGTGGTGGAAAGGCCCGCAGCCGCCACCCTGTCGATCAGGGTGTCCTCGGGGGCCTGGAAGGCGAAATCGTACCGGTTGGTGGTCCGCACAAAGGCCCCAGGCTCGCCGACAAAGGGCCTGGCGATGACCCGAGCGACCCGGTAGCGGCTCACCAGTTCGAAGGCCTCGCGGCACCACTGGTAGAGCGTCTCGACCGGCACCAGGTCCTCGTGGGCAGCGACCTGGAACACCGAGTCCGAGGAGGTGTAGACGATGGGCCGACCTGTGGCGAGGTGTTCCGGCCCCAGTTGTTCCAGGATCACCGTGCCCGACTCGGCATAGTTCCCCAGTAGAGGCTTGCCGACGATCTCGGTGAAGGCGTCGATGATCTCGTCCGGAAAGCCCTCCGGAAACTCCCTGAAGCGTTCGCTGACGGGAACGCCGCAGAGTTCCCAGTGCCCTGAAATCGTGTCCTTGCCATTGGACACCTGGGTAGCGCGACCGTGCGCTGCAGTCGGATTCGAGACCGCCGGGACCCCCTGGATCGGCCGGATGTTGCCAAGTCCCATGGCCTGGAGGTTGGGCAGGTCCAGCCCTCCCACGTGGGCGGCCACATGGCCCAGGGTGTCCGCACCCGCGTCCCCCCAGGCAGCCGCATCCGGCATCTCCCCGGCGCCAACCGAGTCCAGGACCAGCAGCGTGGCCCGCACCGGCTAGTAGGACCCCTTCGCCTGGCCACCAGAGACGATGGCAATGGAGGCGGAGGCCCCAAGCCGGGTGGCCCCGGCGGCGATCATCGCGTGGGCATCGTCCAGGTTTCGGACGCCCCCGGAAGCCTTGACCCCCATGTCTGGACCGACGACGCTACGCATCAGCGCGACGTCCTCGACGGTGGCGCCACCGCCACCAAACCCAGTGGACGTCTTCACAAAGGCGGCGCCTGCTGCCTTGGCGAGCGCACAGGCTGCGACCTTCTCCTCCTGGGAAAGCTTGGAGGTCTCCAAAATGACCTTGACCGGTCGTCCTGCCGCCGCCACCACGACTTCGTGGATGTCTCGAAGCACCAGGTCATAGTCCCCGGACTTCAAGGCGCCGATGTTGACCACCATGTCGATCTCCGCCGCCCCCAGGCGGACGGCATCCCGGGTTTCCGCGGCCTTGGCCGATGTCACCGCCGCACCCAGCGGAAAACCCACCACGCAGATGGCCATCACACCGGTGCCTTGGAGCATGGAGACGGCCAGTGGCAACCAGGTGGTGTTGATGCAGACGGAAGCGAAGCTGTACTCCGCGGCTTCCTTGCAGACCCGCTCGATGTCCGCTCGGGTCGCATCCGGCTTGAGCATGGTGTGGTCGATAGCGCCAGCGACATCTCCCGGAGGCCCCTCTACTGGAGCCCCATCCGTCCCAATCCGCAGGGAACCGCTTCCCATCCAGTGGCGCAGACTCGCCTGGTCCTGCCAGATCCCGCGCAACACCGGGTTCGGCGGGATGTCCTGCTGTTGAAGGCGGGCCTGCACCCGCCGGGCAATGGTCTCGACCAGATCGTCGATGTCGGCCAACCGGGCCTCCTCAGGTCACAGTACCGAGAGGACCGATCCTATCCCGTGGCCCGCTGGTTGGCTCCCGTCCCGATGCTAAGGTGATGGTGCTGCATGGTGTCCCACGGGAGCGTCTCATGCCCCTGTCCGTCTTGACCGGAATCCTCCTCGTCTCTCCCGCCCTGGCCGGAGACAGGACGGGAGAACTGGCATGGACCAGTAGCAACGAGCAACTGGGAGCCCCTTTCTCGACCGTGGATCTGCCCTCGTCGGGGGGCACGGATCTGGGGCTGGGGACCGGCGACTCGGCCGCCGTTTCCCTGAGCTGGACCTTTCCTTTTGGCGGGGCGAGCTACACCAGCGTGATTGTCCACAGCCACGGCGTGGTCGAGCTCGACGGTGAGCCCGGGGCTCGGGGAAGCAGCGGCGCCTGCGTCGATGGCAGTCAAGCCGGGCTCTTCGTCGCACCCTGGTGGCGGGACTGGGACCTGGACACCGCGGGCTCGGTCCACGCCAAGGATTTCGGCTCGTCCGTCGCCATCCAGTGGTCGGATCTGGAGATCGCTGGTGGAACGAGCCCCCTGCAGTTCAGTGTGTGGCTGTACGAGAGCGGCGAAGTGGTGTTCAGCTACGAGGACGTGTGGAATGGAGACAACACGGTTTCCAGGGGTACGGACGGAGCCGTGGGCCTCCAGGATGGCGAAAACGACGTCTCCTGGTCCTGTGACGAGAATGTTCTCTCCAGCAGCGAATCCCTCTGGTTCACACCGATGGGGTCTCGGCACTTCGTGGGCCACCAGGCCGTGGAAGACCCGGCGGACTGGGTATGGACCGGGGAGGCCTCGGGTGACGAGGCCGGCTACGCCCTGGGTTTGGCCGGTGACATCGACATCGACGGCACGACGGAATTGTGGATCGGTGCCCCTGGCGCCTCGGTGGCCTACCTGGTCACGGTGGGAGAGGACGGATCCCAGAGCCTCTCCAATGCCCTGGTTTCGATCACGGGAAACAGTGGAGACCGACTCGGGGAGTCGATCTCCGGGGGAGCGGACGTTGACGGAGACGGCCTGCCCGATGCCCTGATCGGCACCCCACAGGCCGACGACGGCGGCAACAACAGCGGTGCAGCTGTCCTCTTCCTGGGCAGCGGGCTCTCCGGAGCCCTGAGCACTTCGGGGGCTGACACCACCTGGACCGGCGAGAATGTGAGCGACTTTGCGGGGAACAGCGTCGCCCTGGTCGACGACGTCGACGGGGACGGACTCTCCGACATCCTGGTCGGTGCGCCCAACCACGATGGCGCCGACAGCAATGCCGGCGCTGCCGCCCTGTTCTGGGGAGCCACGAGCCTCGCCGATGGGGATCTCGGCAACGCCGACGTCCTGTTGTTGGGCGAGAACGCCGGGGACTACGCCGGGTTCACCGTGGCCGCCGGCCAGGACTTCGACAACGACGGCATCGCGGACTTGCTGGTCGGGGCCTACGGTGCAGACGACGGCGGATCAGGTGCCGGAGCGGTCTACCTGGTGAGCGGAGTCGACCTGGGGTCAGGCAGTCAGTCCCTGGGCGACTTCGACCGTGTGGACGGCAGCGTGGTCAGTGGGAGTGCCTCCCTGGGACTGGCCAGCGGAGACGTGGATGGCGACAGCTCTCCAGATGTGTTGGTGGGCGCGACCACCACCGACAGCCAGACGGGCACCGTGTACCTGTTGCTCGGAGACGGGTCCTGGCCGACCGACATGTCCAGTGCCGATGGCGGCATCACCGGCAGTTCCGGGGACCGCCTGGGCTATGGCCTCTCGGTGCTGGACCTGGGAGATGGCAGCAGCGCAGCGGCCGCCGGAGCCTATTCCAACAACGACGCCGCCAGCAGCGCTGGCAAGGTCTACCTGCTCGGAGGAGACTCCCTCGCACTCACTGGGCCCGTTTCCGACGCGACCCGGGGAACCCTGGAAGGGCCCTCCTCCAGCGCCTTCCTGGGACGCAGTGTGCAAGCCCTCGACTTTGACGGCGACGGTTGGAATGACCTGGCCGCCAGCGCCTGGGGCGCAGACGGAGACGAGAGTGCCGCGGGGGCGATCTACATCGTGCCGGGTCGTCCCTCCTGGAACGATGCCGATGGGGACGGTTTCCTGGCATACGACTGGGGCGGAAATGACTGTGACGACACCAGCGCTTCCCTCTCTCCGGGCCTGCCGGATGACTGCAACGGGCTGGATGACGACTGCAACGGCACCGTCGATGACGACTGGCCGGACACCGACGGCGACGGCACTTCGGACTGCATCGAGATCGAGGAGTGCGACACCTTGGACAACGATGGCGACGGCGCCGTGGACGAGGAGACCTCGGACACCGATGGGGACGGCCTCTGTGACAGCCTGGACAGCGAGGAGTGCGACGGCCTGGACAACGACGGAGACGGGTTCGCCGACGAAGGCTTCCCGGACACGGACATCGACGGCACGGCGGACTGCCTCGAGGTCGAGGAGTGCGACGGGCTGGACAATGACGGAGACGGTTCAACCGACGAGGGCTACGACGACTCCGACGGCGATGGTCGGGCTGACTGCGTGGACAACGAGTCCTGCGACGGCCTGGACAACGACGGTGACCTGGCGATCGACGAGGGACATCCCGACACCGACAACGATGGCATCGTGGACTGCCTGGATGTCGAGGACTGCGATGGGCTCGACAACGACGGCGACAACCGGGTCGACGAGGAGACCCCAGACACCGACCTGGACGAGATCTGCGACCAGTTGGACACCGAGACGTGCGACGGGCTGGACAACGACGGGGACGACCTGGTCGATGAGTCCTACCTGGACTCCGATGAAGACGGCCTGGCCGACTGCCTGGACGACGAGGAATGCGACGGCCTGGACAACAATGGCGACGGCCAGATCGACGAGGGCTACCCGGACAACGACGGCGACGGCACCGCGGATTGCATCGACACCGAGGAGTGTGACGGCGTGGACAACGACGGGGATGACTGGGTCGACGAGACCTTCGGGGACAGCGACCACGACGGGCTGGTGGACTGTCTGGATGGCGAGGAGTGCGACGGGCTGGACAACGACGGAAACCTGGAGGCCGATGAGGGCTACCCGGACTCCGATGGTGATGGAGCCGCTGACTGCATCGATGTCGAGGAGTGTGATGGTGTCGACAACGACGGCGACCTGAGAATCGACGAGGGATTCTGGGACGCTGACAGTGACGGCACCCCGAACTGCCTGGACGAGACCCCCTTCCCCATCGAGTACGAGGAGACCGCAGAGCCCACTTCCAGTTGCTCCACGATGGGAACCGGGGCCTCGGGCACGGCGGCCTGGGTCCTTTTACTGGGACTGGGACTGGGACGACGCCGGAGAGCTACCTAGCCCGCGAAGTGGGCCTCCACCGCAGCCAGTTCAGGAGGCACATCGATGGGATCGCCGCCGCCCCGCTGGGCACCCACAACGTCC
>CAZMNK010000065.1:0-28133 GCA_964567625.1 uncultured Enterobacterales bacterium | reverse complement strand
CCCCGCAGCAACTGGGCACGGAGCATCAGCGAGTTGTTGGAATAGGTGCCGACCAGGTTCAGGCACTCCGCAGCCAGGTCCGTGCAACGCCGGGCGTCACCGAAGCGGAAACGGGCCTCGGCAAGCCCGAGAATCGCACGGGCCACCAGGTCTTCCCGGCCCTGGTCACTCGCCAGGCGACGGGCAGCTGCAAAGGCCTCGACGGACATCAATTGACGCCCAAGTCCCAGCAACGCCTCTCCCCGGGCCAGGGCTGCATGGGTGGCCGTCAACGAATCCAGGTGCTCATCGAGGACGGCACGGTCAAGGGCCTCCAGGGCCTCCCCATGCAGTGACCGGGACTCGTACCACTCCCCCAACCCCACCAGAGCCCGGGGGGCTGCTCGGGGGGGTGCGCCATAGGCACGGTGCCGACTGAGGCGTTCATCGCGCCAGGGGCCAGGAGGGAGCTCCGCCAGGGCACCCGCGAGCGCATTGTGCAGGGCCCGACGCCGATAGGCAGGCAAGTCCGCCAGCAGCATCTCCCCGAGAGCCGGGCGACGGAGACCGATCCAGTCCCCATCCGGGTCTCGCTGTTCACGAGCAAGCCGACTCTGGACCAGTCGGAAGGGTTCGATGGCCCCATCGTCCAGCCCCACACTCTGCAGTGCCACCTCGAGCGGCACGTCTTCTCCAGCGACCGCCAGGGCATAGAGCAGCCGACGTCCCGAGCGATCCAGGGCACTTAGTCGGGTGGCAAAGATGTCTCGAAGGGACCGCTCGGGCCGCAGGTCCGGATGCCCGATCAGCTTCCAGGAGACCTCACCGCCTTCTTCGAGATCGCCGTGAATCAAGAGACCCCGGGCATGGAGATCTCGCATCAACGAGACGATCGCCCCCGGCATACCGCCCGTCAGCCGATGAATCTCATCGGGAAGAACGGCCGGCGGCGGTGCGCCGCCCAGCAAGCCACTGAGGAGGTCCCGGGTCTCCTCGGCACGAAGGGGTCGGAGTTCCACCACGTGACAGCCCAGCAGGTCAACCGCCACGAGGCCTGTCGCCACGACGGACACCCCGGTGTCGCCAACCACCTGGGCCAGGGCAGCAACACCTTCCGGATCCGCCTGGTCGAAATCCTCCAGGATTATCGCCACCCGACCTTCGCTCACCAGGGACCGCAGTCCGGTTCGGAGCCCGGCCAGTCCCTCCTCCGTCTCCCCGAGCACCCGCCCCAATTCTCGACGCAACTGGTCCAGAGGGTCGAGCGCAGGCGCCCTCTTCCTACAACGCAGGGCCAGGACGACCGCCCCCTGGACCCTGGCCATCTCCCAGGCCTGACGCGCGATTCGGCCCACGCCCATTCCCGGCTCTCCGACCAGCTGGACCAACCCGCCGGCATCCAGAACCGCCTCGATGCCGCCCATCGCACTGAATCGCCCCACGAGCGGTGGTGGACTGAGTTCCTGGCGAAGTTCTCCTCGGCCGGTCAAGACGGCCATTCCCACGGCCGCACTGGAGGGACGAGCCATCGGGTCCTGGGCCATCAACCGGGTGACCAGTTCCACCAGCCGACGCGGGGTCTCCGGGGGGGCAAGCTCGGCAATCGGCACCGCCTGGCCACCCCGATGAGCCCGCAGATAGCCCGTGGCCCCCTTGGCCTTGTAGGGCCTGCGGCCCGCGAGCGACTCGTACAGGGTCACTCCCAGGGAGTAGAGGTCCGCCCGGTGATCGGTCTCGCCTCCAGCGATCTGTTCCGGTGCCATGTAGGCATAGGTACCCATCACGTCGCCCAGGGTGGTGGTCAGCGGATCCGACGGGTCCACCGCCAGCCCCAGGTCCAGCACCAGAATGCGGTCGTCCTTGCACAGGAAGACATTGCCCGCCTTGACGTCCCGGTGGACCACCCCGTGGGCGTGCAGCCATGCCAGGGCATCCAACACCACCCGCGCGATGGTCTCCACGGCCGCCGGGTCGACCACCCCATGTTTGCGGATTCGCTGGCTGAGCGTGCAGCCATCGAGAACCTCGAGCACGATGTATGGACGTTGCCCGTCCACCACCTCGTAGCAGGCGGGCAGATGGGGACACTTCAGCCGCTGGAGCAGGAGTCCCTCCCGGAGAAACCGGCGGCGGTGGGCACGGGAGCGGTCGGGGTCCCGCAGGACCTTCAGGGCAACCTCGTGGTCGAAGCGGTCGCTGGTGGCGGCGAAAACGTCCGCCAGGCCACCGCTGCCCAGCTTGCGCAGGACCTCAAAGTCATCGAGCTGGATGGGCATGCCGTCACAGCATAACCACGGTCCGTGGGACGTCTGGAGACCCGGCTAAAGCAGGCTGCGGATGCAGCACAAGGCGAACGTGTCGTGGTCCTCCGTTGTCCGCTGGCGCTGGCGGAGCGCATCCAGGATCGACTGGCCGGAAAACCAGGCCCTGTGCTTCTCGTGACCACGGATCTGGACGATCCACTGCCCTCATGGTTTCAGACCAGGCAGGGGCGCGGATATGTCGAAGCACCACTCCGTTGGCGCTCGATGGTCGGCCTGGCGAGTCTCGACGACAGGATTCACAAGGTGATCGACCACGAGCGCAAGACGATCCGGCGGTTCCTGCCGACCCGGCTGGCCCTCGCCAGTCCTCGCCTGGCGCCGGGGCTGGCCCTGCTGACAGGAGCCGTTCCCCGGCTGCGTCGCAACAAGGACAACTGGACCCTTCGGCACGGCGGTGAGCTTCTGGCCACCCTCTACGGATTCAACGCCGGAACCCATGAAGGCCTCCAACTGCGACTGACCGACTGCGGACTGGACCACTGGCCGGCCCTGGAACCGGACCAGAGAGCCCCGGGCAAGTACCCCGTGACATGGACCCTGAGACCCGAGGAGGTGCCGGAGTTCGTGGAGGCGATTCAACCGGGGTGAGCCGGGAACCGGATCGTGCTCAGGGAGCGCGTCCCACCAGCTTGGCCCGAGATTTCTTCACCTCGACCACCCGAACGCTCTCATCCAGTGCCAGCACAAGAGCCGTCACGGTCTCTTCCTGGACATCGATGACCTTGATGTCCTCGACATCGAAGTCACCTCCGACCAGGACCTTGAAGGGACGGCCACCATCCAGATCCTGGCCCCAGGCACCCGCAGCGCTCATTTCGCCCTCATCCTCCCGGGCGAAGAGCGCCAGGGTCTCTCCCTTCACCCGGACCAGGTCCAGGGCGGTGATTCCGGTCTTCGGGCTGACCCGGTGGCTCACCGGCCGGCCGGGCCCCTGCAGGACAGCCCAGCGAAAGCCGTTCTCCCCCTTCGGCGTCCAGGCCACGATGGGCCCCTCCGGAGAATGGACACAAGCTGCCAGACGACCGGGAAAGCCGTCGGGTGCATTCAACGGGTCGCCCAGACCATCCCTCAGGATCGGCTGAATGGTGCCTCCCTTGGTCAGGAGCAGGGGGCTGTCCGTTCCGACAAAACCGCGGGCTGTGGGGACCCGCTGGCCGAACAATCGCTGGAGCTCTCCGGCCTGCCACCGATGCACAAACAGGGTCGGACCGGTGCGCGCCAACCCGTAGATCAGGAAACCATCGCCATCCGACACGACCACCGGGCGCACCGCCGGTTGGTATTCCAGCTCGGTGGTCACCGTGGACCCGATGTCTCCCAGTGCGGAGATCTCGGTCACCCCGAGCAGCACCACCCCGGGACGTTCCACAAAGGTCACCGCAGCGAAGCCAGTCGGCAGCGGCACCAGGGCCCGAGCCAGCACCAGGTCCGTGGGCACCTTGAGGGGCGGTGCGACGCCGCAGTACCTGCCTCCCAGTGCGAAGCTGGTCACTCGAAGTCGCAGCTTTCCACCGGGGTCGGCGTTCTCCCAGAGCAGGGTGACCGAGCCCTCGCTGATCGCCGCATCCACATCCTCAAAGGCCACTTCGGAGGGAGGAAGCTCGTCCAGCTTCTCGCCGCTCTCCTCCTCACCCGTGATCACATCCTCCAGGTCCGCGTCCTCGAGGTTGGCATTGTCCAGACGGGTGTCGACCATTCGCGCACCCTTCAGGCTCGCACCCTTCAAGATGGCCGTCGCCAGGTCCGCCCGCGTGAGGTCCGCCCCATCCAACTGGGCCCCTGTCAGGTCCGCTCCGGTCAGGTCCGCACCCGCCAGCTTGGCGCCGGACAGATCCGCGTTGGACAGATCCACCTCACGGCCCTTGATCCCCGCCATGTCCGCCCCGGCGAGTATCGTCCGGATGAACTTTGCCCCGTTCAGGCGCGCATCTCGCAGGACCGCCCCCCGCATATCGGAAGCCGAAAAGTCAGCACCCTCCACGTTGGCTTCGGTGAGATCCACACTCCCAAGGGATGCGCCGCGGGCCTCGGCACGCTTCAGGCGGGCATTTCGAAAGGTGGCCTGGACACCGTGGGACTTGTCCAGGACGGCATCGACCATGTCCGCACCGGTGAAATCCCCGCCCTCGAAGGTGGCCTCGCCCAACCAGGCACCGCGCCAACGGGATCGAATGGCCACCACTTCGGACAGGTTGGCCTCGGTGAGATCCGCGCCGTCAAAATTGGCTCGAGCCAAAACAGCCCCGGTGAGATCACTCTCCGAGAGGTCCGACTTTTCCATGTTGGCCCTGGAAAGGTCCACTCCGGCCAGTTTTCGACCCGCGAGATCGCATGCGAAGAATTCCGGCGCAGCCCGTTGGCCACGTCGGTTGTTGAACTCCTCGACATTGTCGGATTCTAGAAGCTCCAGCAGCGTCACGCTTGCTCCGCGACCGATTCCGGGTCACCTGGACTACAGGAGGACCACATGCGCGAGGTCTTTTTCATCCTGTTCGCTGGCTCCCTGATCGGCTGTTCAGACGAGAACCCAGTGAACGACACATCGTCTGCCGACACGGGGACCGTCACCTATCCCTCGTCGTTTGAAGCGGCCAAGTACTCGACAAAGACGTTGACGGTTTTGCCGGAAACCGAGGGACACGACCTGGATGGCGATGGCGAGGTCAACAACAAGCTTCCTGTCCTCCTCGCCATGGTTGACCCCTTCACCAGCGAGGACATGACCCGGGAGGGCGTCAACACGACCATCGTGGAGATGCTGGCAGAAGATCAGTTGATCCTCTTGCTGGACACCCTCTACGCCAACCGCGTCCTGACCGTGGATCTCCTCCTTGCCAACCGAAACGAGGACTCCGCCGTACTGGAGATGGACCCCTCGAGTCTCGGCAGCGACGGTACCCCCAACTCGCGGTTTACTGGCAAGTTCACCGACGAGACGAACTTCTCGGTGGACACGGCCACGGCCGAGCTGCCCTTTCCCGTGGTGCAGGGTGAACCACCGGTCCAGATCCCCCTGGTCAATGGCGTCCTCGCGGGCGAATTCTACAGCCTGAGTGGCGGGATTCCGGACACCGGACACTGGACTGCCGGGTTCGGCGTCCTGGTGGGATCCCTTCCAGTGCAGGGGCTGGTCGACCAGGTGGTGGAGAAGATCGTGCCCCAGGAAGCGCCGGACACAGGCGCCGACCCGGAAGTGACCTACTACGATTCCTCGAGCTACCTGAACATGACCCGGGATGAGTTCATGATGTGGGTCACGGACCTGCTGAACGAGAACCTGGCCGACTTGTGGCTCGACGATGGCAGCCGTGCACTCTCTGCCGCGCTCGCGTGGGAGGTGGAGTTGGCCCAGGAATGGCCTGAATGACGGCTTTCTGAACGGGTCTGGCGCCCCACATCGACCTGGCACAGCGTGAATTTCCTGGCCCCTGCTTCGTGGAAAGCCCGTAGCACTGAGGTCTTGCAACAAGACAGCTCTTGACATTGCAAGACTTTTGACCAGACTGGATCCAATGTGGACTCCTGCCCTGGCGCTGTTGCTGGCGACCGCCCCTGCCCTGGGAAAGGATCTCCAGGGACGGTTGGGCGTCGGTTTCCAGGCGGGACTCGATGACGCTTCCACCCTGACCGTGCGCTTCGGGCTTCCAGTGGGCGAAAAGCCCATCAACATCCTGGTCGAGGCCCAGGCGGGCATGGACCTTCGAGGCAGCGTCGATGACAACTGGACCGTTGGCCTGCGGGCGCTCTACGCCGTGGTGGTCGAGGACAACCTGAACCTCTACGGCGCAGTCGGCGTGGCCTGGGTCTCCAGACAGGACTCCGGGGTTCTTCGGCTTCAGCCCGCCCTCTCCGCGGAGTGGTTCGGCCTGGGTCTGGAGAACCTGGGGCTCTCCGCCCAGTGGGGACTGTCCCTGGACATTGGCAGTGGCAGTGGCATTGACCTTCGCACATTTGGAGGAGGGCCCGGACTGGGGCTCAACTACTACTTCTGATGCTTACCCTCCTCACCCTCCTCGCCTGTGAAGCACCTCCCTGTAGTGACAGCGACGGGCGCAGTCTTCGCGTGGACTGGCTGAGTTGGGAGAACCCTGAGCCGGGCTTCTACCCGACCATCGGTGCTGCCCTGGCCCGGGCCAACCCCGGTACCACCATCTGCGTGTCACCCGGCACCTGGAGGGAAGCCCTGGTAATCGAGACTCCGGGTGTGACGCTGGCTGGAGCCGGGTCAGGACAGACCCTGCTGACCGTCATCGGTTCCGAGGAAGAAAACCAGCAGCCCCAGACGGTCCTCACCCTGTCCTCCACAGACCTGGTCATTCGCGACCTGGCGGTGGAAGGCGGCGACGTGGGAATCCAGGTCTCCCCTCACTCAGAGGTCAAGCTGGCCCGGGTCACCCTGCGAAACAACGGCATCGGTCTCAGTGCTGATGACCCGCTGCAGATCACGGGAAGTGAACTGCTGCTGGAGGGCAACGAAGAGACCGGAGCTCTGCTCACCGGCGAAGGGCCGCTGCCTGTTTCACTGTCCCAGCTGACCGTGCGAGACAACGGCGATGCGGCACTCAGCGAGGCTGGGGGCATCATCAGCTCCCTCCCCTTGCGCCTGGTGGATGCCACCTTCCGCCGCAATGCCGGCACCCGGGCCACCGAACTCTCCGCCCAGGGAGGCCTGGATGCCGAGGGGCTGGACGTACTGGGTTCGCCGGCAGCCGGTGGACCCCCACGACTCAGCATAGGGGACACCCTTCGTCTGAGCGGTGCCACCATCGAGACACGGGGTTCCTCCGCTCTCACCGTGAATTGCGGGGGGCGGGACGCCTGGATCGAGAACCTGGCAATCGTCGCCGCCAGTGGGCCCTGGCCGTCAGAGTCCCTGGTGCTCACCGACTGCAGTGGACAGTTGGCCCATGCCACCCTCGCCCATGTGGACGGCGGTGAGAGCGAGATCGGCCTGGTGCTGCAAGGCTACGGTGACCTGGCGGTCAGCAACAGCGTGATCGTCGGCTACGACATCCCGCTGACCACCAGGACCTGGTGGGGAGACCTGAGGCCCGAAGCCCTCTTTACCGGGACCATCGAACAGGCCGGGCTCCTTCACGTCAGCGCCTACGGGGCCGATCTGCGGCCCCTGGTGGACTCGCCCCTGGTGGATGCGGGCATCACGCTGGATGTGCCGGTGGACCGTCTGGGCCAGCCTCGGCCCCAGGGAGCAGCACCTGACGTCGGGGCCTACGAGCGCCGTTAGTTCGTCAGCTTCGACACCAGGCCCTGCATGGATTCCTTGGCATCCCCGAAGAACATCCTCGTGTTGTCGTGGAAGAACAACGGGTTCTGTACGCCCGCGTACCCCGAACCCATCGAGCGCTTGAACACGACCACGGTTCCGGCCTTCCAGGCCTCCAGCACTGGCATGCCGTAGATCGGGCTCGTCTCATCGGTCTGGGCACCGGGGTTCACGATGTCGTTGGCACCAATCACCAGCACAACGTCCGTGTCGGGGAGGTCTCCGTTGATCTCCTCCATCTCCAGGACAACGTCATAGGGCACACCAGCCTCGGCCAGGAGCACGTTCATGTGACCAGGCAGGCGGCCAGCCACGGGATGGATGGCATAGCGAACCATCGCGCCTCGGCTCCGCAGGGTGCTGGACAGCTCGTGTACCAGGTGCTGCGCCCGCGCCACGGCCATCCCATAGCCAGGCACGATGACGATGGACCGGGCCCCGTCGAACAGGTCGACAACCTCGTCCGAATCGGTGGCGATGACCTCTCCCTGCTCCTCCGAGATCACCGCGGGCTGGCCCCCCTCGGTTCCGAAACCTCCAAAGACCACGTGCCAGATGGACCGATTCATGGCCCTGCACATGATGTAGCTCAGGATGGCCCCGCTACTGCCCACGAGTGCCCCCGTCACGATGAGCAGGTCGTTGGACAGCATGAAGCCAGCAGCAGCTGCCGCCCAGCCTGAGTAGCTGTTCAGCAACGAGACCACGACCGGCATGTCTGCACCGCCAATGGCCACCACCAGGTGTATGCCAAGCACGCCGGTCAAGGCTGTCATGACCAGGAGCAGCAACAGGCCCGTCTCCGGCGCCAGGTCAGCGTCCAGGAACCAGAAGACCATGCCCATGGAGACGACAGTGAGGACCAGGTTCAGCAGGTGCCGCCCGGGCAACAAAATCGGCCTGCCGGAGAGACTGCCTCGGAGCTTGCCCCAGGCCACCACGGACCCCGTGAAGGTGATGGACCCGATGGCCACTCCCAGCCAGATCTCCACATGGTGAACGGCAAGGGCCGTCCCGGCCATCGCCTCGGGCGGATTCATGAAGCTGGAGATACCGACCAGCACCGCCGCCAATCCCACGAAGCTGTGCAGCAGGGCCACAAGCTGAGGCATGGCGGTCATCGCGACCCGCATCGCGAATACCGCCCCAACAGTGCCACCGACGGCGACAGCCCCAACCATCAGGGGCAGGGCCTCCACGCGCGGATGAAACGCAGTCGCCAGGATGCCCAGCACCATGCCCACCATGCCGTAGACATTTCCTCGGCGGGCTGTCCCCTGGTTCGCGAGTCCCCCAAGGCTGAGGATGAAGAGGACCGCCGCGACCAGGTAGGCCACACTGTACAGACTGCCGTCCATGACTCAGTCCCCCTCCCGCCGGAACATCTGGAGCATCCGCTGGGTGACCAGGAAGCCTCCAAAGATGTTGATGCTGGCGACCAGGATGGCGACGGCTCCAATGAGCGACGCTGCCGTGATGTGGCCGGTCGCGGCCTGGAGCATCCCGCCCACGATGATGATGCCGCTGATGGCATTCGTCACGCTCATCAGGGGCGTATGAAGGGCTGGCGTGACATTCCAGACGACCTGCCAGCCCACGAAACAGGCCAGCACAAACACCGTGAGGTGCTGCACCAGGTCCGAGGGCGCATAGATGCCAATCAGGACCAGCAGGAGAACGCCCAAGAACAGCAAGACCCTTGGACCCAGATTGCTGGGCTCCGGTGGGGGTGAAGGCTTCGGGGCGACCCGGACTTCCTGCGGCGAAGGCGTCGGTGCCACGACAGGGGCCGGATCGGCTGGCGGTGGCCAGGTGACCTGGCCCTGGTGGCAGACCGTGGACTTCCGTACGATCTCGTCCTCGAAGTCCACACACCACTCGGTCGCCGTCCCCATGTGAGCGATCAGGTTCACCAGGTTGTTGGCGAAGAACTGGCTGGCATGGGTCGCGAGCCGACTGGTCAGGTCGGTATAGCCCAGGATGGTGACGTCATGGACGACCACCGCCTTCCCGGCCACCGACCCTTCACAATTACCCCCCTGCTCCACGGCGAGATCCACGATGACGGAGCCAGCAGACATGCTCCGGATCATCTCGTCGGTGATGAGCACGGGTGCCTTGCGACCCGGGATCAGCGCCGTGGTGATGATGATGTCCAGCCCAGGAGCCTCGGCGCCAAAAAGCCGGTGTTCCGCAGCCAGGAAGTCGTCGGAGACGACCTTGGCATAGCCGCCCTGGCCTTCCCCTTCCTCCATGGGAAGGTCCAGCTTCAAGAAGGACGCCCCCAGGCTCTGGACCTGGTCCGCCACCGCAAGCCGCACATCAAAGGCTCGAACTTCGGCCCCCAGGGCACGGGCAGTGGCGATGGCAGAGAGGCCAGCGACGCCGGCCCCGATGACCAGCACCTGGGCTGGGCGGGTCCGGCCCGCCGCGGTCATCTGTCCCCCGAAAAACCCTCCGTAGTGCCAGGAGGCCTCGAGCACTGACCGGTAGCCAGCGATGTTCGCCATGGACGAGAGCACGTCCATCTTCTGCGCCCGGCTGATCCGCGGCACCTGGTCCATGGCGATGACCGTGGCCCCCAGGCTGGCGGCCCGCTCCAGCAATTCCGTGTTCTGTGCTGGCTGGAAGAGGCACACAAGCACCTGTCCCTTGGACAGTCGGTCCACTTCCTGGGCACCGCTGTCATCGGTGCCGGGCGGGTTGACCTTCAAGATGATGTCGGAGCCGGACCAGATCTCCTGGGGGCCTTCCACCAGGCTGGCCCCGGCCTCGGCATAGCCCTGGTCCCCATAGGACGCACCGATTCCCGCGCCAGCCTGGACCAGGACCTCGTATCCCAGCTTGACCAACCGCTGCACGGCAGCGGGCGTGACAGCGACACGCCGCTCCGCCGGCTTCGATTCGCGCGGCACTCCTATGCGCATGAACTCACCTCTTGGAGCCCGGGCCCGGTATCCCACAAAAAGACCGTGTGCCGTAGGGTCAATGTTCCATCTCTGCCAATAGCCGCCTCGGTGCAGGGTCCTCAGGGGCCAGTGAAATGGCCTCCTTCAGGACCGCCCTGGCCTCATCCCTGTTTCCCACGCGCCACCAGGCCCTGGCCAGAACCGTCAGCACCTCGACCCTGCGACTTCCCTCGGCCAACTCCACCGCCATTCGGGCGTGGGTCAGGGCGCGCTCCCCCGCAGCCTCACCCGGCTCATCCAGGTGAAGCCAGGCCAGGTTGGCGTGAAGCTCGGGGTCCTCCGGCTGGACCTCCAGTCCCTCCTCGAAGGCAGATCGGGCCCGGTCCCGTCTGCCGCGGGCTTGCCACGCCAGTCCCAGTGCACTCCAGGCCCTCCCGTTGTCAGCGTCCTGTGCGAGCGCCGCCTGGTAGCAGGTGATGGCGGCATCCACGAGACCCAGCTCCCGGTACACGTTGCCCAGGTTCAACCAAGCCACGACGTACCCGGGTCTGAGTTGCACCGCCTGCTGCAGGTGCTCGATGGCCTCCGGATGACGGCCCGCCTTGTACAGCACGAAGCCCAGGTTGTTGACCGCCTCGGCCAGAGCGGGGTCCTTGCGGAGCATGGCCCGGAACTGGAGTTCCGCACTCTTCAGATCTCCTGCCCCCAGGTAGGCCGTCCCCAGGTTGATGGCAGCATCGGGGTGGTCCGGGGCGAGTTCAAGGCAACGCCGAAAGCTGACCACCGCTTCGACATGGCTGTCCGTGGCAGCCTGGACAGCCCCGAGTGCAAACCAGACGTCTGCGTCGCGAGGCGCCTGGGTCACCGCCCGGCGAGCAAAGGGCAAGGCCTCCGAGGACCGCCCGATTCGGTGAAGCAACACCGCCAGGTTCAGGGCCGCCACAGGGTCCTCGGGTGCATACTCCAGGGCGTTCTCATATTCCTTGATGGCCTGTGGCACGCGGTCCAGGCGGTCGTAGAGCACGGCCAGGTTGAAGTGGGTCTCCGACAGGTCGTGCCGGGCACGGATGGCCTCTCGGTAGGCGTCGATCGCCTCCTCCAACAGCCCCATGGACTGGTAGGCCATCCCCAGGTTGTTCAAGGCCTCCGGCATTTCCGGTTGGACCTCGAGTGCCCTTCGGTACTCGGCTATCGCCGCCTGGGCCTCCCCCGCCCGGTACTGTTCCAGTCCCTGGGCGTTGTGGTAGCTGGCCTGCAGGTTCTTGCAGCCAGCAAGCGCCGAGAGGAGAAGAAGCAAGACGGGCAGGAGAGGGCGCACTTTCGCGGAGGGTATCCAATGACGACGGTTATGCGAGCCCATGGCCTCGCACGGTGTTGAACTGCCCCCCCCTCGACACACCTGTCACGGATGTGGCGGTTCCTGCCAGGGGGTCAAGGTCCGTCCGCTGGCAGACGAGATGGCGCCGCTCCTGGAACAGGCCGATTCACTTGGCATCGAGGCTCCTCTGGAACAGGGCTTCCTGCGCCAGGTCGACGGCCGCTGTGTCTTTCTGAGCCCCGAATTCCGGTGTCGTATCCACGCCCGCTGGGGCGCCGAAGCCAAGCCCCGGGTCTGCCAGCAATATCCCCTGGTAGGACTGCAGACCGAGGACGGAACACGGCCGGGCGTCGACCCCGGCTGCTACCACACCTGGCGCAGTTGGCGCGAAGGACCCGTCCTGGATCTGGACCAGGTGCTCCTGGTCAACCAGAAGGAGCGCCCCGAGTCAGAAGTCCAGGGCGAGGTCATGCTGATCCGCCTTCTCGACACCGTCTCCACACCGGCCCAGGCGCTCTCCCAGCTGGCGGCAACGGGCATCGAACAGCGCTGGGCTCGCCTGCTTCGAGGCCTGGACCCTGAAATCATCCTGGCCCGAGCCCCGGGCCCCAAGGCCCGAGCAGCCCTCCGCCCGATCCTCGAGGCACCGGACCCCGCACCACCTTTTCCTGACCTGGACCCCGACCTGGCAGCGTTTACGCTCCACACCACCCGGACCTTCATTGCTCTTCGACAGGGGGACCCCCAGTTGAGAGTCATCGGAAACACCCTGCTGATGCTTCTTGGAAGCCTGGCTGCAGCCTGGGCCAACCCTTCCGCCGCGGCCTATGGCGAGGCCCTGGCCGGCTGGACCCGTGGGCTGCGATGGCCGCTCTTCTGGAGCGCCATCGTGCACGATCCAGAGGTTCTCCGCGGCCTGGTGACCGGGCAGCACGACCCTGGGGTATCGTGAGGCCGCAGATGCGCCTGATCCCACCGTTCAAGCTCATGAGGCGGGTCCTGTGGGCGATCACCCTTCTGTGGTTCATCACGCCTGTACAGGCCGCGTCCTACGACCCGGACCTGACCTGGCGGACACTCTCCACCGAGCACTTCCACATCACCTTTCACCAGGGTGAGGAACAGCTGGCCAACGAACTGGCCGTCACCGCCGAGGAGATCTGGACCAAGCTCACCGAGGACATGGACAACCGGCCCAAGAGGCCCACGGAGATCGTCCTCGTAGACCACACGGACGTGGCCAATGGCTACGCGATGACCCTGCCGGTCAACACGATCGTGCTCTTCGTCACGGCCCCCCAGGCATCCTCAAGCCTTGGCCTGTACACGGACTGGCTGGACGCGATCACCACCCACGAGTTCGCCCACATCCTGCACCTGGACACCGTCGAGGGCTACGCCAAGGTCCTTCGGTACATCTTCGGGCGAATCATCTCCGTCAACCATGTGAGCCCCTGGTGGATCGTCGAAGGACAGGCCACCTACCACGAGACTCGCCACACCAGCGGCGGACGGGGGCGAGCCAGCCAGGCACAGATGGTCCTGCGGATGGCAGCCCTGGAAGACAACTTCCCTCGGCTGGGCTCCATGGACGGCCTGATGTCCGACGCCCCTGGGGGCAGTGTCCGCTACCTCTTCGGCCAGAGCTTCCTGCAATACATCGCCGACCACAGCTCCGATGACGCCTGGACCCGGTGGAACCACACCTATGGTGCCTGGCTGCCGTACCTGCTGCCTGCTCGCCAGACGTTCGGGGCCAGCTTCCGCTCTCTCTACAACGACTGGAAGGCCTCTCTGGAAGCGGAGTATGCCGCCACTGCCGAGGCACTCCGGGCCCAGGGACTGACCGAGGGCACCCTTGTCTCCGATGGAGCGGACTCCTGCTCCGGCCCGGTCTGGTCCACCACGGGAGAGCACCTGGTGTTCTCCTGCAGCGACCGCCGCACCGGATCCGCCATCTACCTGGCCGATGGGGAGGGCCAAAACCCCCAGGTCGAGGTCGACGACCAGGCTGCGAAGACCTTTACCTGGCGCCCGGATGGCCAGGCCTTTGCCTATTCCAGTACCCACATCGTCAACCGGTACAACCTGTGGGAGGACGTCTACTTCCACGAACTCGGGGAGGAGAAGTCCAGACGACTCACCAACGGCGCCAGGGCCCGGGACCCCGCCTTCAGCCCTGACGGTGCCGACCTGTGGGTGGTCAAGAACCAGGCCCAGGACAACAACCTCTACCGCATGCGCATCGACCAGAGCCTGGAGCCCCTGACCACCTACAAGGACCACACCCAGATCTCCACCCCCCGGTGGTCACCGGACGGGAACTACGTGGCCCTGTCGGTCTGGCAGGCCGGGCTCCGAGACATCTGGATCCATCGCGCGGACGGCACGCCCTACCGGCGCATCACCCACGACGTTCACATCGATCGAGACCCTTCCTGGTCCGCCGACGGTCGGACCCTGTTCTTTGTCTCCGATCGCACCGGGATTCCGAACATCTACGCCATCGACCTGGAGACAGAAGCGCTCTTCCAGGTCACCAATGTCCTGGGCGGTGCCTTCCAGCCCTCGATTCGCCCGGACGGCCAGAAGCTGGCCTGGCAGGAGTACCACACCCACGGCATGGACATCATGGTGGCCGATGTCGACCGATCCGCCTGGTTCCCGCGGGGGGTCCTGCCACGCGGTCTGACCCACCGAGGGCCCCTGGCAGCCGTGCTTCCCGGAGCCACGGAGACAGTCGCCCGAGGTGGTCCGGGCTCGGGCTCGATCGGCCCCGTGGATGCTCCCAGTCGCCGAGGTCGCCGAGTTCTCTCCTACGGGCTGGCGGACCAACCGGTCGAGGGCGCCCAGGTCGAGGACATGACCCGTGGCGTGGAGATCGAGCGAGAGGAGGAGGACTACCCCTTCGACCACCCCGTCAAGCGCTACAGCCCTCTGCCGACCCTGTTCCCACCCCGGTACCTCTACCCCACCCTCTACCAGACGACCTTCGGGCTGATGGGAGCCGTCTCCACCGGCGGTGTCGACACCCTGCGCCAGTACAGCTGGAACGCCTACGCGACCTACCGCACCGATGCCAACAGCCTGGGAGGTGGCACGAGCTTCATCTGGAATCGCTGGACGCCAGTGATGGGCTGGGGCGCCTACCGCTACGCCGTGCCCTACGGCGACATCTACCTGGAGACACCCACTGAATCCGGGGCCAATCTGCCTGGCATCGTGTCGGCCGGGGAACGCTACTGGGACCAACGACATGTCTGGTGGAGCAGCATCAGCCTGCCCCTGACCGAGCGAAGCGCTATCTGGGCCCGCTACCGAGGGGTCTGGAGAAAGCCCCAGGACCCCCTTTCCAAGGACGTCTACTACGACGCGCTTCCGACACGCGGGGTCTTGAGCAGTTTGCAGGTGGGCTGGGGGCTGGGCCGCAGCCAGGCATTTGCCTACAGCATCTCTCCGGAGAACGCCCGTACCGTCAAGATCTCCGCCAAGTGGACCAGTCGCTTCCTGGGTTCCTACACCCTGGTCGACCAGGCCACTCGGGAGCCCTTTGATCAACTCCAGATCACCGCAGCATGGAAGGAGAGCATCGGCCAGGACGAGGCCATGGACAAGCTCCACCTGCCCTGGTGGCCCGCCAACCACGTCCTTGTCGTTCGGCTGGCAGGGGGCGTGTCCTTTGGGGATCGGTTGCGCTACGGAAGCTTCCGGCTCGGCGGCAACTACGGTGTCTCCAGCTACTACCGCCTCCCGGACGAATACGAGTCCCTGCGTGGCTTCCCGGTGTCCGTGGTCGCCGGTGACTGGTACTACCTGGGCACCCTGGAGTACCGCTTTCCCCTCCTGCGGATCGACCGCGGGGCCGGAACTCTCCCGTTGTTTGTACAGAAGCTCTCCGGGGCCGTGTTCACCGATGTCGGCGATGCCTTTGACACCCTGGAGGAGGCCACGGGGCCCCTGGTGGGGGTAGGAACGGAGTTGCGCCTGACCGCGATCGTAGGGTGGGCCATCGGACTGCAACTGCGAGCGGGCTATGCCTTCGCTGTCTACGGCCCAGGGGGCTACTCCCCTGTCCAGGTCGAGACCCTTTATTTCCGTCTGGGGACGTCCCTCTGACCCCCCTGGTGTCACAACAGTAATGATGATGTTCCTCTTCCTGTTGCAGGCACTCGCCGAGGTGCCCGAACCGGCCAGCCAGGCCCTCCGACGAGGGGACTGTGTCACCGCTCTGGAGGCCCTGAAACAGGCCCGTGGTCCCGATGCCTCCCTGGCCAGGGCCAGTTGTGGACAGCTGGATCCCCTCACCCCGGAACTCCTCCAGGACCCCGAGCTAGGCCCCTACCTGCGACTTCTGCATGCCCGTCCCCTCATCGAGAAGGACCCCGCCCGGGTGGAGGAACTCCTCGTCGATGCGGACCTGTTCGGGTCCGCCGATCTTGAAGCCCGGTTGTTGATTGGCCGGGCACGCATCGCCCTGAACCGCAGCCAGGATGCCAAGGAGGACCTGCGTGCCCTGCTGAGTACCGAGGTCGAGCCCGAAGCTCGCTACTGGCTGGCCTTTGGCGCCGAGTCCCGGGGGGACCTGTCCCCAGCCATTGCAACCTACCGGGCCACCTGGTCCCGGCATGCAACCTCGCCATGGTCGGACCAGGCCGCTCTGCGACTGGAAGAGATGGGCCACTCGGTTCCAGACTTCAGCGACGTCGAGGGCCGACAACTGGCCCTGAACCGGGCCCGAGCCCTCGTGAAGGGTGGCCAGGCCCAGAACGCTGTGCCCCTGTACGATGGGCTGACGCACGCCA
Source organism: uncultured Enterobacterales bacterium (assembly GCA_964567625.1). Taxonomy (GTDB): domain Bacteria; phylum Myxococcota_A; class UBA796; order UBA796; family CAJQPC01; genus CAYFPX01. The sequence continues at coordinate 11,517 of CAZMNK010000065.1, read as the reverse complement.
CCGGCGACACCTCGGCCACCTGGACCCGCGAGGTGGCCTTTGCGCTGTTCAAGGCTCGGGCCTATCCTCGCGCGGTCTCCTGGTTCGAACGCCTCGGGCCCGAGCAGGGACAGGCCAACGCCGACGTCCTCTTTCACTACGCCCTCGCCCTGAGCCGAACCGGCGACTACGACGCCGCTGCAAGAGCCTACCGGCGCCTGGTCACCCTGTACCCGTCCACCAAGCGGGCAGACACCGCCAGCTACAAGCTCGGGTACCTGGAGGTGGATCGAAACAACCTGCGAGAGGCCGAACGTGAACTGCAGGCCCACCTGGATCGGTACCCCACCTCCCGTCATGGCGACGAGGCCCTGTGGTACCTGGGATGGACCGCGTTCAAGGACGGGCGGCTGCAGGAAGCCGAGAACCACTGGCGAGCCCTGACCCGGTCCTTTCCCAAGAGTTCCCTGGTGCCACAGGCGCGCTACTGGTGGGCACGGATTCATGGCATGCAGGGACGTCCGGAGGTGGAGCAGGAGATGTTCCAGGCCCTGGTCGACCAATTCCCCACCTCCGGAGCCGCGTTTTTTGCGGCCCGGGAACTGGGACTGCGAATCCAGGGAGCGGGTCCCGCAGAGGTACCGGCCCTGCCCGAGAGCTTTCTTCAAGCCCAACCCCAGATTCGAACCGCCCAGGTACTCCTCCGTGCCGGTCACCCCTCCTGGGCCCGTGAGCTCCTGAGGCCTGCCGAAAGCGCCGCTGCACGCCAGGGACGCACCACTTCCCTGGCCCTGGCTCATCTTGCGATCGAAGCGGGGGACGGACGCCTTTCCACCCGTCTCGCCGCCCCCTGGTGTGGGGATGTACGAAAGGGTGGCAACCCGGTCGCCCTCCAGGCCTGTCATCCCCGACCCCAGGCCGACCTGGTGGCCCAGGCTGCCCAAAAGAGCGGGCTGCACCCCCTGCTTCCCTTCGCCATCATGACAGCCGAGAGCGGGCTGCAACCCGAGGTCACCTCTCCGGCGGGGGCCCGTGGACTGATGCAGGTCATGCCGGACCTGGGGGCGGAACTGCACCCCCTGCTCTTCGAGGGTCCCTACGACCCCGAGCGCCTCTACGATCCCGGCTACAACGCTGTCCTGGGCACCACCGAGTTGGGGAGACTGCGGACCCACTGGCAGTCAGCCCCGGTACAACCCTCACTGCCCCTGGTCATCGCCGCCTACAACGGGGGGGCAGATGCCGTGGAGCGGTGGCTCGCGACCTACGCCAGTCCACCTTCGGGGGCCCGGTTCGCCGAGGACATCAGCTACTCCGAGACACGTCGCTATGTCCGGCGCGTGCTGGGGTACCTGATGACCTACCGGTGGGTCTACGGAGACGCCCAGTAGCATGGCGAGCGGTCCGGCAGCGCCCCCGATGCTGGAGCTGATGACCGGCTCCTTGACCCGGTTCGCCGGTCAATGGCGGACATGGGGGCTTCTGGCAGCGGTGCTTGGCGGCGCCCTCTTTGCCTTTACCCTGGTCATGATGGCCATCGTCGCCATCACCTTCTACCTGGGGCTCGCCGAGGCTCCCGATCCCTCCAACACGGTGTTTCCTGCGCTCTACGGACTGGTGCTGCTGGCACTGACCACCATCATCTTGCTGTGGACCGCCATCTGGCAGGTGGTCTTTGCCGGGATCCTCCGCCTGGCCCTGCGCGAAGTCGATGACCAGACACCCCCCGCATTGATGGAGCTGCCGGGCCTGGCCCTGACCAACCTGGTCGGCGTGCTGACGGTCACCCTGTTCACGATGGTCCTGGGCATCGCGGGACTGTGCCTCTGCGTCCTGCCAGGACTGCTGGCCGGATCGGTTTTTGTGTGGGCGCTTCCCCTGGTGGTGGACCAGGGCATGGATCCGCTCAGCGCGATGCGGGAGAGTGCTCGACGCTTTGCAGAGCGGCCCTTGTGGACCGTCGGCTTCACCTTCCTGGGGACCGGGGTGATGATGTTGTTCGGACAGTTGCTGCCCCTGGTCGGTCCAGGGGTGGGCCAGGTGATCTTCGGCCTCTACCTGGCCCGTGGCTACCGCTTCTTCTACCCGATGGAAACCGGTGATTCGCCGACGTCGAGTCCTTCGAATTCCACCCCCACCGCGGACAACGCCAGTGGCTCGCCGGGATGATCGGCCAGCAACTGGACGGCCGCGGGTAGCCGGGGAATCATGGCCTGAAGCTGGGCAAGCTCTGGCACCAGCCTGCTCACCAGACTTCGATGGGGCCGGAGGGCGATGTCGATCCGCCGCCATGGAGCACCCGGCCTCAGACCCGCGAGTCTTCGAGCCCGCAGCAACGCCTCCGCCAGTCCTCCCAGACCATCGATCAGGCCATGCCCAAGCGCTGCGGTGCCAGTCCAGACCCGGCCACGGGCCACCGGTTCCACACTCTCCTCGGGGCACCGACGTCCCGCGGCAACTCGCTGGATGAAGGTCTCATAGGTCCGCTGGAGCACGGCACGGAAGCGAGCCTTCTGGGCCGGGGTAAACGGCCGGTCCGGTGTGTAGAGCGCCGCATTGGGCCCGGTGCCCACCCACTCGGTGTGCACCCCCGCCCGGGCCAGGGCCTTGCCTGTGACCAGCTTGCCGCCCACCACTCCAATGGAGCCGGTCAACGTTCCCGGACGAGCGATGATCTCCGATGCGGAAGCCGCCAGGTAGTACCCGCCACTCGCCGCCGTGTCGCCAAAACAGGCGACCACCGGCTTGCTCCGTGTGAGCAGTTCGACCTCTCGCCAGATGAGGTCCGATGACAGTGCGCTCCCTCCCGGCGAATCCACCGCCAACACCACCGCCTTCACCTTGTCCTGCTCTCGCAGCGCACGAAGGGCCTGGAGCGTTCCCCGAGGCTCGATGACCTGGCGCCCCCTGTTTCGCCCTCCACTACCCACCACAGGACCCTTCAGGTGAACCACGGCGATCTGGGGATTCCCGGCGCCGACGGACTCCAACATCCGAATCCAGCCCTGGACACGGGTGGCCATCCGAGCACTGAGTCGCACCGGTTTCGCATCCAGCTGCTCTTCCAGCCAGTCCTCCAGAACGTCCGAGTACCCGATCTCATCCACCAGCCCGGCCTCGAGAGCCTCGTCGGCGGTGAGCGGGGCTCGCTCCACAAGAGCCTGGACCTCCTCCTCGGTCAGGCGACGGTGTCGAGCAACGGTTTCCAGGACCCCCTGATGCAGGTCATCCACCAGGGCCCGCGTGGCCTCACGGTTTTCCGGGCTTGCGTAGCTGCGGGTAAAGGACTCGCCGTAGCTCTTGTATTCGCCGGCCGCTTCGATCTCGAAGTCCAGGCCCAGGTGTTCCAACACCCCCCCCAGGAAGCGCAGCCGTCCTGCTACACCCACCAGCCCGACCTCTCCCAGCGGGGGCATCACCACCCGGTCAGCCACGGAAGCGAGGCCATAGGCCGCGGTTGACGGCGACTCGACCCAGGTCACCAACAGCTTCCCCTGGTCCTTGAGCCGTTCCAACACGGCCTGCCACTCCTGGAGACACGCCCAACCCATTCCCAGGGCGTCCATGTGGATGAGGATGCCTCGAACCCGTTCCGAGGAAGCGGCCTCTTCAAAGTCCGCCAGACGCGCCACGGAGATGGACCCGGCCTCGTGCCGACCCAGTCGCAGCTCGAGGATACCCGCCCGGCCCAATCGTCGATCCCGCAACCAACCCAGGAACAAGGCCAATGCCAGGCAGGGGGGGCGAAGGAGCAGCCAGACCAGCATACGCATCGTTTCCTGGAACCTCCGGGGGGAGGCTATAGTCCTTTCCCCACATTCTGGCCGGACTTTGGAGAGGCATTGGCTGCGCGTTTCACGTTGACCGAGCAAGAGACCTTGGGGATGGACTACCTCCCGGACAAGGACCTGGCCGACTGGGCCGTGGAGTTGAACCTGTTGCCAGAGGCCGAGATCGACCGGCAGGGCCTGCTGGAGGAACTGGTTCCAAGACTGCTGGCACTGGCCCGACGAGAAGGCCTGCCATTCTCCAAGTACGACGCCCAGGATCTGGACGACCTGCCCCCCGACCACCGAGCGGCCCTTGCCAGGGAGATGGGTTGGAAACAAGAAACACGGGCGATGGTGCGAGCGGGAGAAAAGATCTGGAAGGTCTACCGAAAGAGCCGCCCGGGGAGCCAGGTTCCCCTGATGCTACCGGTGTTGTTGCGGCCTCTGGCTCGCTTTGCCCACGAGCAAGGAGGGGTGTGACCGTCCTCCCCGGTCGCCCGGGCAACCCACCTCGGGACCCCGCATTGACGTCGCACTGACCGTGGGCTTCTTGACACCGCCCCACAGGCGGATTTACAGGTCGACCTGACTCGCGCGGGAGCGTCAGCTGTGTCATCCAAGGACTGCCCCAACTGCGGATCGGTGGTGCCAGCGGCAGCCAGCCGTTGCAAGCACTGCTTCCACGATTTTTCAGAGGCCCCAGCCCGATCCGGAACCACCGGTCTGATCGGGCTTCTGGTCATGCTCGTGACCATGGTCGGAATCGGCTACGGGGTCTTCTTCTACGTGAATGCCCGGGCGGCCACGGAGAACATCGTCATCGACGAAGAGTCCGCCTCCATCGTGTTCACCAAGACCTTCAAGGACCGGGTGGAGACCGAGCGCATCACCTTTGCGGAAGTCGCAAAGATCGAGTACCGGATCGGTGGAGACGACGCGACCTTTGTGGTCCGGGTCGTCACCCTGGACGGACGGTTCCGCAACCTGAAGTTGTCCGACGAAAAGCAGCTTGGAGGCTATGCCCAGCATGTGTCCGCGGTCATGGAGAAGCCCATGGTCGAGGAGAAGCTGCGCCGAGGCTTCGGCGACCCCCCTCTGAAGAGCAACTGAGCCCTTTTCGGGCCAGGGTTCATGTCGAAGCCACAGGCCCTACGCCGCCTGTCCAAGGACCTGGCGATCGATCTGGGTACAGCGAATACGATCGTCTACGCCCGCGGCCGAGGCATCGTCGTTGATGAACCCTCGGTGGTCGCGGTACGCGTGGCTCCCACCGGCGCTTACACCGAGGTCCTGGCCGTGGGCGAAGAAGCCCGGGTCATGCTCGGGCGCACCCCCGGAAGCATCGCTGCGGTCCGCCCCCTGAAGGACGGGGTCATTGCTGACTTCGAGATCGCCGAGCAGATGATCCGCTACTTCATCCTCCGCGCCACCGGTCGGCAGGGACTCTTCAAACCCAGGATGCTGGTCTGCATCCCTTCGGGGGTCACTGAGGTGGAGAAACGTGCGGTCCACGAATCCGCCCGGGCAGCTGGCGCCAAGGAGGTCTTCCTGGTCCCCGAGGCCCTGGCCGCGGCCCTTGGCGCAGGGCTTCCCGTCATGGACCCCATCGGCACCATGATCGTGGACATTGGAGGCGGGACGACCGAGGTCGCCGTGATCTCCATGGGTGGGCTGGTTCGCTCTTGTGGCCTCCGCGTCGCAGGCGACCACATGGACGAGGCCATCATCCGAGCGGTCCGCGTCAAGAAGGGACTGATCATCGGGACCCACACGGCAGAGGCCGTGAAGCTGGACATCGGTTGCGCAGCGCCGATCGGCGAACAGCGGAGCACCACGGTCAAGGGCCGGGACGCCGACAGCGGCATTCCTCGCCAGGTCACCTTGACCAGCGCGGACATCGGTGACGCCTTGAAAGGAACCCTGTCCCGCATTGTGGAGGCCATTCGCGAGACCCTGGAGACCACCCCACCGGAGCTCGGTGCTGACCTGATGGAACACGGCATCGTGCTCTGCGGCGGAGGCGCCCTTCTCCCCCACATCGAACAGGTCATGGCCGATGCCACCGGACTGCCCTGTTCCGTGGCAGCCAAACCCATGAAGGCCGTGGCCCTTGGTGCTGGCCACGCCCTGGAACACCCGGAAGTACTGAAGCGCATAGCGCTCAACTGAGGGTTCGAAGGGCTGGGCCTTCTTCGGTCACCGCCAGGAAAGTCCGGTCTCGTCCGAATTCACCGGTGTTGAAAAGTACGCCTCCCGGCAATTCCCACTGCCCCTTCACATGGGAGTGGCCCATCACCACCACGTCCGCCTCCCCGCCGAGTCTCTTCGAGGCCCATGCCTTCTGAGCGTTGAGCAAGGGAGTCGCCTCGCCCCCGTAGACCCGGGAGGCTCCGGCGAGCCGGTGCCCCAACCACCGAGCGCGTTCCGGTCCAAGGATGCGCATGAACCGATCAAATGCGGCACTTCGGAGTACCCCACGGGTCATTCGATAGCCGAGGCTGGTGTCTGGCTGATCGCCGTGGACCAGCAGGAAACGTCTTCCGGCCAGGGTGACCTGCACCTCGTCCGCCACCGTGGCTCCAAGGTCTTCCGTGAACACCCGGCCCAGGCAGAAGTCGTGGTTTCCTCGCAGAATCGTCAGCGGGATGCCACGGGCTCGCAGGCGGCCAAGTGCCTCCATCACGGGGGTGAACTCCGGGAGGACCGCGTCGTCAAAGGCCCACCAGAAGTGGAAGAGATCGCCAAGCAAATAGCAGTGATCGGTTTCCAGCCCATCGAGCCAGGCGATCACCAGCGCCTGGACGGGGTCGTCTGGGCCCGTGAGGTGGGCATCGGAAAGCATGGCTGCCAGCATGCGGCCGCAGGATAGCAGGGGGTGGAGCCCTCATGTCGACCTCCCCCCTCGCCGACCGCATGCGTCCTCAGAACCTGACCGAGGTGGTCGGGCAGCCGCACCTGGTGGGTGAACAGGGGCTTCTGCAGCGTGCCCTGGCCCGCCAGCGGCTGCCCTCCATGTTGCTCTGGGGCCCCCCCGGATGCGGCAAGACCACCCTCGCAAGGCTGGTAGCACAGCAATCCGAGGCCCTCTATCTTCCCCTCTCCGCTGTTCTTTCCGGCATCAAGGACCTGCGAGCGGCAGTGGCTCGGGCCCGACTTGCCCGGGGACCGGTCCTGCTCTTCGTCGACGAGATCCATCGCTGGAACAAGGCCCAACAGGACGCCCTCCTTCCCCATGTCGAGGACGGCACCCTCGCCCTGTTCGGAGCCACCACCGAAAACCCCTCCTTTCAGATCATCGCGCCCTTGCGTTCCAGGGCCGAGGTCGTCCGACTCATTCCCCTGGACAGCGATGACATCCGGGTGCTGCTGGACCGCGCCATGGCCGATCCGGACCGAGGCCTGGGACATCGCCAGGTCCAGGTCGACGAAGACGTGCTCCAGCGCATTGCGGAACTGGGGGGAGGTGACGCTCGAAGGGCGCTCAATCTCCTGGAGCGCCTGGTCGAGACCACCGACGATGGGGGCCACCTGGACGAGGAAGCCGCCAAAGAAGCCCTGGCACGACGAGACATCCTCTATGACCGTGCTGGCGACGAACACTTCAACCTGGTCTCTGCCCTGATCAAGTCCATGCGGGGTTCCGACCCGGACGCTGCCCTCTACTGGCTGGCCCGCATGCTCAAGGGTGGCGAGGATGTCGTCTTCATCGCACGACGCCTCTTGATCTTCGCCAGCGAGGATATCGGCAATGCAGACCCTCGCGCTCTGAGCCTGGCGGCCTCTGCGAGCCACGCAGTCCAGGTCATTGGCTTACCGGAAGCCCGGATCACCCTTGGCCAGACCGTGACCTACCTGGCCACGGCGCCCAAGAGCAACGCCGCCTACCTGGGCATTCGACAGGCCCTGGCCGAAGTCGATCGTTCCGGTCCCCTTCCGGTCCCCTTGCACCTCCGCAATGCCCCGACCGCCCTCATGAAACAGGAGGGCTACGGGCAAGGCTATCGCTACCCCCACGACCATCCCGACCACATCGTGAATCAGACCTACCTGCCCGACGACCTGGCGGGGACTCGGTTCTACAAGCCTGGGCCCTTTGGACACGAAAAGACCATTGCTGAGCGACTGGCCTGGTGGGAACGGCGCCGCAAGGGCCAGGACTGATCAGGACTCCTTGAAGTCAGCGAGAACCCTGGCATCCTGGTTGGCGATCGCCTCGTTTCGCTGGACCTGCTGGCGGCCTTCCTGGAGGAATTGCTGAAGCCGGTCCAACACCTGGTAGAGCTCTTCCTGGTGTTCTGGCGCCTGTTGCACCACGGACATCACATCCTGGATGGTGAGCCCAATCGCCACCTCGGTCTGATCCCAGCGCTCCCTGTCCTCGGCGATCTGACTCTGGTGCCCCTTGACCAGCTTCAGCACCGATCCGGGCAGACTTTCAGCCCCGTTGGAACCACTCTCGGCCAGGGATGCCATGGTCCTTGCCAGCTCGGCCACGTCGGTGGGCTCATCGACCTGTCGACCCGATTCATCGCCGACGCCGATCTGGGCACGCATCCGCCCCAACTCCTCCAGGCAGGAGGCGAGCTCGGCCTGAGCCTCCGCGGCGTCCTCCTGGAGCTTCGACTGCGCTGCCACCAGGCTCTCCCGTTCCACGGACTGGGCCTGCATCGTCAACCGACCGGCCTCGAGCTCTGATTCGGCGGTTTGCAGCCGCATCTGGACTTGCATGAGCTGGAGGTCCTCTCCACCAGAGGGTGCTGCGAGTTGCCGCTCCAGGTTCTCCCGTGCGGACCTTGCGGCAGCGAGTTCTTCCTCCAGACCCGCATGGGTCTTGTCCGCCTCTTCCTGAATGGCTTCCACCCTGGTTGTCAGTGCTTCCTTCGACTCGGAAACCTCCAGGACCTGCCGTTCCAGAGCTTCCCGTTCGGCGGCATGTTCTGCAGCGGCCTTCTCTCCAGCGGCCCTGGCCTCCGAGAGTTGTTCGCCCAGGGCAGCCTGGTTGGAATTGGCATCCTCCCGGGTCAATTCCAGCTCTGCCAACCTGGCTTCCAGGCCAGTCGCCCGGGACTGAGCGACCTGTGTATCTGCCTGGGCAGTCTCCATGGCCTCACCCAGTTCCCGCGCCTGGGCCTTCCACTGTTCCAGAACCGACTCCAACTCAGTTTGAATCGCCTCTGTCCGGGCATCGGATTCCGTGCGAAGGGCTGCCAGTGCCTGCTCCTGTTCAGCTCTGAGTGCCCCCAGGGCCTCTTCGGCTTCCGAGGCGGACTGTCCCTGGGAGGACGCCGCTTCTTCCAGATCCTTGCGGGCACCGGCCAGTTCAGATTCCATGTCGGACAGCGCCTTGCGAGACGACTCCAACTCCGCAACAGCCTCCCCACGGACGGTCAGGGCATCGGCCAGTTCCGCCTTGATGATCTCCCTGTCGCCTTCGGCCGATCGCATGGTGGCGAGTTCCGTTTCGACCTGCTGCCGAGCCTCCATGGCCTGGCGTTCTGACGTTTCCCGCAGGGCACGCTCCTCTTCCAGGGCGGATTCCAGCGCTGTCTTGACCCCACTGGCCTCTTCGAGTTCGAGTTGAGCGGCATCCCGTTCATCTCGAACACCCTGGATTTCCTTGGCGTGGCTCATCTGAGCCCGAGCCATTTCCTTGCGGACCTCGGCCTGGGCAGAATCCACCTCGGCTTCCGCCAGCATGCGGGCTGCCCGAGCCTCCTCCAGCTCGGCCTTGAGGGATTCCACCGATCGCTTTGCCGCCTTCAGGTCCGCGGAACTCGCCTGGCTGGTCCCGGTTGAGGCCGCATCCTGAGCAGACTTCATGTCCCCCAGGGCCTGGTCGCGTTCCTGCTGGGCCACCGCGAGGTCCTGGGCCATGCGCGAAAGGTTTTCCTCGAGCTCGGTGATTCGGGCTGCTGCATCTGCGGACATGGACGCGTCCGCTGCCTGGCTCTCCTCGCCTCCTTCAGGTTCCCTGCCTGCCGCCTCGTCTTCCGATTCCGCGCTTTCGGGCTCCGCTGCATGCGGTTCCACGTCCTCCTTCTCGGAGGGACGCATGATCTCCAGGACCGAGCCATTGCCTTGTTGGTAGAGCTTGTCGTACTTCTGTCTTGCCGGCGCGTCCGTCAGTGTGGTGCGCACATGAGCCAGCGCCTCCAGCAGTTCACCCGCCTTTTTACGAGCGTCTTCCGACAGGTTCGGCACGGCCTGGATCGCTCGCCAGCGCATCTCCAGCCGCCGGGCTGCCCGACCTACTGCATCCTCTGGGCTGGCAAAGGAAATGCCCAAAAAACCGTAGAAGTCCCGGGGCATGCGTCGGTCATACTCCTCCAGGAGAACCGCTGCAGGTCCACCGCGCCCACGGGTTCCACCAGCCGTCGCCATCCGATCCTCATGCCAGAGAGAGAGAAATAAGGATCGCGCGCGCCCGAAGCACGACCAACCCCAAGTGGGACATTTTACCCCGGTTCCACCTGCTGAGCCCAGACAGCGTCCTGCCGGGAGCGCTCGCAGGATCAGTCAGTCGGCGCACCCGAAAAGGAGGCTCGGACCTCGTAGGTCACCACCACTTCGGCTCGGGGTACCGGAACGTCCTCGAGAAAACTGACGCTATTGCGGCTCGAATCGTAGACGTAGTCCGTCACTGCCACGTACCCGTGGGTCGTGCCGTCCGGTTCCTTGACGTCCACGTCCAGGGTCGACGTCACGGGAATTCGGGACAGGAAGAACTCCCGCTTGAGGCCAGCTGAAGTCAGCCCCAGCGCATCCAGCGCACCCGAGTAGTCCTCGTCGCAGATGGACCAGTCAATGCCACCGATGTCCGCCGTGACCTGGAGATAGCGCGCCCCCTCCTCTTCAGCGGTCAGGCAGTTGCCTGCTGGCGCCACGATCGATGAAAAGGCGAGAAGTTCAGAGTCGGCCTTGAGCGCCAGCATCCAATCCACAAAACCCGTCACCGAGATGGTGGAGTAGTCGTCCTCATCGGAGATCACGACGACGCTGAGCGCCGCATCCTCTCGGTAGAAGCCCTCATTGTGCCCTTCCCCATGGGTATCTATGGCCGCGACCACTGCATCCAGGCCCTGTTCCGTGTAGGAGCCGCTGGTGCCCATCAGGACCCGCCGCGAGAAACTGGCCAGGGCCTCTTCCTCCGAGAAGCCATCATCGATCCAGGTGGTGCTCTCGTCTTCCCGAAGCCGGCCCTGGTGAGAGGCATCGGCCATGTCCGTCGAGATGACACCGACGTGGTAGTCGAGGCCCGACTGCGTGAAGTACTCGATAAAAGACCCGAAGCTCTCCGCCAGTGCTGTCTGCTCCTCCAACATGGAGTTGGAGTTGTCGATGACCCAGAGCACGTCGACCGATGGCACGGGAACCTGCTGGATCACATCCGTGTGGACTTCGGCTTCCAGCGCTGGCGGGTTGTACCGCTCGTTTCCCCGCTGATCGGTGATCGTGTAGTCCTGGCAGGCCAAGAGCCACAGTCCAAGCATGTCCTCACGCCTCCCAGAGTTCCCATTCTATCCGGGGCACATGGACCCCCGGGCGGGGACAGGTGACGACCGCTCAGGAAGGAGTCGGCGTCAGGACCACCTTCACCGCTTCCGGGGACTGGGCCTCTGTCAGGGCCTCCTCTCCAGAGGCCAGTGAATGACGACCGGTCACCAACGGTCGCGGATCGACGAGTCCCGCTTCCAGCAACCGCAGAGCCGGCGCAAAGGGGCCGCACCGAGAACCCACCAACGTGATCTCCTCAATGACCCAGGGAACA
>CAZMNK010000064.1:7991-28170 GCA_964567625.1 uncultured Enterobacterales bacterium | reverse complement strand
CAGGAGTCTTGGCAACCGCAGTGGGGTCCGTCCACATTGCCGCCGAGATCCGAGTCGTCACAGTCCTCCAGCGTGCTCTCGTTGGAGCAGGTCAGGCCGTAGCCTCCGTTTGCGGTGAACAGGTTCCCACCATCCTGGGTCACGGAAGCAAAGTTCAACTCCAGGCCGTCCTCGCCATTGTCATAGATGGCCACGTCGGTCAGGTCCCCAGAGACCGCGCCCTTGTCGCTGCCATTCAAAGACAGGCCGACGCCGTCGTTGCCGTAGATGTCTGCCGTCGTCAAAGCGAGGTCGGCGTCGATGACTCGCATTCCATCGCCTGCAGCGGTCGAGATCGTGACTTCCTCCAACTCGACCGTGACGTCGGTGAGGGTGTCCAACAACAACCCTTCGGCGGCGGAGCCGGTGATCGTCAGGTCGCTCAACGCCACGTTGCCACCGGTGTACGACGAGCTTCCTCGAACCATCATGCCGGCGCCCACCGAGTTCCCACTCACGGTCAGACCGGACGCGAGGACGTTCGGAGCCATCGAGCTGTAGTCCAGGAACAGGCTGGCCTCGGTGCTGGAACCCTCGCTGGAGCCCCCGGTGACCTCGACGTCGAGCAGGGTCAACGAGGAGTTTCGGAGCTGTAGTGCGTGATCCGCGGAGTCCGAGACAGTGACATTGTCCATCTCCAACTCACAGGAGGTGCTGTAGATGGCGGCCCGGTAGACGGGGTAGTCCCAGCCGTAGCTGTACTTTCCGTTGATGTAGTACTCGGCGGCGTAGCGGTAGCCGTTCAGGCCATCGATGGTCAGGTCGCGAAGCTGGGCGGCACCGTAGCTGCAGTAGATGGCGTAGGCACCGACGTTGGTGAAGGTGTTGTTCTCGATGACGACGGGGCTCGCACTGCTCTGACTGGAGACGTAGATCGTCTGCTGGTTGTAGTCGGTCCAGCTGTTCCCGCTGATGACGGCATCTGTGGTGTTGCCATAGATCTCGACGCCGGTGGAACCGTTCTGAAAGGTGTTGTTTGAGATGTCGATGGGGCCGTCGTAGAAGCTCGCGACGTCGGTGCTGTACAGGTAGTAGTAGTAGTCGTAGACGGTGGTGCCCGTGCCGTCGACGTCGTAGACCCAGTGGTAGGTCTCCAGGTTGTCGTCAAAGGTGTTGCCGCGCAGGTTCAGGGCGGCTCCGTACTGGCTCATGATGCCGCCCCGGTAGGGGGCACGGGTCACGATGCCGTTGTCGAAGGTGAGGTCCCCTTCGATGTTCCAGGCACCGAAGTAGGTGCCGCCTGCGATCTCCACGCCGTCGGCCACCAGGGTGGACTGGTAGTTCAGCAAGTTGATCAGCTCGGAGTCTCGCGTCCCGCCTCCGTTCCAGACCACGTTGGAGCCGCCAAAGATGGCGACCCCAAAGCCGTGCTGGATGAGCGCGGACCCGTCTTCGTAGTAGATGACGCCATCGTCGACCTCGCGCAGGTCATCGATGTTGACGTCCTCCAGGATGGCATCCACCTCGGCCAGGTACAGGCCATGGCGGCCGTTGTTCACCAGGTCCACCCGGGTCAGGCTGGCCTCCAGGTCGCCGTTCCAGGGGCGAAAGAGGGCCCCCATGTAGTTGTGGCCTTCGATGGTCACGTCGGTCAGCTCGGCCAGCCCATCCGCCTGGATGAGGATTCCGACGCTGAGCCCGGCTTCGGGGTCGTCCAGGACGAGCTCAGGGTCCCCGTAGATCGTGGTGTCGGTCACGGACACCCCTTCGCCCTGGTTGGCGGCAAGGATCCCGTAGGCCTGGTTGTCCGTGAAGATGCCCTGGCTGAAATCGCAGCGCCCGAAGACGCAGTAGGCGCCGTAGAGGCCGCCGGTCACCTCGTCTCCGGAAGAGTCCAGGTCGGCCTCATCGGTCCACATCGCCCCCAGGTTGTCGGTGTACAGATTGGCGGTGGAGACCAGGGCACTGTCCTCTGTGCCCCAGAAGGCGAACCCGTCCGAAAAAGAACCATCTGAATCGAGCTCGGTGTAGCTGGTCCCGATGAGCGTGCTGTTCGCCAGGCTCACGGTGGCTCCGCCCATGACCTTGACCCCAAAGCCAAGGGGGTAGTCAAAGGTGCTGTCCGAGATCTCGGCGGACCCGCCGTCGACCTGGATCCCGCCCAATTGGGGAGACAGGAAGGTGCAGTTGCTCACCACGAGCCCTTCGGCGTTCTCGGCCTCGACAGCGGTTCCTGCCACCGAAGTGAATTCGACATCGGTGATGCTCACATCCGTGGCGCTGTCGATCTGGATGCCGGTCCGGGTGGAGTCCAGTGAGAAGCCGGACAGGCTCACGCCCACCGCGCCGGAGATCTCCATGGCGACCTCGTTGACCGGGGCCGACCAGATCACGTTCGCGGCGTCGACATCGGTGGGGCCGGTGATGGCGACCGACCGGGTGATGCTGACGGACTCTTCCAGGGTGCCCTCACAGAGGGTGATGGTGGCCCCGTCATCAGCCACCTTGAGGGCGTCAGCCAGCCACTTGTAGCCGCCCCCGTCATCCACGAGGATGCAGCCCTCTTCGTAGTGGGGATCCGTGTCCAGGGTTCCAGAGTCCGCGGTGTCTGGACCGGTGTCGTCGCCGAAGGGGGTGCCACCGTTGCAGGCGAAGAGCGCGAGGAGGGGGGGCGAAAACATAAGCATGGTCAGCCGTCTGTCCGGTTTTCCGGGGTCAAGAGAAGCCCCTGCACCGTAGCCTGCCCTGGGGGGGCCCACAACCGCGGGTCTGTGCCGTGCTATGAGCGCTGCGGAGACCTCTGGAGGAGACCTTGGCCACCGATCACAACGAGCGACAGGCACTGCTGGACCGGCTGGACGAATGGGATCGACGTGCCTTCGAGGCGGGGGGTGCTGAGAGGGTTGAGAAACGCCACAAGCAGGGACAGCTCACCGCTCGCGAGCGATTGGAACTGTTGCTGGACCCGGGGAGCTTCCAGGAGTTGGACCGGTACGTCACCCACACCTGCGATGAATTCGGCATGGCCGATAAGAAGGTGCCTGGTGACGGTGTGGTCACCGGCTACGGACGGGTCGACGGGCGATTGGTCTACGTCTTCGCCCAGGACTTCACGGTGTTCGGTGGCTCGCTATCGGCCGCCTACTCCGTCAAGATCTGCAAGGTCATGGACATGGCGATGCGCAATGGCGCCCCGGTCATTGGTCTGAATGACTCCGGTGGCGCCCGCATCCAGGAGGGGGTGGCCTCCTTGGGGGGATACGCCGACATCTTCTTGCGGAACACGCTGGCTTCCGGTGTGGTGCCCCAGTTGAGCGCCATCATGGGGCCCTGCGCAGGCGGTGCGGTCTATTCCCCGGCGATCACTGACTTCATCGCCATGGTCGACAAGACCTCGTACATGTTCGTGACGGGCCCCGATGTCATCAAGACCGTGACACATGAAGAGGTCACCAAGGAGGAACTCGGCGGGGCCAACACCCATGCCCAGAAGAGCGGTGTGGCCCATTTCGTGGCACCAGACGAGGCCGCCTGCCTGGCGCTCTTGCGAGAGATTCTCTCCTTCATCCCCCAGAACAACCTGGAGGAGGCGCCGCCCAAGACCACCCAGGACCCGTCGGATCGGATCTGTCCCGACCTGGTCGAGCTGGTGCCCACCAACCCGAACAGGCCCTACGACATCAAGGACCTGCTGAGCACGGTGGCCGACGATCGGCATTTCCTGGAGGTCCAGGGCTCCTATGCGATGAACGTGGTCATTGGCTTTCTGCGGCTCGGTGGGCGATCCGTGGGCGTCGTGGCCAATCAGCCTGCGCACCTGGCCGGTGTCCTGGACATCGACGCCAGTCTGAAGGCCGCACGATTTGTACGCTTCTGTGACGCCTTCAACATCCCGATCCTGGCGGTCGAGGACGTGCCGGGTTTTCTGCCGGGGACGGCCCAGGAGTTCGGCGGCATCATCAAGCACGGGGCCAAGCTCCTGTACGCCTTCGCCGAGGCCACAGTGCCCAAGATCACCTTGATCACCCGCAAGGCCTATGGCGGGGCCTACTGCGTGATGAACAGCAAGCACATCCGGGCGGACCTCAATTTCGCCTTTCCCACGGCCGAGATCGCCGTCATGGGCTCTGATGGTGCGGTGAACATCATCTACCGGCGTGAACTGGCGGCGGCAGAGGATCCGGAGACCACCCGGGCGGCGCTCGTTGCCGAGTACAAGGAGCGCTTTGCGAACCCCTACCAGGCCGCAGTGCTGGGCTATGTCGACGAGGTGCTACGGCCTGAACAGACCCGTGCTCGCCTGGTGGAGGCTTTCAACAGCCTGGAGAACAAGCGGGATGAGAACCCTCCCAAGAAGCACGGGAATATCCCCTTGTAGGGAGGGGAAGTGGCTCGAACGGGCGCTCCGCGATAGTTGCGGGCGCCTTCATGTCTTTCACCGAGTGAGAACACCATGGTTCGTCTTCGCCTGACCCGACGCGGGGCCAAGAAGAAGCCCTTCTACCGGATCATCGCCACCGACTCCCGCGCACCGCGGGACGGTCGTTTCATCGAACAACTCGGCTACTACGACCCCATGAGGGACCCCTTGATTCTCAAGGTGGACCTGGAACGGGTGGACCACTGGCTGTCGGTGGGGGCCCAGCCCTCGGAGACCGTGGCCAGTCTGATCAAGCGCGCTCGCAACGAGCCGACTGTGGAGACCCCATGAACATGCAAGAGTTGGTTGCCTACGTGGTCAAGGGCCTCGTGGACCACCCCGATGAGGTTGCGGTCAACAAGGTCGAAGGAGACGCCTCGGTCATGCTGGAGCTCTCGGTGAATTCCGAGGACATCGAGTTGGTCAAGGGCGATGACGGCGCCACGCTGCACCACCTGCGTGCAGTCGTGTCCGCGGCTTCCAGTCGCCGCAAGGCGGTTCTGGAGTTGCTGGACGGGGGCAGTTCCTCCAAGTCCGAGGAATAGCGCCCACCGCCCCGAGTGGGGTGGGCCAGAAGACCATGGGCAAGCCCTCCAGGGCGGGACCGGACGAGGTCTCGCTGGGGTGGATCGTGGGTGTGTTTGGCGTGCGGGGAGAAGTGCGCCTGCACCTGCACAACCGGAGTTCCCAGCTCCTTCGTGGCGGTCAGATGGTGGACCTGCTGGGACCGGACGGCACCCGGCAGCGGGCGGAGGTGAAGTCGCGGCCCGGTGCCGGTGGGCGGGTCCTGGGGGCCATCGCCGGGATCGTGGACCGGGAGCAGGCCCGTGCATTGATGGGGACGGAGCTGGTACTGGCCAAGTCCGTGCTGCCGAACCTGGAGGTCGATGAGTACTACCACCACCAGCTCATCGGCCTGGAAGTGGTCACTGAGGACGGGCGGGAGCTCGGCCGGCTCTGTGAGATCCACGACCACGGCTCCGTGGATGTCTGGGTCGTGCGGGGGAGCCAGGAATACCTGTTGCCGGCCCTGGCCCGGATCTTTGTGGAGGTAGACGTGGCGAAGGGCCGGGCAGTGGTGGCCAACGACGCGGTGGACCCATGAAGCTGGACATCCTGACCGCCCATCCCGGCATGGTTCAGGGGCCGCTGGAACACTCGATCCTGAAACGAGCCCAACAGGCCGGGCATGTGCAGATTCGGGTCCATGACCTGCGGGACCACGCTGAGGGGCGCCATCGCCAGATCGATGACACGCCCTACGGAGGCGGTGCCGGCATGGTGTTGCGGGTCGATGTGGTGGCCCGTGCGTTGGAGGCGGTTCGAGGCCCTGACGCCCTGACGTTGCTGCTCTCACCAGGAGGAGAGCGCTTTGACCAGGGGCGGGCCGAAGAACTCGCCCAGCAGTCGCAACTGGTGCTGGTCTGCGGGCACTACGAGGGCATTGACGCCCGCATCGAAACGCTGGTCGATGGCCTGGTCTCGGTGGGGGACTATGTGCTCACGGGGGGAGAGTTACCGGCCCTGGTGATCGTGGAGGCCGTGGCTCGGCTGATCCCAGGGGTCCTGGGAAATCCCGCCAGTGCCCTGGACGAGTCCTTCTCCCAGGGTTTGCTGGAGTACCCCCAGTACACACGCCCGCGTGTCTGGCGGGACCAGGAGGTCCCCACAGTACTGCTGTCCGGCCACCACCAGGCCATCGATGCCTGGCGTCGAGAACAGGCCCTGGCGCGGACCTCGCGGGTGAGACCGGACCTGTTGGCGGGGGACCTGCTCCTGGCCGCTCTCGGACCCCGTCGGGAGAAGGGAGAGGACGAGGACGGTTGACCCCGTCTCTGGGCGGCGTTATTCGGCGGCGGTTGCATGCCTGGCGGGCGAACGTGATCCGCGGCTGACCGAAGGCTACTGTCATGACGACCAATATTGCTGAGCTCGAAAACGATCTGCTTGAAGGTGCTGGTGCCACGGATGTGCGCATCGGAGACACCGTGCGGGTGCACGTTCGCATCATCGAGGGCGAAAAGACCCGAATCCAGGTCTTCGAGGGCACCATCATTGCCACGAAGCATGGCGGGACCCGTCAGACCATCACGGTTCGTAAGATCTCGAACGGTGTCGGAGTGGAGCGCATCTTTCCGATCCACACACCGGTGGTCGAGAAGATCGAGGTCAAGAGCCGCCACCGGGTTCGCCGGTCCAAGCTCTACTACCTCCGGGATCTCCGCGGCAAGCAAGCCCGCCTGATGGAGATCAAGGAGTTCCAGTCGGCCCAGGGCAAGAAGCAGGGACGGCGGAAGAACAAGAAGGACAAGCGCAAGGGTCGGCAGTCCGAGGCCTGAGAAGCCTACGGTCTGGGGAACTATTGGTGTCCCGAACCGATGCCCGTCGTGCGGCGGTGGCCGACGGAGAGGAAGCAGAGCGCTTCGTGGCGTCCGCACTTCGCGCCGATGGCTGGCAGGTCCTGGCCCATCGCTGGCGGGGTGCTGCGGGCGAGTTGGACCTGGTCGTCGAGCGGAAAGGGTGCCTGCGCATCGTCGAGGTAAAGCTGCGGCAACAAGACGACCCGGTGGGTCTCGAGGCCATCACCGGGAGGAAGCTCGACCGGATTCGTCGCGCCGCCGAGGCCTGGCTCCAGGATCGCACCGAGCCATTCGAAGAGGTCTGTCTGCTCATCGCCTTTGTGGAGCGCGGGCCCACCGGGTGGACCATTCAGTGGTACGACGACCCGGTGTAGAGGAGGGTTGGTTTTGCCTCTGATCGTCGTGGCCACGCCCCTGGGCAACCTGGACGACGTCTCTCCGCGGATGCGGAACGCGCTCGAGACCGCGGACGTCGTGGCTGCCGAGGACACGCGGGTGACTCGGCGCCTCTACGCTGCCCTGGGGCTTTCGACTCCCAAGCTGCTGAGCCACCGGGCCCAGAACGAGGCCAGCCAGGCCGCCTCCCTGGCGGACCGGGTCGCAGCCGGTGAGCGGGTGGTGCTGGTCAGCGACGCCGGGCTCCCCGGCATTTCCGATCCCGGTTCGGTGCTGGTTTCGGAGTGCCACCGACGTGGGCTCCCGGTGGAGCTTGCGCCAGGGGCCACGGCAGTGGCGACCGCAGTGGCGGCCTCCGGGTTGGAGGGCGTACCGTTTCACTTTCTGGGGTTTCCCCCGCGAAAAGCCGGCCCTCAGCGTCGTTGGCTCGCCGAGGCTGGCAGGCTCAAGGGAACCCTGGTGCTGTTCGAGAGCCCTCACCGCACAGTCGCACTGGTGCAGGCTGTGGCCGAGGTGCTCCCGGACCGGGAGGCCTGTCTGTGCCGGGAGCTGACCAAGCGTCATGAGGAACTCCTGCGTCTGCCGGTGACGGCACTTGCCGAGGAGTTGGCGGCCCGAGAAGCGATCCGGGGTGAGGTCGTGCTGGTCATCGGACCGGGGGCTCCACCGGAGGGAGCCGAGACGCCTGTCCTGGAAGGTCGGGGCCTCAAGCCCATCGCCGCTGCACTGGCGGAGCGCTGGGGGGTCTCGCGCCGGGAGGCCTACCAGCGGTTGGTCGCGCTGGAGGAGGACCTCGGGGACCTCAGCGGAGCATGAACCGAAGGCTGGTGAAGACCCGAATTCCGATGGCGTCCGCCCCCGTGTAGATGGGGTAGGGGTGTTCGACACGGTGGGGAAGGTGAAGGTCCAGGTCGCCGCTCAGCCCTAGTCGCAGGTACTTGAAGAGCTGCCAGTGGAAGCCCATTCCGCCGCTGAATGTGGCGTATTCCGAGGTGGTCACCAGCAGGCCCTCAGTGTCGGAGAGGACGTCAGGGAGGTAGGTGCCCGATGGCAGTTCGGACCAGGAGTTGTAGGCAAAGCGTGTGTGGAAGTCCAGGGCGAACCAACCCTGACTGGTCTGGCGGGTGAGCACTTCGACGCCCGTCAGGACGGCGGCGCTGCTGGACGGTGACACCAGGGCCGTCCCCACCACGTCTCCACTGAAGTCCTGTAGCTCGACCCCGATGCTCCCGGTCTTGGTCAGGGTGGCCTCCAGGTAGGGGCGATGGGCGGATCGTAGCCCTGAAAACGCAGTGCGGAGTTGCAGGGCAGGCGCCCCCAGTCCAGCGCCGCGCACACCCTCCGTCTCGGACCAGATGTTTGTCCGATCCCCAAAGCGGTAGGCGACTTCGACCACCCATGTGCTCTGGTCTCCTCGGGCCTCGGAGAATGGCACGCCGCGGGCTCCGACCCAGACTCCTTCCAGGCCGCGTCCCTCCATCGATTCTCGGGGGGTGGTCTGGGTCTCACTCGCCGCCAGCGACCCTTCCTCTTCGAGGGGGTCGTAGATCATCTTCCGGGTGTCGGGGTAGCCGATGCGATGGCGCAGCCCGTAGGGCACCCGGATGAAAGCGGCCGAATACGGGGCTCCGATCACGGCCTCCAGGCTGAGGACGTGGTGCTCCTCGGTGGTGAGACCCACCAACTCTCCGCCTTCCTGGAGGGTATATCGGCGAAGATCGAGCTCGTAGGCGACGACGGCATCACCCTGGAGTACCCCAGGTACCTCCGTCACCTCTGCAGCGCTCGCCAGGGCGATGGCCAGAAACAGCATGGCGGCAAGGGTAGAAGGCCCTATCAAGAGGGTCAAGCCAACCCGGCGTCACGACCGCTCAGGAGGCTCCCGAAGACCGTAGTGCTTCATCTTCGTCTGGAGGCTCTTTCGAGAGATGCCGAGGCGCTTGGCGGCCCTTGTCACGTTGTTCTCTTCGGCTTCCAGTACCTTCTGGATGCGATCCCGCTCCAGCTTGGCGGTGTGGATCCGGACATATTCCTTGAGGCCCATGCCATCGAGATCGTCTGCATCGGGCAGGCTCGGGGCGCCTCCCAGGCCGGGCAGGTCCTCCAGGTCCAGATGCTCGCCATCGGCCAACAGAACGGTGCGTTCCATCAGGTTCTCGAGCTCTCGGATGTTTCCAGGCCAGCTGTAGGCCTTGAGCGCGTCCAGTGCAGATTCGCTCAGACCGGTGAATTTTCGCCCCAGGCGATCGTTGAACCGTTCCAGGAAGTGGTCGACCAGCAGGGGGATGTCCTGGGATCGGCTTCTCAGGGGCGGGAGGGCGATGGGGATGACGTCCAGGCGGTAGTAGAGGTCCTGGCGAAAAGTCCCATTGCGCACTTCTTCGGCAAGGTCCCGGTTGCTGGCTGCCACCAGGCGCACGTCGACGGTGATGCTGCGAACCCCACCCACGCGCTCAAAGGAGCGTTCCTGGAGGACCCGCAGGAGCTTGACCTGCATGTCCAGGGGGAGCTCGCCCACCTCGTCCAGGAACAGGGTTCCCCCATCTGCGAGTTCGAAACGTCCGGGCTTGGACACGGCAGCCCCGGTAAACGCGCCTTTCTCGTAGCCAAAGAGCTCCGACTCGAAGAGGTTCTCGGGAATCGCCCCGCAGTTGACCGTGATGAAGGGCTTCTCCCGCCGATCGCTCTGTCGGTGCAGCGCCCGAGCGACCAACTCCTTGCCGGTGCCTGATTCGCCGGTGATGAGCACGTTGGTCGGGCTGTCGGCGACCCGCTCGATCAAGCCATAGACCCGGGCCATGCCGGGTGTGCGGCCGATGATGTCGAAGCGCCCGGCCCCGGGGGTCAGCGAGGAAGCACCCGCCGCCTCGGTCTTGACCGCCTTGTCAATGATGCGCAGCAGGTCGTCCCGGTCGAAGGGCTTGGCCACGTAGTCGTGGGCCCCGAGCTTGATCGCCTCGACTGCGGTGTCGACTGTTCCGTGGGCGGTGATGATGATCACCGGCAGACCGGGGAAGTTGCTGCGGCACCAGTGCAGGACTTCGAGTCCGCCGATTCCGGGCATCTGCAGATCCGTCACGACGGCTTGAAAGGGCTCCACACCCAACAGGGAGATCCCTTCACCCCCGTCCTGGGCCGTCACCACCTCGTAGCCCTCGCGGGTCAGGTGGGCGGACAGCACCTTTCGGATGCTGGGTTCATCGTCGACAATCAGGATGCGCTTCTTCACGGCTGCGGACGATACCACCGAGTCTTGACTGCGACATGGCCCTGTTTTCGTGCATCGAATAGTTCAGGGATCTGTCCGTGGTGGTCCGTACACCCCGGTTCGCCCAAGGAGTCTCCCGTGATCTTGCGCACTCTCCTGTTGAGTTTCCTGGGGCTGTTCCTGGCCCTGCCCACTGCCATGGCCGAAACGGCGCCCGACTTTGCTTTGCGGGACACCAACAACCAGGAGGTTCGCCTTTCCGAACTCCAGGGCAAGGTGGTCATCCTGAATTTCTGGGCCACCTGGTGTGGCCCCTGCCAGGTGGAGATGCCTCACCTGGAGGCCATGTACAAGAAGTACAAGGCCAATGGTCTCGAGGTGGTGGCGGTCAGTGCGGATGATGCGCGCTCCGCCAGCCGGGTCAAGCCCATGGTGAAGTCCAAGGGCTACACCTTCACCGTCCTGCTCGACAAGGAGACCGAGGTGGTGGCGCAGTACAACCCGCGCAAGGAACTGCCCTACACGGTGATCATCGACCAGAAAGGGAACGTGTTCTACCGGCATGCCGGCTACACGGCAGGGGACGAGCACAAGCTCGAGGCCAAGGTGAAGGAACTGTTGGGCCTACAGTAGGTTCCAGGTTGAGGAACAGATGCTGCTGGGCCTGATCACCGCTGTAAGTGCCGTTCCCCTGGTGGGAGAGGGCTACCTGGGCGGAGCCGAGCTCTCGGTCTCTGAAGATCTGGAGATCCGCTACTACCAGTCGGACCGCGTCCTGGAAGGCTTCGAGGAGTACGAACGGCTGTTCGACTACGTGGAGCAGGTCAACCGCCTCAACTTGCTGGCGAACGGGTCCGGCTACCAGGTCGGTGCCCAGGTGGACCAGGTTTTCCTGTTGGGCAACCGGTACTACCTCAACGACACGCTCGTCTATGAGCGAGAGTTGTTGGGGCCAGAGTTCAATTCTCCTCGCCCGGACCTCTACGCCAACGTGGAGAAATTCTGGTGGACCAACCGCTTTGACCGAGCCACGGTCCAGCTTGGGGACAGCTACACGAGTTTCGGAAGAGGGCTGGCGCTGAACCTGGTTCGGAACACCGACATCGATGTGGACACCTCCATCCGGGGAGCGCGGGTCACCTACAAGTCCGGTGACTGGGCACTGACCGGCGTGAGCGGTCTCACCAACCCCCAGCAGGTCCTCCAGGACAACCCCAATGTGCGCATCGAGAAGGATCGTGGGCACATGATCACCGGGGTTCGTGTCGAGCGGTACGGCCTCGGTCCCGCCAGTCTCGGCGCCCACGCGGTGGGCTATTCCTTTGCCCGAGGCGACGAGACCGGGAGCCCATGGCTGCGCTACGAGGACCCGCTGGATGCCGTGGTGGGTGGCGTCACAGCAGAGCTCTTCGGGGTGGCTGGCGCCGACATCTACCTGGAGGCAGATGTCTTCAGTCACCGGGCGGCCGAGTGGGCGGACGAGGTCGATGCCGAGGCTGAGAATGGACGGGCCCTGTATGGGTCAGTCGCGTACTACGTGGGCCCGGCAACCCTCTTGCTGGAGGCCAGGAGCTACCGGAACACCGAGTTCCTGAACAGCTTCAGCGGTTCCCAGAACTACGAAATCGTCTCAGGACCGACCCTGGAGTATGAGCGCGTCATCACCGAGGACAGCTCCGCGGCGGTGAACAGCAACGACATCGACGGTGTTCGAGCCCGGGTGGACCTCTTCCTGCCGATTCCCCTGGCGCCGCGACTGGAACTTGGCGTGCATCGGGACCGGGAGCTGGGAGGTTTGCACTTCAACCAGACGCCGGAGACCATCATCC
The DNA here is from genome assembly GCA_964567625.1 of uncultured Enterobacterales bacterium. GTDB lineage: Bacteria > Myxococcota_A > UBA796 > UBA796 > CAJQPC01 > CAYFPX01. Next base: position 15,978 of record CAZMNK010000064.1, on the reverse strand, counting down.
ACCCGGTGGTGGGGGCGGACTACCTGGGAGAGGACGTCCAGGCCCTGGTCAATGGGGGCTTTCGCCTGGACATTCGAGACGGGGCCTACGGCGTCGACCGCCTTGCGCACCTGGATCTGACCGTGAAGTTCCCACTTGGGCCGGTACACGGGGAGTTCACCACCGACGTCCAGCGCTTCTGGTGGGGGGCCAACGCCCAGCAACAAGACGACTTCTTCCAGACGGCTTCCTCCCTGGGCCTGGGCTGGCATGGCTTCACACTGGTCGTCTACCAGGACTTCACCAACAACCCGCTCATCGACTCCACCGGCAACCTGGGAGAGAACCTCTACGGGGCGCTGGAACTCCAGTACCAGCCGAACTCCGCCACGACGGTCAAGGCCTTCTACGGGGCCTACCGCGCGGGTATTCGTTGTGCTGGGGGGCAGTGCCGACAGCTCCCGGGCTTTGAGGGTGCCCGGTTGGCGGTCACGACGAGTTTCTAGCGCCCGTACCAGGACACCCGGTCTCCACTGCGCTCATTGCTCGCCACAGGGCGGGAGTTCGGAAAGTGGGCCGGGGTCCAGCCAGTCGAGAGGGCCTCGGTTGCCAAAGCCCAGGTGGTGCTTCATCGCTGCCAGCCCACCGGCGGTCTTCAGGATGCCCATTCGGCGACGGAGCTCGGCAACGTCCTCTTTCTGGCCCTGCTCCAGTACACGCCGTGCCAGCGTGGGCCAGAGGTTGGTGATCCGGGAGATGAAGCCAGGCATCGGGCCCTGGAGTTGGTGCACCTGGCCCAGCAGATCATCTCCTCCGCCCCAGACCTTTCCTGGAAAGGCCTTGGCCAGTCGACGCAGCCGGAAGAAATCTCCGGACGAGTCCTTCATGCCGGCAACACCCACCTCGTCGAGCAGTCGTGCCAGCAATTCGAACTGGATGGGGTTGCCCACCCGGGGGTGGTGGTAGGCCAGCACCGGGAGACTCGTGGCCTCCAGCACGGTGCCGTACCAGGCCATGATCGCAGGCTCCGCGACCGGGTGGTACAGCGGTGGTGGCAGGAAGATCGCCGTGGCTCCTGCGTCCTGGGCCCGTTGGGCCAGTTCAGTCACCACGCGCACATCCGGGTCCCACACGCAGGGAACGACCTGGGCCTCGCCGGCGGCTTCCTGAACCGTCCGATGGACCAGGAGTTTTTCCTTGGCATTCAGGTAGAGGAATTCGCCGGTGGTACCCGTGGGTGCCAACCCGTCCACGCCATGGGCCAGCAGGAAGGCCACGTGATCCTCGAGAGCCTCGGTGTCGATCCGCCCGGTGCGCGTGAAGGGAGTCAGGGTGGCAACGAGCAGTTTCACGGAAGTGTTGGCCTGGGCTGGGGGTCGGGTTGAGGGTGGACTGTGCGACGGGAATTGGCTCGCTGCAATCATGCACCCTGAGGACCGCACCGTGCAAAGGTCCCGGTTCTCATGCCGCTTGTGATAGATCCGCGCTTGGTTGAAACTCCAGGACGGAGCACACGTCGATGACCCTCGCTACTCTCCTGCTCTTCGCGGCTGTCGATGCCGCGCCTATCAAACCGGTTTCGGTGACAGCCAGCAGCACACTGCCCGGTGAGCCCGGCGTCTCCTATGGCGCGAGCAATGTGATCGATCGCAAGCAGTCGACGGTCTGGGTCGAAGGGGACACCCAGGGCAGTGGCCTGGGGACAACCCTGGAGTTCGATCTCGACGGCACCCACACCGTGACCGAACTGCACATCTGGAATGGCAACTGGTACACCTACGACTTCTGGAAGCGGCACAACCGGGTCAAGGAAATCGTGGTCTCCTTCTCCGATGGCACCAAGGAGAACCACACCCTGACCGACGAGATGGTCCGCCAGGTGGTCACGCTGAAGAAGCCCAAGAGCACCAGCTCGGTGAAGATCAAGATCAACCAGGTCTACCGGGGGTCCACCTTTCCGGACACCGTGTTGAGCGAGGTGATCATTGTCGATGACCAGCCCGTCACCACGGTACCCGTGCATGCCTTTTCCGACAGTTCCCACCTGGAGGCAGACGCAGACGGTTCCTATGACCCGATCAATGTCACCGACCTGATCCTGGACTCCATGTGGTGTGAGGCCGCGGAAGGCGATGGCATGGGGGAGTGGATCGAGTTCGACTTTGGCAAGCCGACCGAGGTGAGCAAGTTGAGCCTGGTCAACGGCAATGCCTATGGACTCAGCTACTGGATGAAGTCCAACCGGGTGGCCACCCTGGATCTCAGCTTTTCCGGGGGCAGTACCCAGCAGGTCAAGGTCCGGAACGTCATGCTTCCCCAGCTGATCGCCATCGAGCCGGTCACGACGAGCAAGGTTCGACTGACCGTGACTGGCGTCCAGGCAGGCAAGGAGGCAGCGAACGACGAGGCCTACAACTGCATCTGCATCAGCGAGGCGGCCTTTCTACGCTGAAAGCCCGCCGCGCCCCACGCTGCCCCAGTTCTGGGCCTCTCTTCCGCTGACTGCAGAAGCCTTCGACCGATTCGGGGGGGTCAAGTGCGCGTGAAGTTGATCGGGCCTCTTGCCGATTGTCTCCAGTCAGTCCTACCTTAGACATGAGTTCGAAGGAAGGAAGGCGCCTCAATGATCAGTGTCCTGCTAGCCGGAGGTCTGTCTGGCTGCCTCATCGAAACGACGGAAATCAGCCGGCTGAAGCAGAATGACGTCTTCATCCAGGAGCCGTCGGCCGAGGTCGACATCCTGTGGGTGGTCGACAACTCCCCCTCCATGTCGGAAGAGCAGCAGCGGGTCGCGGATGGATTTTCCGACTTTATCGACAGCCTCTCCGACACCCAGATCGACTTTCACATCGGGGTCATCACCACCGACATGGACATGGGCAACCCGGACCGAGGTGTGCTCATCGGGTCCACGCCGTACCTGACGACCGAGGACGACTACATCGCCGAGTTCCAGGAACGGGTCAAGGTCGGTGTGGACGGCTCGGACAAGGAAAAGGGTCTCGCAGCAGCGCTCTATTCGCTGTCCGAACCCATCATCTCGGGCCCGAATGATGGCTTCATGCGGGAACAGGCCACGACGTCGATCATCTTCGTCAGCGACGAGGACGACTGCTCGGATGGCGAGGCGCTCGCCGACGAGGGCAGCGAATCCTGCTACAGCCAGTCGGACCAGCTGATTCCGGTCAAGGACTACGTCCAGAGTTTCCGTTCCCTGAAGCCGCCCAGCGTGCGCCTCGTGACCTCGGCGATCGTCGGTCCTGAAGCCAGTGAACACTGCACAGAGAGTTGGCCTGGCCACCGCTACATGTCCGTGACCGATGCCACCGGTGGCGTCAGTGGCAACATCTGTGACGCTGCCTATGCCGAGATCATGTATGACCTGGGCCTGGCGGTCACCGGCGTTCGCACGGTCTTCCAGCTCACCTACAGCGCGGTCGAGGAGACCATCGAGGTCTGGGTTGGGGACGCCAGTGGCAATGGCGACAATGTCGAGATGGATCCGGACAGTGGTTGGTCCTACGACTCGGCCTATTGGACGGTCCGTTTCGACGGCGACTACTACCCGCCCAGGGGAACGACGATCTCCGTCGAGTACGAGATCGGTAGCCCGACCGAGAGGGACGACTCGGAGACCACCGAGTAGGGCAGGCCCTAGGCGGTGACGTGAGTCGCCAGTAGAGCCAGGTGGTCGGCGATCCGGCGCAGTTCTTTCAGGTCATGGACATCCTGGCTGAGTTGCGGGACCTGCCAGGAGGGCGCGTCATTGTTGGCCGCCAGCAGGGCCGTCAACACCGGACGTTGGCCTTCCGCAAGACGCGCCTGGTGTTCAGATGCGACCACCACTGCGGCTGTGACCGCCAGCCAGGCTTCCTCTTCGATGTCTGGTGGTCGAGGGGGCATTGACGTGGGGGGTGCCTGCTGGGGAAGCTCAGCGACGCGATTGACCAGCATTCCCCCAAAGGGCAGCTCCCTCTGGGAGAGCAGCGCCAGGAATTCCCGCGCCTCGGACTGGGCGGCGGGAGTGGGCGCGGTCACCAGCAAGAACCGGGTGTGTGGGCCATGGAGGAGTTCCTGGACCTGTTGGCTCCGAGCGGTGAACCCGGCCCAGAGAGGCTGGAAGGCGGTGAAGAACTCGGCGATGTCCACGATGGTGCGGGAGCCGATCAGTCGCTTGAGCACGGACATCACGGTCTGGGAGCCTCGCTCCAGGATCCGGAATCCTCGGCTGGTACCGGGCAGGCTCAGCCAGCGGAGTACCCGCTCATTCATGATCCCCAGCATGCGATCTGGGGCGTTCAGGAAGTCCAGGGCATGGCGCGTGGGCGGGGTGTCGACGAGCACGACGTCGTACTTGCCCGAGACATACAATTCGAGGACCCGTTCCATGGCCATGTACTCGTGCGAGCCCGCCAGGCGTGTGGACACGAGCCGGTAGTAGTGGTTGGCGAGGATCCGCTCGGTGTGGGCAGGGTCCGGACCGTGGCGGCGGACCACCCCGTCAAAGGTCGCCTTCATGTCGAGCATCATGGCGTCCATCTGGCCAGTTGCACCGGGCAGGACCTTGTCCAGGGGGACCGCCTGGGGTTCGTTTCCCAGCAGTTCGATGCCCAGGGCGTCGGCAAGGCGCCGGGCCGGATCGATGGTGAGAACCGCCACCGCCAGTCCCTGGGCGGCGAGAGCCAGCCCGAGGGCCGCTGCCGTGGTGGTCTTGCCCACCCCGCCGGAACCACAGCAGACGATCACTCGGCTCATCCGTCGCTCCCACACAGTGTCTGCCCCAGGCTTGCCAGTTGCCCGGGCCCCAGGTCCCGTTGGAACAGGAAGGGGAGCTCCACATGGGGAACGGGAAGGGCGGCTCTCAGCTGGTTGCGGGCTGTTCGCTGGGCCAGGGCCCGGTCCACCCACTGACCGGTGAACCTGACCGCTTCGGCCCAGGGGTCGGAGCCCTGGGGGAGGTGGGGGCGGATGTCCGACCAGGTCTCGAGTGCGTCAAAGGGCTCCGGGTGCATCTCGTTCAGGACACAGAGCTCGACCTGGGAGGCCATGGTCCCCAGCTGCGCGTACAGGTCCAGGGTCTCGTTGACCGGAAGCTCCTCGGGCAAGGCGACCAGCACGAGGGCCGTGCGGACCGGATCTTCCACGAGTTGCTGGACGCGCCGGGCGTTGTCGTAAAAGGGACCAGCGGTTGTCAGGTCCATCATCGATCGAGGGGCATTGAGCAGGGTCAGGCCGTGGCCGGTCGCCGGTGCGTCGACGATGATCAGGTCCCATGCGGGCTGGTCACGTTTCGTGGTGGCTCGTTCCTGCTCCCAGACCTTGCCCAGCTGGACCAGGTCGTGAAGCCCGGGAACGGCGGCCATGAAGGGCGCCATGACGCGGTTTTCGAACACCACCCGGTACAGCGACCGAAACCGAAGCTGTTGGACCACGTAGTCCTCGATGGCTTCCTGGGGCGTGATCGACATTGTGAACAGGTCAGGCGCCAGCTCCAGGATCTCGTAGCCACGGCCCTGCTGGTCGAATCTCCCGGGGGCCTGGTGGCTTCCCGACAGTTCGGCCACCAGAGTGCGTCGCCCGCGACGGGCGGCTTCTGCGCCCAGGGCGAGGGCGACCGTGGTCTTGCCCACACCACCCTTGCCGGTCACGACGACCACGCGCTTTTCCAGCAGTCCGTGAGAGGAGGAGGTCATCGAGGCCCGAACCTAAGGTCCCGGAACGAGCGTCGCTACGTTAGAGAGGATGGGCCCAGGAGGACTGTCGGTGCCAATCTACGAGTATGCCTGTCCGGACTGCGGTCACGAGTTCGAGACCATGCAGAAGGTCTCAGCCCCCCGTCTCACTGACTGCCCCGAATGTGAGGGAGAGCAGCTTCGAAAGAAGGTCTCCGCCACCTCGTTTTCCCTCAAGGGATCCGGTTGGTACAAGGATCACTACGGGCTCAAGCCCAGCGGTGGAAGTGGTGCCGAGGGCAGCAGCAGCGCATCCTCGAGCGAGAAGGCGGGTAGCAGTGAGAGCACCGCAGCGAGCAGTGCGGGTGACTCCAGCAGTACCTCCAGTTCTTCCACCGGGAGCAAGGGGGATTCTGAGTGAGCGCGGTGGTCCTGGACGGACGGGCCCTGGCCCGGCGGCTCAACCAGACCTCAGTAAAGTTGCGGGCGGCTGCGTTGGGTCGGCCTCCCGGACTCGCGGTTCTCCTGGCAGGAGGGGATCCGGCCAGCCAGGTCTACGTGAGGAGAAAGGGCGTTGTCGCCCAGCACATGGGTTTCCTGCATCGCCAGATCAACCTGCCAGCCGATGTGGGTCAGGGGGAACTCCTGGACGAGATCGGCAGACTCAACAACGATGCGGACATCGATGGCATCCTGGTCCAGCTTCCGCTCCCCGGGCACCTGGACACCAAGGCCGTCCTGGACGCTGTCGATCCCACCAAGGATGTGGACGGCTTTCACCCGGAAAATGCAGGTCGGCTCGTGCAGGGGCGGGCCCGATTTGTGCCCTGCACGCCCCTGGGGATCCTGAAGCTGCTTGGTGACGCAGGTGTTCCGCTGTCTGGAAAGCGGGCTGTCGTGCTGGGTCGAAGCGACATCGTTGGAAAGCCGGTCGCACACCTCCTTCTGCAGGAGAACTGCACCGTCACCCTCTGCCATTCCCGCACGGTGGACCTGGCCAGCCACATTCGGGGGGCTGATGTGCTGGTGGCCGCGGTAGGGCGTCCCAAGATGGTCCAGGCGGATTGGATCAAGCCCGGTGCAGCGGTCATTGACGTGGGCATCAACCGCCTGGATGACGGCAGTCTCTGTGGCGACGTGGACCCCTCGGTGTCGGAGGTCGCCGGCCACTACACGCCGGTTCCCGGGGGCGTGGGGCCCATGACCATCGCCATGCTCATGGAGAACACCTGCCGTAGCGCGGAGATGCGCCAGGGATAGTTCCCCCGTTCAGTCTGGGGTCCCCTTCAGCTGGGCCCAGGCCTGCCGGACCCCATTCAGGTCGGGTGAGAAGACAGGCAGGTCGGCCCACCACAGGGCCACCAGGCCCAGCAACAGGTTCACGCCGTTCTTCAGCACGTGCTCGACCAGGATCACGGCAAAGGCATCCTCCATGGGGACGCCGGCCAGGCCCAGGGCAAAGGCACCCGCCAGTTCATAGGTCCCAAAGGAGGCCGGCGTGATGGGCACGATCTTCGAGAGGTTGGCGATCATGACGGCGAACATCGAGGCCGCGAAAGACACGTCCAGGCCCATACCCTGGGCCAGGAGCCACGCCACCAGGGCCTCATTGAGCCAGATCACCGCAGTGTTCCCGCCGTGCAACAAGACCCTGCGAGGGGAGCGAGTGAGACGATCCGCGGGCTCGACCAGCGCATCGTGGAGGGGGCGAAGTCGTGAGAATGGACCCCACAACAGGTGCCGTCCCAGGCGTCTCCGCAACAAGAACTGGACGCCGAGCACGCCGGCCAGCGCGATGACGCCTACCGCGATGGCCACGGTCCCTCCGTGTTCTGTGCGTCCCGTGGGGAGGGCCGCCAACGCGATGGCACCCATGGCAGCCAGGACGAACAGGTCCAGCACACGCCCCGCCAGGACGCTGACGATGCCTCGACCATAGGGCACCGACCAGCGCAGGTGGGCTGCATGGGCCCAGAACAGGTCACCGGTCTTTGCGGGGAGCACCAGGTTGAGCATGTTGCCCACGATCGCCAGACCGGTCGCGGGCCAGAGTGGCACCCTGTCGCCCAGGTCTTCGGCCAACAGGCGCCAGCGCCATCCGCGCAACAGCCAGGGAGGCAGGTAGATCAGTGTGCAGATCCCCAGCAGGGTTGGCCCGGCCAGGGCCATCCTTCCCCACACGTCTTCCCAATCCAGGGTGGCGCCGATCGCCACCATCACTGCCGCAGCCACCCCCAGGGCCATCGCCCGGCGTCTCCAGGCCGAAGGTGCCCTGTCGGTTGCCATGGCCGGGAGTGTAGCGCCTGCGTGATCCTGCTTTCCGGCGACTATTGGGT
>CAZMNK010000064.1:0-7981 GCA_964567625.1 uncultured Enterobacterales bacterium | reverse complement strand
GATAAGAGTCGGCCCTCTCCAGGTGGAGTGCGCAATGGCATCGACGCTCCGGCGAACGCCCTTCTTCGAGCGCCACGTTTTGGCGGGGGCGCGCCTGATTGACTTTGGTGGATGGGAAATGCCCGTCCAGTACGCGGGAATCCAGCAGGAGCACAGGGGTGTGCGGGCTGGGGTGGGGCTTTTTGATGTTTCTCACATGGGGGAGATCCGGGTCCAGGGCCCGGGGTCCCAGGCGGCTATCAACCACCTGACCTGCAATGACGTCCGCCAGGTGGCTGTCGGTGCTTCCCAGTACAGCGCCATCCTGAATCCCCGTGGGGGCATCGTGGACGACGTCTTCATCTACCGGTTGGGGGATGAGGACTACCTGATCTGTGTGAATGCCTCCAACCGGTCCAAGGACTTTGCCTGGCTCCAGTCCCACAACCCTCGCGAGGACGCGGCGTTCACCGACGAGGGGGATCGCTGGGCCCAGGTGGCCATCCAGGGGCGCCACGGGGTCGCTGTGACCCAGGCCCTGACGGACACCGACCTTGGGGGGGTCGATCGGGGCGGCATTGTTCGGGCCACCTTTGCCGGTGTGGAGGACTGCCTGCTGGCCCGGACCGGGTATACCGGCGAGGATGGGTTCGAGATCTTCCTCCCGGCCGAAGGGGCAGCACCCACCTGGGAACGAATCATGGCTGCAGGCAGTGGTCACGGGATCGTGCCGGTGGGGCTGGGAGCCCGGGACACCCTCCGTCTGGAGGTGAAGAACGTGCTCTACGGCAACGACATCGGCGACGACACGACCCCCTACGAGGCCCGTCTGGGTTGGATCACCAAGCTGGACAAGGGGGATTTTGTCGGTCGGGAGGCTCTGGTGGCCCAGCGGGAGGCTGGTGTTCCACGTTTCCTGACGGCCCTGGTCGTCGAGAGGCGCATCGGGCGCCCCCACAACCCCATCCTGGTGGGTGAGCGTGTGGTGGGTGAAGTCACCTCGGGCACCCGCTCCCCAAGCCTGGGGACGAACATCGCGCTGGGGTACGTGGCCCGAGGACACGGCCGTCCAGGCACTGTCCTTCGAGTCGATGTTCGAGGCAAACCGGCCATTGCTGTGGTCGTCAAGCCACCTTTCTACATCCGTGACTATTGAACCGTCCCACGTGGAGGACCCTTCGTGAGCATTCCCCGGAACCTCAAGTACACCCAGGACCACGAGTGGGTCCTTCTCGAAGGTGAAGTCGCCACCATCGGCATCACCTGGCATGCCCAGGAACAGCTGGGCGACGTGGTTTTTGTCGACCTGCCCGACCTGGAGAGCGAGTTCAGTGCCGGTGACTCGGTCGGCGAGGTGGAGTCCGTCAAGGCGGTCTCCGAGATCTACACCCCGGTCACGGGGACCGTGGTGGCGGTCAACGAGGCGCTGGATGGCGCCGAGGACCAGGTCAACGCGGCCCCCTACGGGAAGGGCTGGATCATGAAGATGAAGCTGGACGACCCGTCCGAGGTCGCCTCGCTCATGGATGCAGATGCCTACGAGGCCTTTTGTGCAGGAGGGGAGTGACGTGGCAGAAGGGGACCCTGGTGATCGCTCTGAGGCCGCGGGCCTGCTGAGGCACCCGGATCGCTTCGGGGCTCGCCACCTGGGTTCCAACAAGGCCGAGATCACGAAGATGCTCCAGGCCCTGGGCTGCCCCTCTCTGGCGTCCCTCATTGATGACGCCGTGCCGTCCAATCTGCGCACCCACAGGCCCCTGGACTTGCCGGCCCCGATGACCGAGGCCGAGGTGCTACGGGACCTGGAGGGCCTGGCGGAACAGAATCGTGTGCTGCGCAGCTACCTGGGACTCGGCTACCACGGGACGGTGATCCCGCCGGTGATCCAGCGCAACATCCTGGAGAACCCTGGCTGGTACACCCAGTACACGCCCTACCAGGCAGAGATCTCCCAGGGCAGGCTGGAAGCGCTCCTCAACTTCCAGACCCTGGTGTCGGACCTGACCGGAATGGACGTGGCGAACTCGTCGATGCTCGACGAGGCCACGGCCGCTGCCGAGGCGATGACCCTGTGCAAGCGGGTCCTTGGCCGAAAGAACCAGGCCCTCACCTTTTTCGTGGCCGATCACTGTCATCCCCAGACCCTCTCGGTCGTGAAGACCCGTGCAGAGCCCCTGGGCTACGAGGTGGTCGTGGGGCCGGTGGAAGCCTGTCCCACCGAAGGCCTGTTCGGGGCCCTGGTCCAGGTTCCTGACACCTCGGGTGCCATTCACGACGTTCGCGGATTCGTCGACAAGGTCCATGCCCAGGGTGCACTGGCGGTGGTGGCCACGGACCTGATGGCCCTGACCCTCATGGAGGCTCCCGGAGAGTGGGGGGCAGATGTGGTGATCGGCAACAGCCAACGGTTCGGCGTACCGCTGGGGTTTGGGGGTCCTCACGCCGCCTTCATGGCCACTCGGGAGGCCTACCGGCGTCAGCTGCCGGGACGCATCATCGGCGTGTCCAGGGATGCCCACGATCGGCCAGCCCTGCGGTTGGCGCTCCAGACCCGAGAGCAGCACATCCGGCGCGACAAGGCCACGAGCAACATCTGCACGGCCCAGGTCCTGTTGGCCGTGATGGCCTCCATGTACGCCGTCTACCACGGCCCGGACGGGCTCACGGCGATCGCCCGCCGGATCCATGCCTTCGCTGCAGCCCTGGCCGAAGTACTCGCCCAGGGGGGCCACGAAGTGCTGCACCAGCGCTTCTTCGACACTCTCCGGGTGCGGCCCGCGGTCGGTGTGCCGCTGGAGGAGGCCCTGGCTCTCGGTATCAACCTGAGAGCCTACGAGGACGGCACCGTCGGTATCGCCCTGGACGAGACCGTCGACCTGGCGGACCTGAATGACCTGGTTTCCGCTTTTGGGGTCTCGCCCGTCGAGGACTGGACGGCTGTCCTGGCGGGACTGGACCTGACCCTGGGAGACCAGGCTCGGACCTCGCTGGTTCTGCAGCACCCGGTGTTCCACGACCACCGGACCGAGACGGAGCTGCTCAGGTACATCAAGCGCCTCGAGGCCAAGGACCTGTCCCTGACCACCTCGATGATTCCACTGGGCTCCTGCACCATGAAGCTCAACGCGGCCGCGGAGATGTTCCCGGTGTCCTGGAAGGGATTCGCGGCCCTTCACCCCTTTGTGCCCATCGACCAGGCCCAGGGGTACCTGGCGCTTTTTGCTCGGCTGGAACGTTGGCTCTGCGAGATCACTGGGTTTTCGGACTGTTCTCTGCAGCCCAATGCGGGGAGCCAGGGCGAGTATGCAGGGCTGCTGGTCATTCGGGCCTGGCAGCGGAACCGAGGTCAGGCCCACCGGGATGTCTGCCTGATTCCCAAGAGCGCCCACGGCACCAATCCCGCCAGCGCGGTCATGGCTGGCATGCGGGTGGTGGTGGTCTCTTGCGACGATGAGGGGAACATCGATCTGGACGACCTGCAGGCCAAGGCGGCCAGGCACGGCGATGCGCTGGCCGCATTGATGGTCACCTACCCTTCGACCCACGGGGTGTTCGAGGAGACCATCCACCAGGTCTGCCAGATCGTCCATGAATATGGGGGGCAGATCTACCTGGACGGGGCGAACATGAATGCCATGGTGGGATTGGCCCGGCCGGCTGAATTCGGAGCCGATGTCTGCCACCTGAACCTTCACAAGACCTTCTGCATCCCTCATGGGGGAGGAGGTCCTGGAATGGGTCCGATCTGCGTGGCGGAGCACCTGGCGCCCTACCTGCCGGGACACCCCCTGGCGGACCTTGGGCATGCCCAGGCTTCAGGCGCCATCTCCTCTGCTCCCTGGGGCAGCCCGAGCATTCTGCCGATCTCCTATGCCTACATCGCGATGATGGGGGCGGTGGACCTGACCCGGGCCTCGGAACTGGCCATCCTCCACGCGAACTACCTGGCTTTTCGGCTCGGGGAGCACTTCCCGGTCCTCTACAAGGGCCGCACGGGTCGTGTGGCACACGAGTGCATCATCGACCTGCGTCCCCTCAAGGCGACCTCGGGGATCTCGGTGGAGGACGTCGCCAAGCGCCTGATGGACTTTGGCTTTCATGCGCCGACCATGTCCTGGCCGGTGGCGGGAACCCTGATGATCGAGCCCACGGAGAGCGAGTCCATGGAGGAGTTGGATCGCCTCTGCGAGGCGCTTGCGACCATCCGTCAGGAGGTCCGTGAAGTGGAGGAGGGCCGCGCCGACCGGGAACGCAACCCCCTGAGGTTGGCGCCCCACACGGCAGCCGAGGTCACCGCGGACACCTGGGACCGGCCGTATTCACGGAGCCAGGCTGCCTGGCCAGCTCCGTGGACCCGGGGCCACAAGTTCTGGCCGCCGGTCTCCCGGGTCGACAACGCCTGGGGGGACCGAAACCTGGTCTGCGAGTGTCCACCGTTGTCTTCGTACGAGGACGAGGCGACCTAGCGTTCGCCCGTCCAGGCCTTTGAACTCAGAGTGGCCTGGTCTGGAGGTCGCCTGGACTCCTTGGCGATGCGGGCATGGGGGAGGGGAAGGACCGCGTCTGGTACGAGGAATCCACCCGCTGACCCGCCGCGTTACCCCAGGGCCATGACGACTCGCTGGATGCCCGTGCTGCTTTCCGTGGTCCTGTTGGCCTGTGCCGGCCGTCAGAAGTCCCAGGTGGATGCCAACCAGGGTTCCAGTGCGGGACTGGTCAACGTGAAGACCGGGCTTCCCGCCCCAGACAACGAGGCCGCCCAGGATGCGAACCGGTCCGAGCGGGACCAGATCCTGCAGGTGCTCAAGTCCTCTCAGCCGGATGCGCAGTCCTGCTTCGCCGAGGGGGTTTCACGCAATCCGGCGCTCTATGGAGACCTGGTGGCCCGGGTGGACATTCAGGCCGATGGCACCGTGGGTGCCGCAGCCATTGTCCGGACCACTCTCCGGGATGAAGTCGTGGCTGACTGCGTGGTGGCAGCCCTTGCCACGTTGACCTTTCCCGCGCCCAGCAAGGACCCCCTGGTGGTGTCCTACCCGTACGTCTTCGTGACCGACCTGACGCCGTCAGAGGTCGTTCGGGCCCTGTACATCAAGTACGGGTTCATCGATCCGGACGAGGAGGTCCTGGACGAGGACAAGCGCCGCCAGATGGCCAGCGGCGAAGACGGTTGGTACGAACACTGGTAGTTGAGAAGGGACCAGGCCCCCTCTCTTCCATCAATGGACAACCAGCAGGGGCTCCAGAGCCCGGGGTATCAGTCCCCGGTGCCCAGGTAGCTCTCCAGGCCGTGACGTCTCTTGGCCTGGCGCAGCTTGCGAAGGGCCTTGATCTCGATCTGCCGGATGCGCTCGCGGGTCAGGCTGAAGTGTCCACCGATCTCCTCGAGGGAGTAGTGGGTCGGCTCGCCGATGCCGTAGCGCATCCGCAAGACCTTCTCCTCTCGTGGAGTCAGGCTGCAGAGCACGCTTTCGACCTCTTCCTTGAGCGCGGCACCCTCGATGGGCTCGCTGGGGGCCGGGGCGTTTGGACTCTCGATGAAGTCAGCAACCGTGCTGTCGGAGTCGTCCGAGACCGGGGCGTCCAGGCTCATGGGCTCCCGGGTCAGCCGCATCAGGGCTTCCAGCTTCTCGGGATCCATCTCGAGGCGCTTGGCGATTTCGGGCATCGTGGGCTCGCGTCCCAGCTGCTGGAACATGGCCTTCTGGGTCTGGTGGACCTTGTTGACGACCTCGAGCTTGTAGATGGGAATGCGAATGGTCCGGATCTGGGATTCGATCGCCCGGATGATGGACTGGCGAATCCACCAGGACGCATAGGTCGAGAACTTGAATCCGCGGGTGTGGTCAAACTTCTCCACCGCCTTCATCAGGCCGATGTTGCCTTCCTGGATGAGGTCGGAGAGCGGTAGACCACGGTAGGTGTACTGCTTGGCGATGGAGACCACGAGGCGGAGGTTGGCGTTGATGAGCGCCACCTTGGCCAGTTCGGAGTCGGGACCGGCATCGGCAACCCGACGAGCGACCTCGACCTCATCCTCCCGGTTCAGCAGTGGGATCTGACCCATGGACTTGAGGTACTTGTTGAGCAGGGGGCTGCCTGCACCAGGCTGATTGCGCTTGAGCTTGTTCGCGGGCCTCGCCATGTCACTCCTCCGGGCTGTCGACTCGTACCGGTCGTCGGAGGGAACATTTGCAAGAGTCATTCCAGGCTTAGTGGACATGGTGTGTCTTCCTCTACTGCCGAAAGGCATCCCCGTGGATGTGGCGCTTTTCCGAAACACAGGAGCGGCTTCCCGCACTCCTGTCCTGTACACCTCAGATGACGGATCAATGGCCTCGGATCTTGACGGTGTACAAGAATCTTGAACATCGGCGGCCCGGTGGGCTCAGGGGTCTGGATGCCTCGCGGCCTCTTCGATCGCGACAAACGGATCCCGATGACGCCGCGTGATTTCCCCCACGCGTTCGATGAACCTGGCCAGGTCGTCTTTCTCCTGTTCCAGCAGGACCTCAAACCAGTGGGTGTGGGTGTTGTAGGTCATGAAGCCGATGAAGCGGGCGTTGTTCCAGACACCCTCTCGCGCCGCCGCCAGGTATCGATCCGGCTCTCGGAAGGGGGCCTCTTGCACCCGGATGGGCAGTTGGCCCACCAGGACCTGCTTCTGGTCCAGTTTCTCGGCCAGGCTCAGGGTCGGGCTGGCGTAGAGGGCGTCGAGATCCTGGTACATCCCGTGAAGCACGGTGCGCCAGACCTCCCTGTCGTGTCGCTGGTGGACGGCCACCTGGACTGCGGCGCTGTCCAGGCCATGCCGATCCGCCAGGTACTTCATGGAGGCGACTTCGCCGACGAAGTTCGCAAAGGACTCGTTGAAGTCCACCGAACCCCGAACCCACAGGGTCGCATGGGTCATCTCGTGCAAGACCGTGTCCGCAAGGTCAGCTTCACTCCAGGACAGCATTCCCGGCAGGATGGGGTCCCGGAACCACCCCAATGTGGAGTAGGCCCCGGCTGTTCGGAGGTAGACGTCCAGCCCCTCTTCCAGCAGTTCGGCCTCGGTGGTACGGGCGTCGGACTCCCGGAAATAGCCCAGGTACGGAACGCGACCGACAATGGGAAACCACCAGGTTTGCGGCTCAAAAGCGGCGGGGGCGCAAGCCGTGACGTTCCAGATCTCTCGCTTCCAGTCCAATGCGAGCGTCTCGTAGTTCTCGGTGGCGGCAAGCCCGAGGGCATTTCCGAAGCGCTTCACGTCGCGGATCAGATCGAGGGATCGGGCCTGTTCCTCGTCGACCCGGCCTTCGGCCAGGATCTCGTCGATGGGCTCACGGGCCAGCATCAGCTCGGCCTGGAACCAGCCACTTCTGGCGACATAGCCGATGCCGCAGCCGGTACCGAGCAGCCCAAGGAACAGCGCACCCACCAGGGGGAACGACCGGGTCCAGCAACGGCAAGGATCGAGTGTCACAGGTTGAGTGTCCCATCGGACACGCGGTCTGGCGTTATTCTGCCGGCCCGGAGGTGTTGGTGCTTGAATTCCTGATCAAGGGTGGACCGGTGATGATCCCCATTGGACTGGCGTCCGTGGTGGGTCTGGCCGTCTTTCTGGAACGTCTGTGGGCCCTTCGGAGAGCTCGGGTCTCGCCGCGCGCCTGTCGGGTCGAGCTCGTGGAGTTGGGGCGCCAGCAGCGCTGGGCAGACGCCATTACCCTCTGCCGGAAGAACAGTTCGCCTCTCAGCCGCATCCTGGAGGTCTGTTTCCTTCACCAGGGCGTTGGACGCAGCCGCATCAAGGAATTCACCGAGGAGGTGGGCCGTCGGGAGGCGGCCGAGTTGGAGCGGTACCTGGGTGTGATCGGCATCGTGGCCGCCGTGGCTCCGCTGTTGGGGCTCTTGGGCACCGTCTTCGGCATGATCCTGACCTTTGAGGTCATCCAACAACAGGGCATGGGCGTTGTGTCCAGCCTGGCCGGTGGAATCTCCCAGGCCTTGATCACCACCT
>CAZMNK010000063.1:818-28321 GCA_964567625.1 uncultured Enterobacterales bacterium | reverse complement strand
CCGGGGATGTCCTGGTCACCGAGTTCATGGTGACCCGGTGGCCAGCTATGACCACCACGGGCAATACATCGAACTATTCAACGGCACTTCCCGGGTGATCTCCCTCGCGGGTTGGCAACTTTCGACCGACGCGGCCGGGTACTGGCTGGAGGGCTCTCCAGTCCTCTCTCCCGGTGAACGTCTCCTGCTCTGCATCGACTCCGACGCGCTGCTGAATGGTGGGCTGAGCTGCGACCTGTCCTGGGATGGGGCCTATGAACTGGCAAACCCGGATGGCCTGTTGCTGACCGCTGGCGAGACCCTGGTGGACGAGGTCCACTGGGCTCCGCTCTGGGGCCTGGTCGAAGGGGCTTCCCTGTCCCTTGACCCAGAGGCTCATGATCACCTTCTCAACGACGACCGATCAGCCTGGTGTAGCGCCACCACGACGATGACGAGCGGGGATCTCGGCACCCCGACAACACCCAACGACCCCTGTCCCTGAGCGACGCCCAGACCAGGCCTCAGGGTTGGGTGACCGTGATGGGCAGCGTGCCCTTGACATTGGCAAAGCTGACGGTCTTTGTGACCTTGTAGAAGGTCCCCTCCTGGACGACTGTGAAGGTATGGGTTCCTTCCGGTAGCGTCGTGGAGACAGGAATGGGCCCCAGGAGCTTGTCTCCCAGGTAGACCTTGGCGCCCAGGGTTCCGTAGATGATCACAGGTCCGGAAGCCACGTCCTTGGCCAGCCTGAAGTCCAGTTCCTGCCTGGTGGACTGCAGGTCAATGACCATGGTCTTGGCCTTGTACCCGTCCTTGGCAACCTTCACCTTGTGGGAACCAAAGCGCAGCTTGGCGCTGACCGGAGCACTCCCACGTGCTTCATTGTCAATCCAGACCCTGGCGCCGGGGGGCACGCTCCGGACCGTCAAGGTCCCGGAAGTCGCGTCGTCCACCTTGCCCCAGGGATTGGCGGCCGTACCTGGCGACGACACGGCCACCGGTTCATCTCTGCGCTTCTTCTCCTTCTGTGAGGCACGGCGGTCAGCCTCCCGACGCTCCGCTTCCCGGCGTTCCTCTTCATCGGCCTGGCGTCGGGCCTCCTCGGCCTGAGCAGTCTTCTCCTGGTCCCGTTCCGAACGCTCTTCGTCCCGTCGACGCTCCCGTTCTGCCCGCGCTTCCTGACGACGACGTTCCCGTTCCACCGCACGGTCCACGCTTCCCAGGCCCCGCTCCTCTTCCGAAGCCGTCTCGGACTCGACGATGTTCTCCTCGGCCACCTCGGCCACCTCGGCCACCTCGGCCGGCTCATCGTCCTCCTTGGGGGCTTCGGTTTCGGTACCCGATGCCGCCCGGGCGACCACGGGATCGGGCTTCCTCGGCTCCTTCTCGTCCTGTACCGCCGGTGCCGCCACCTGTTCCGGGGCAGTCCCATCCTCCTCTTCCCCTTCCCCACCGCCGAAAGCGAAGAGAGCCCCCAGGACCAACAACACAGAAATGGCCGCCAGAACCTTGGGCAACTGGCTGCGCTGGGGGCTGTCTGCGTAGGGGATGCCTCCGTAGAAGTCCTCTTCGTCCTCCTCGGAGCTATCCTCGTAGTCGGTGTTCTCCTCGGCGAAGAACTCTGCGCTGTCCGGTTCGTCCAGATCCTCTGTGGTGGCATCAGCCGGCACAGCGCCGGTGCGGAGACTGTCCT
Source organism: uncultured Enterobacterales bacterium (assembly GCA_964567625.1). Classification (GTDB taxonomy): domain Bacteria; phylum Myxococcota_A; class UBA796; order UBA796; family CAJQPC01; genus CAYFPX01. The sequence continues at coordinate 26,646 of CAZMNK010000063.1, read as the reverse complement.
CGAACTCGGAGCCAAACTCCCCGAAGAAGGGTCCCGTGTCCGGGGCATCGACGGAGAGACGCTCGGGATCCGGCGGTGCTTCCTCGTCTCCCGAACTCTGGGCGTCACCGCCCTCGACCATGGGAGCAGGCGGCGTGCCGGGGGGCGGAGGAGGCGCTGAGGGAACCGCCCTGCTGCGCAGAGAGGTGGGTTCCGGCGCATCGGTGATGTCAAAGGTAGGGGGTTCAGGTATTTCCAGCCCGTTGCCAAATCGGGGGATCCCACGCTCCGCTCGCGCCGCTGCCTCGACCTCGGCGCTGGCAGCCACCAGCGGCGCCCCATCTCGAAAGCAGAAGTCCACCCGCTCGTCAAAGGTGGAGCTACAGAGAGGACAGGCCTTCATCGGTGCAAATCTGCCTTCAAGACCGAGGGAGTATAGGCTGGGCGACAGCGCACCTCAGATGGCTCTGAGCAAATAACGCCAACCTACCCGACGGGCTTCCCGTCCGTTCATGTTCGATCGTAGCGCCGCCGCAGGTGCCTCGCGATGACCAAACGCTGAATCTGGTTGGTTCCCTCGACGATCTGCATGACCTTGGCGTCCCGCATGTACCGCTCCACCGGGTACTCTCGCGTATAGCCGTAGCCACCGAGTACCTGGACGGCATCGGTGCTGACCTCGACGGAGGCATCCGTTGCAACACACTTGGCGATGGCAGCGATCTCGGAACTCGGCTTCCCCAGATCCCGGAGCAACGCTGCCTTGCGGACGAGGAGTCGGGCGCACTCCGTCTTGCAGGCCATGTCCGCCAGCAGGAATCCCACGCCCTGGTGCTCGATGATGGGCTTTCCGAATGACCGTCGCTGACAGGCATAGGCTGCTGCCACATCCATGCTTCCCTGGCAGATGCCCACCGCCATCGCGGCGATGGTGACCCGGCCGGAATCCAGGGCGGACATCGCGATACGAAATCCGGTTCCCTCCCCGCCCAGGAGGTTCTCGACCGGTACGCGAACGTCCTCAAGGATCAATTCCACCGTGGGACTGGCGCGCAGCCCCATCTTCTGTTCCTTCTTGCCAAAGGTCAGGCCCGGGGTGGCTCCCTCTACAAGAAAGGCGCTGATGCCTCCGGGACCCGGTCCGCCAGTGCGAGCCATCACAACATAAAGATCGGCGACGCCACCATGAGTGCACCAGAACTTGGTTCCGTTGAGCACGTAGTGATCGCCATCCTTCACCGCGCGGGTCTTCAGGGAGGCCGCATCGGAGCCGGAGTCGGGCTCCGACAACGCAAAGGCCCCCAGAAGCTCGCCAGTGACCAGGCGGGACAGGTATCGACCCCGCTGGGCCTCGTCGCCATACCCCAACAGGATGATCTGGGGGAGGCCGTTGACGCCGAGGGTGATTCCGTAGGAGGCGGAGACGCGAGCGATCTCCTCCAGGACCACGGTGAGCTCGGTGTACCCCAGGCCGAGTCCCCCGTACTCCTCGGGCACCGGAATGCCGCAGAAGCCGTTGTCCGCCAATGCCTGGAAGAGTTCCCGCCGAAAACGTTCCGCGTCATCGTCTTCACGCACCGTGGGGGCGATCACGGTTTCCGCGAACTCTCTGGCAGCCGCCTTGAGGGCCTGCTGGTCTTCGTTCAACTCGAACAAATCAGTCTCCGGCCTGTCATTGATCAGGTTGCGAGGGGGGTAGCCGGGGGTTTTTCGGGGGTCTGCTCAACGAAGAAGGTGTCCTGCCGAAGCACATCCACGCTCTCTGGACCGAGGTCCAACAGACGTAGCAGGTCCTTGGCCCGAGTGGTGCGACCCGCCACGGTCTGGTTGCGGAAGCGGATCTCCACCTCGCTCTCCGACTCCTTCTCCAACACCTCGAGACGGGAGATGCCCGGCCTCATGTCCTGGGAGACCATCACCCGTCGTCCCCGCTTCTTGGCCCGTCGTACCAGGGGCAGTTCTTTGGCCTCCATCAGGTCCCGAACCTGGGAACGAAGACGGTCGAGGCTCCTGCCGCGAACGCGCAGAGCGTAGTCAAAACCATCCACCTGGCTCATCAAGGAAGGCACCCGCATGGGAACTTCCTCGGCGGTAAGAACACCCATTCCCCCATGAAGGACGTTCTCGAGACGAGCCAGAAGATCCTCCGGCTTCAGGTGCTCCACCAGGAGAAGGTCCATGTAGTCCCCGGTGCTGGACTCCCCGACGGGAAAGGCCGTGGAGAAACTCACTTTCGGGTGTGGGTGGTAGCCACGTGAGTAAGCCAATGGAAAGCGTGCCCTGCGCAAGGCCCGCAGCCAGGCATTCATGGTCTCCAGGTGGGAGAGAAAACGCAGTTCTCCCGTTCGAGCGATGCGAAGCCTGATGCGCTGGACCGGATCCGGTTCCTCCAGACGACCCGCTTTGGGATCGAATTTCTTCTGTTTTCGCGCCTCTTCCCGATCCTGAGGGGCCTGTCGTCCCGCACCCATCTTGAAGGTACCCTCCTGCTTGGCCCCGGCGATGCTGTCGCGCAGCATGTGGGCACAGAGGGGCCGCTCCCGGTCGATGACCCCGCATCGATGGCACTTGGAATGGCGACAGTCCTCTGCGTACTGGAGGGCACGGGCTCGCTCCCAGTCCTCCAGGAACCACTCCTTGGGGATCATCACATCGATGTGGTCCCAGGGCAGACGTTCATCGGTGGCCCGCTCACGAAGGGCGTCCTCGACATCGAACCCCGTGATCGCAATCGCCCTCTGCCAGGCATCAAAATCCAGGTGCTCATGCCAGGCATCCAGCCGTGCACCCTGGCGGTAGGCCTCTTCAATCAGGTCCCCAGCCCGACGATCCGAACGGCTCACCAGGCCCTCCAGGAAAGTCTCCTCGGGGTTGTGTCGACCGAATTTGACCCCGCGGTTGCGGCCCAGCTGACCCGCGAGAATCCTCTGGCGCCGCTCGGTCTCCTGGATGCCGATCTGTGGCGCCCACTGGAAGGGCGTGAACGGCTTGGGCACAAAGGTGCTCACACCGGTGTTCACCCGAGCCCTCGGATTGTGTGCACGACCGACATCGAGGGTGCGCAGGGTCAGATCAGCAATGGCCTCCACGTCGTCATCTCGCTCGGTCGGGAGCCCGATCATGAAGTAGAGCTTCACGTGCCCCCATCCCAACGCATAGGCCTGGTCGGCCATCTCCAACAGGCCCTCATCGGGAATCCACTTGTTGATCAGGGCCCTCAGACGAGGACTGGCCGCCTCCGGCGCGACCGTCAAGCCAGTGCGTCGCACGTCCGCAACACGGTCCGCCAGGTCCACTGAGAAGCTGTCCAACCGCAGCGAAGGCAACGAAACGGACACACGGTCCTTTTCCGCCCGGCCCACAGCCTGGTCCACCAGTTGCTTGACCCGGCTGTAGTCACAGGTCGACAGCGACACCAGCGAGACTTCCTCGTAGCCAGTGGTGGCCAGAGTCCGCTCCATGAGCTCATCCACCTTTTCCAGGGACCGCTCTCTCACCGGACGGGTGGTCATTCCCGCCTGGCAGAAGCGGCACCCCTGGGTACAGCCTCGCAGGACCTCCAGGCTGACCCGGTCGTGCACCTGTGGGGTAAAGGGAACCAGGTAGTCGACCGGAAAGGTGGCACCATCCAGGTCCCGGGTGATGCGCTTGACCACCTTCGGCCCATCCACAGGGGGAAGCACGCGGCCGTCCGGGAGGGTCTCCATCGGGTAGAGGGCCGGAACGTAGATTCCCTCGAGTTCAGCCAGGGCTTCGAGTGCCTGGGCCCGGCTGGCCCCGTCGGCCTTGAGCTCTCGCAAGAGCTCGGCGAGTTCGAGCACGATCTCTTCCCCGTCTCCGATGACGAAGAAGTCCATGAAGGGCGCCAGGGGTTCCGGGTTGAACACCGCTGGGCCCCCGGCAAAGGTCAGCGGATGCTGGTCATTGCGGTCCTTCGTTCGAAGGGGAATGCCGGACAGATCCAGGCAATTCAGGATGTTGGTGTAGGTGAGTTCGGACTGGAGGGTGAAGCCGATCCCGTCCAGTTCACCGAGCGGGGTCTTGGATTCCAGGGAGAAGAGCGGCAATTCTCTCTCTCGCAGGGCGGTCTCCATGTCCGGCGCGGGGGCATAGGCACGCTCCGCCCAGCACCAGGGAAGGGCGTTGAGCACCGCGTAGAGGATGTGCAAGCCCAGGTTTCCCAGCCCCAGGTCGTACAGGTCGGGGAAAACGAGGGCCAGTCGTACTTCGACAGTGGAGGGGTCCTTGTGGACCGAATTCACCTCGGTGCCGAGGTAGCGCGAGGGCTTCTCGACGACAGGAAGAACCTCACGCTCCAGGTATTGCGCCAGATCCGCTGATTTCATGACTACGCCCCAGTGCTTCCTGCAGGTGCGTTTGATTAACCCGGGAAGGTGATTCTCCGAAGTCCCCTGCCCTGGCTGCTCCTTGTCATCGTTATCGCGTGGCACGGTCTGGCCCAGGCGGGATTCTGCTGGGATGACGGGGCCCTGGTCGCCGACAACCGCCTCACCGGGTCCCTGGCCTGGGAAAACCTGGTGGCCATCTTCCGGGCGGACCTCTGGGAAACCCTGAGCCTGCCTGCCCCAGCCAGTGGGTACTACCGCCCGCTGTTCCTCCTCTCCCTGGCCTTTGACCAGGTCGTACTGGGAGACCAGGCCGGGCCTCATCATCTTCACTCCCTGGCCTGGCACCTGGCCGCCACCGGGTTGCTCTACCAGCTTGTTCGGAGGTTGATCCCCGACTCGGTGGTCCCGGCCACGGCGGCTGCCGCCCTGTTTGCCCTCCATCCAGTTCAGACCGAGGCCATCGCACTGATCGCTGCGCGAAACGACGCGATGGCGGCGACCTTTCTGTTGGGGGCACTTCTATTGCTGCTTCCGGACAACCCCAGGGGCGCAGCCATGTGGGGTGCAGCTCTGGCCACCGGTGCGGGTCTACTGAGCAAGGAAAGTGTGGTCCTGGCACCCTTCGCCCTGTTGGCCCTGGACCTGGCTCGCAAGGGACGCCCGGGGGCCTGGCGACGCCAATTGCCGTTGATCGCAGGGCTCAGCGCCGCCGCAGGCCTGCGAATCTGGGCGGGGGTGGGCGCCGCTGCAGTTCCCCGCACCGGAAACTGGGCGCTGGTGACCGAGCGACTGCCCGAACTTCTCGCGACCTACCTGGGGCTGTTGGTGTGGCCGGATCCCCTGACTCCCGCCCGTCACCTCACCTACCTGCAGCCCCTGGACGCCCTCTGGCCCGCAGCCCTTGCTGCCCTGTTCGCGCTGGCAGGCCTGCTGGCTCGGAGCCGGGCGCCACGACTTGGGTGGCTGGGAATCGCCTGGGCGCTGGCGACCTTTGTCCCCACGCTGCTGGCTACCCTGGACAAGGGCCTGCTGGGGGAACGCTATCTCTACCTGCCCATGGCGGGATTGGCGGTGACCCTGGCTGCCTGGATCCCCCGGGGGAAACGGACCCTGGCCTGGGTGGCTGCAGGTGCCGTCCTTCTCGGAATCGGGGTCCACCGTCGCCTGCCCGCCTGGGAGAACAGCCGGACGCTCTGGCAGGCCGCACACGACGACCTCCCCTCCCCGTTCACCCACGCCGGTCTGGCGTTCTATGTGAACCGGGATGATGAGCCCGAGGTCGCCCGGATGCACTACCTCAAGGCCATCGAGGGCGACCCCCCCTACCTGGATGCATGCAGCAGCCTGGTGATGGTCCACCTGCGACTCGGGAAGGAGGAGGTGGCAGTCCGAATGGCCGAGTGGGCGATGGCCGAGCGGGGCTGCACTCCGACACCTGATTTCGTGGCCCAGTACGCCCTGGCGCTCGCAGGAACCGGCGACTGGGCCCGGGCAACCAAGGTGGTCACCGAGGCACCCGGGGGCCCACAGGGCCTGTCCCTGGTCCTCCTGGGGGCAGAACGGGTCCTGGCTGGTGATGGACAGGCCTACCTGGCAATCGCCAAGCAATGGCGTGGCAATGCGCCCTTTGGAGAACAGGTGGGCCGACTGCTCAGACTCACGCACCAACCCCAGGCCGCGGCCCGATTGACCGCCTGGCTTTCGGCCTCGGCGGACTGAGGTCTACTTCCAGCCCTCGCCGTCCTTCCAGGTCAGCTTAAATCGTTCCTCTCGACTGCCGTCCTTGAGAAGTTCCACCCAGCCAAGACGGAGAACCGGACCGTCCAGGGTCATCGTCCAGAGGCCATAGGTGGGCAGGTAGACCGGGTCATAGGCCCCGGTGAAGCCTTCCCACTCGCCCATCGCCTGGGCCTTGTCCAGGACGCTTCTGGGCCATTCCTCCTTCTCGAAGCGACTGGCGACAAGCTGCTGAAGGGCGAGATCGTAGCGGGCCTCCAACTGCAGGTTTGTGAGTTCCGGGATGCCCGTGGGTTCGCCATTGCCCCAGCGTTCCAGTTCCTGGGCCGGAGCCCCTCCTCCCCCTGCGTTCACATAGGCGACTCCAAGGCGGCCCTCTGGGAGGTAGACCTCCGAAGCATGAGCGTCCCCAGAGAAGACGGTCCTGAGTTTGAGCAGCGGCGCGTGTTGTTCGACGGTGTCGATGAGTGCCTGGGGAACGCCATCGGGGTTGATCTTCGCGCCGCGAGCCAGCGTCATTCGAGAGTGATGCATGAAGACCAACAGGTGGTCGTAGCGCCCGTGGACAGCCCTGGGGATCCAGTTGATCTGCTCCGTCCATCGGCTTCCGAGCTTCTTCTTGTTGGAGTCCAGGACCAGGAAGCGCCAGACGGTCTCGCCAACCTGCAAGTCAAAGGCATACCAGCTGGCCACTCGTCCGTAGCCGATGTCCGCCCCGTACCCGGGAAACGCGCCCTCCATCCCGACCAGGTTCTTGTCCCCGGCGACCTCTCGGTCCCCGACCACCGGAATCACCGGAATTCGGTACCCCTCGGCATCCGGCTGGGTCTGGCCCGCCAGGGTGTTGGAAAAGGTGGCGTCGAAGGCCATCCACTCCTCGTCGCTGGCCCAGCGAAGACTGTCTCCCATCAGGGCCGCGAACCCGATCTGCTGCCGATTGGCCATGTCATTCAACGCTGCCACGGTCCGCGCCGGTGCCGCAGGGTCCGGGACGCCGCCACTGAGGCGATCGAGTCCGGGAATGCGAGGTCGGATGTTCCCCACCACCGCGAGGGTGAGGCTCTCCTGGGTCGAGACCAGGACCGCCGAGTCGTCGGCGAAGAGTTCATGGTCCGGAATCTTGTCCGGGTGAAGGGCACAGGCGAACAGGAGCAGTAGCAGTAGCAGTGGCAGTGGCATGCGGTTTCCTCACCCGGCGGCAGCCGTCCCGCAAGGACTGGTTAGAACCGGGGCCAAAAGAGAAGGCCCGTGGCACTACCCTGGTACGACGACCCGCAACCCGGAATGCTGCTCTCTCTCGGGTCTGGTCCAGGGGATCGACTGCTCGCACCCGGGGTTCCCGATCAACTCCTGGCGGATGGCCACCGTATTGGATGGTTGAGCCGTGGGGCCCTGGTGCTACTGGATCCTGATCGGACAGGAGCCAGACTGGTCGTGGTGGGAGAGGATCCCGAATCCCTCGCCACCTCGCCCGAGCGATGGGTCCTGGCCCATGAAGGCGGCCTGGAGATCTTCTCTCCCGAGACCGGCCGGACAGGGCTCGTGGCCACGGACCTGGTCGATGACCTCGTCCAGGTCCTCCCCGGAGGTGCGCTCGCCGTCCTGCGTACTGCCGCGGGAAACAGGGCAGTGGTTCTCCCGACGGGGGAGGAATTGACCCTGCCCCTGGGTGCACGCAAGGCCCGAATTCTCCTGCCCTGGAGCGACGGCACAGGACTTGTCTGGATCGACGACGACAGTCTGTATCGCTGGTCTCCAGACCGAGGCGTCACGGTCTGCGGTCACCTGCCCGACCGGGTGGAAGCCCTGGTTCCAGGTCCACACGGTGCCCTGTTCGCCTCACTGGCTGGGGGCGGCTGCCTGGTTGCGGGCTCGGGCAGACAGGCCACAGCCCTGGAGGAAGAGGTCCTGGCGCCGTCCGCCAGCTTCGATGCTCAGGGTGCGCGGCTCCTGGCCACCACTGCCACAGGGGCCACCTGTTTTGATCTCAGGTCGGGTGCCGCCATTCAGCGCTGGCCCGGCCGTACCTCGCCGGTGGGCTTCGCCCCGGATCCGGTTCGCTTCGATGAATCCCAAGGGCTCTTGCTGGGGCCGGAGGGCGAGGTGCTTCTGAGCCACTTGGGCCTGGCTGGCGTGAGTGTGGACGTTCCACTGATGGTGGGTCCGGGAGGCACGGCCTGGGACCTGAGTCGAGGCGAGGCGGCCTGGGCGGATGCGCCCCTGAATGGCGGTGTCACGCTGGCAGACGACGACCGGGTACTTCACCTGGGAGAACGCCGAGCCACCCTCTACGACGACGAGGGGACGGTTCGGAATTCCTGGCGGATTCCGCTCTTCCCGGAGACCGCGACAGAGAACCTCCTCCAGACCGTCCGTACCGGTGGGGGTGAAGAAGCCGAGATCACCAACGAGGTGGCCGAGGCCGCCTGGCTCGGGTCCCAGGTGGCCCTGTTGACCCTCGAAGGCGAGGCCGCACTGGTGGATGTGGCGACCGGCGAGTTGCTCCAGCGCTTCGAATCGGTCCAGTACGAGGAGACCGATGGCTGGCCGGGACTCCTGCCCCACCGACGCAGGGGGGTCTGGCTGCGGGACGGTGAAGGCGGTCTCCTGTTGCCCGAGGGGTCCATACTTCCGGACCCCGGAGAGGAGGTGGAGGCCCTTTGTCCCGCTGGCCGGGACCTGATCCGGGCCGTGGGAGACAGGCTTGAGAGACTCGGAGAGGACGGGCAAGTAGCCTGGACGACCCCGATGATGGCCCACCTGTTGGCCCTGGGGCGGCACCTGTTCGTGGCCAGTGGGGACGACCTGGTGCTCCTGGACCCCGAGTCGGGCACGGTCCGCAGACGAGCCAAGGGGGGCCTGGCAGACATGGAGGGCTTTGCTGCCACCTCGGACGGCCACCTCTGGGCCTGGGGCGGCACGGAGGGACCCGCTGCCGTCCGTTGCCTGGATGGCGATACCGGAGCCCATCGCCGAAGCTGGGAGATCCCCGCCGATGGGGTGGTCACCTCTTCGGGATCGGCCTGGATCTGGACGGATGACGGGATGCTGGTCCAGCTCGCCCGCTGAGCCCCATGCCAGGGGCTCGTTGCCTCACTCGACCGTGACCGACTTGGCCAGGTTTCGCGGGCGATCGATGTCCAGGCCCAGGCTCAACGCCGCCTCATAGGCCAGCAACTGCAAGGGAACCACGCTCACCAGCGGCGAGATCAGGGGTTCCGTAGGCGGTATGGGCAAGGACACGTCGGCCAGTGCGCGGGCCCCGTCGTCTCCGCGGGTGTGCACCATGATGATGGAGGCTCCCCGGGCCTTGGCTTCCGAGATGTTGTTCAAGGTGCGGTCTCGGTGCTCATCCATGGGAACCACGCAGACGACCGGGGTACCTCCCTCGAGCATGGCGATGGGGCCGTGCTTCATTTCGCCTGCGGCGTAGGCTTCACAGGGAATGTAGGCGATCTCCTTGAGTTTGAGCGCCCCCTCCATGGCCACCGGCCATGACGGCCCCCGTCCGATGAACAACGCGTATCGGTGCTTCAGCAGCAACTCCACAGCCTGGCGAATCGGGCCCGGGTCGGCCAGGCACTCCGCCACCCGGTCCGGCACCTCGAGCAGCGAGTGAGCCAGTTCCTTTCCTCGATGAGGTGAGAGAGCTCGGCTTCGCCCGAGCATGAGCGTAAAGATGAGCAGCGCCGTGACCTGGCTCGTAAAGGCCTTGGTGGATGCCACCGCGATTTCCGGGCCGGAGTGGATGTAGACACCAGCTCCACAGGTCCGGGCCACGGTGGAACCGACCACGTTCACCACCCCAAAGACCTGTCCTCCCTTGAGCTGGACCTCCCGGATGGCCTCCAGGGTGTCCCAGGTCTCCCCGGACTGTGAGATGGCCAGGTAGAGCCCATCCGGATCGATGACCGGGTTTCGATGCCGGTACTCGGACGCGACCTCGGCGTGAGAAGGCACCCGTGCCACCTGTTCGATGGCCATCGCGCCCAACACCCCGGCATGAAAAGAGGTGCCACAACCCAGGACGTGGACTCGGCTCATCTTCACCAGGTCCCGGGGACTCAGTTCCATGCCCCCCAGGCGGGCCGTACCAGCAGCCTCGATCACCCGGCCGCGCAGGCACCGGGCAATGGACTCCGGTTGTTCGTAGATCTCCTTGAGCATGTAGTGGGGAAAGTCACCCTTCTCCTCGCTCCCAAAGTCATCTCCGAGCACCTCCACTTCGTTGGAGGACTGTCCCCCGTCCAGCCGTGTGGTCTCCACGCTGTCCGGTCGGATGGCCGAGATCTCCCCGTCTTCCAGGTACATCACCTGGCGGGTGAACCGCACCAGCGCGTGACCATCACTGGCCAGAAAGTTCTCGTCCTCCCCCAGACCCACCACCAGCGGTGAACCGTTCCTGGCGGCCACCATCAGCTTCGGGTGGTCCTTGAAAAGCACCGCGATGCCATAGGTCCCCCGAACCTGGCTCAGAGCCTGGCGAACCGCCGCCAGCGGGTCACCCTCGTAGTACTTCCGGATCAGGTGAGGCAGGCACTCGCTGTCGGTCTCCGAGCGAAAGACGACCCCGTCTGCCTCCAACCGCTGGCGCAGAACCGCGACGTTGTCGAGAATGCCGTTGTGTACCACCGCGATCTCGTTCGCGGAATCGGTGTGGGGGTGTGCATTGTCCTCGGTGACACGGCCGTGGGTGGCCCACCGGGTGTGCGCAATTCCAATATCGCCTGACCAGTCCGCCGGGAGCACGTCCTCCAACGCATGCACTCTTCCCACGGCCCGGCGGACTCCCATGGATCCATCCACCACCTGGGCGATTCCCGCCGAGTCATACCCGCGGTATTCCAGGCGGCGAAGGCCTTCCACCAGGACTGCCGCCGCACGATCCTTACCCACATACCCCACGATTCCACACATACCGTCCTACTCCTCAGTCGCTGCTTCCAGGTGGGGCCTCAGCTCAGCAAGCATTTGCTCCGCGTCTCCTGGCCTGTAGCCCCGGCGAGTCTCCTGGACCAATCCTTCCGGACTGACCAGCAGAGTGGTCGGGATGCTTCGAAGCCGAAGGACCCGACCGAGGTCCGGATCCCAGGCAAGAATCAAGCCACTGGTCTCACGTTGGGCAATCCAGTGCTCATAGTCAGTCCTTCGGTCATCCATGGACACGGCCACAATACGGACAGGCAGCCCCTCTCCGTCGATTGCCTCGGCAAGTTCAGCCAGTTCGGGAAGCTCACGCTGACAGGGTCCGCACCAACTGGCCCAGAAATTCAGGACCAGCCAGGGGCCACCCGCTTCTCCGATCCGTAGCGGGCCTGCTGTCGTGGACAGCGTTCGCGGCGGCACCCGGGCTCCTCGGGCTTCTTCCACCGCCCGCCCTCGGGAATCCACCTCCAATTCCTGCCTCCAGGCCTCCACCAACACCCCCGGCTGGGCAGGCCCGTCGTAGAGCCGCTTCAGGCGTTCATCGAGGCCACTTGCTCCGATCGCCACCGCCCGGCTGTAGGCCTGCAGTGCCGCACGGGGCTCTCCGGCCTGTTCCAGGAGTTCGCCCCAGAGCACGAGGTCCTCGGGACGGCCGGCTGTCGTGGCGGCCAGCGCTGCAGCCTCCAGGGCGTCAGGAAGCAGCCCCCTCCCCCACCGTTCCAGTGCCTCCAGGCGCCAGCACTGGGCCAACAACAAGGCGTGGTGCCCCTGTTCCCCAGGATCGACTGCTGCCAGCGACAGGCTCTGCCGCGCTTGCTGAATGAGGGCCTGGGCCCGCTCGGTCTCTCCCCGCGAGAGTTCCACCTCGGCAGCCTCGAGCGCCAGGCCGGGCGGCGGGGTCTGCATCGCCATGGCCTGGCGCCAGACCACGAGGCTCTCCTGGACTCGACCCCGTTCCTGGAGTTCTCTGGCCGTCGCGACCAGGACCCGCTGAGACTCTGCCGCCGAGCCACCCTGGGGCAATGCAGGTTCCTTCTGCATGGCCAGGACGCGCCCCAGGTCGCGGATCATTGCCGGGCTGGAGGGTTGCCTCCCTCCCAGGGCGTGGGGTTCTCCCAGGGCGAGCAGACGTGCAGCGGCACCAAGGGCCAGTTCTGGCTCCCTGCAGCCCGCAAGCAGAGCATGGGCCCGGTAGACCTCCAACACCTCGTCCCCCCCGAGGTCCTCGGCGGCACGAGCCACAAGGGCCTTCCGCAAGGGGGCGCTGCCTCTCGTGTTCAGCGTACAGACCGGGGTGAGGAGTTCGATTCGCTCCGGCCACTGCCCGTCCAGTGTTCGGGCTGCAGCCAGGGCCTTTCGCTCCTCGCCCAGGAAATGGAAGGCTGCCAGCCTCAGCCCCAGGGCACCAGGCCCGTCCAGTTCCGCCAACAAGACCAGTGCCTCTCTGGCCCGCCCCTGTTCAAGAGCGAGAGAAGCGACAAAGAGCCTGGACCCCGGCTCATCATCCAGGACCGTGGGGAGTCGTCCGTCCTCGGCAGCGATCCAGGCTCCCCCCACCCAGTTCCGCCAGGGATCGGACTGCACCACAAGAGACTCCGCCTCTCGCTGAAGCTGTTCCTCGGCACCCAGGTGCTTCAAGACCTCCCGCCAGCCCCACCAGGTCCGCCAGTCCTCGGGATGGTTCGCCAGGGCGACTGCCGCCTCCTGCAGGGCAGCTTCCGGGTCCTCTACCGCCAGCGCTGCATCGATCCGTGCCACCTGGAGCGCCACCGGATCACCGTCGCCGGCCCACCCAGGAGACATCACAAGGGCCACAGTCAACGCCAGCACAGGACCTCAGACTCGGCAGACGAGGTCAATGGTTCCCCCCAGGCGGCTTCGCACCTCTCCCCTCCCCGAACGAGCGACCTCCCGCAGAAGACAGACGCCGAGCAGGGGGTCAGCACTCCCCAAAAGGGAAAGCACACGGTCGTGGTGTGGCGCCAGCGCCAGGCTCACAGCCTCGTCGCTGAGTCCGTGGACCCGAATGGTCTGAAGCATGACCCCATCCATGGACTCTACGAGGAGTTCCACAAGTGAGGGACCGACCTGTTCCAGGACCGACACCAGGCGCAGGCTCTCCACCGGTCCCGGGCCCTCATTGCCATGAGTGGGCACGCCGAGGCCCCTGCTGACCAGTCCCAGAATGCCAGGCTGTTCAGGGTGTGGCAGACCAGGCCATTGAACGTCGCTGTAGCGACTGATGACCTGTTGGAAGCCCTCGACACTTCGGGAGAGCCCCCCCGACACCTGGTGCCCATCCATTCCCAACAGTTCCACCCAACCCATCACCGCGGTGACCGAACCCCGCAGGTCATGAAGCATCAGGCGCAACATGAGTTCCCGGGTCAGGGATTCCCTGACCTGGGCCCGTAGCGCTGGCGTCCCTACCCAACGCTCCTCCATGGCACTCATCCCAGCTTTCGCCGGAGGGCATCGGTGGCGGGTTGGGGAAGATATCGGGACACGTCTCCTCCGTTGGTTGCGATCTCCCGGACAAGGCTCGACGAAACGAAGATGTTCCCCGGCTCTGTCAGGAGGAACACCGTCTCGATCTCCGGAGCCATGTCCCTGTTCGCCAGGCCAATCTGGAACTCGAAGTCGAAGTCAGACACCGCCCGGAGGCCCCGAAGGATGGCCGTCGCTTCCACCTGGCGACAGTAATCCACCAACAATCCGGAAAAGCTGTCCACCCGGACACCTTCCCACCCCTCGGTACAGGCCTTCAGGATCGCGAGGCGTTCCTCGAGATCGAACAGGTAGCGCTTGCCCGGGTTGTTGCCGCACGCCACCACCACCTCGTCGAAGAGCGCGAGCCCTCGACGAAGAATGTCCGTGTGTCCCAGCGTGATGGGATCAAAGCTGCCCGCAAGTACAGCCCGTCGCGACACAAATGCTCCATGAGAACAGCGTTGCTGTCTTATCGCACTCAGTGACGCTTGTGTGGCGCCATCACTCCAAGCTGTCGCGCAAGCATCCGGTGCATACGCGGATCGGAACGTAGAACCTGTAGTTCTGGCTCCAACGCAAGGTCACGGCGCATCTCCAGGCGTTGAACATCCGTCATCTCTCCCTGCCTGGTCAGCGCTTCCTCAAAGGCGGCGATGGCGGCCTTTTCCTGGCCATCGATGGCCGCTCGTAGACCCTCGAAGACGGCCACGTACGGGTCGTCCGGATGCAGTGTCTTCAACTCATCGAGGGCAGCGACTGCCGCATCCGGCTGATCCATCCGGGCGAGGGCGACGGCCCCGTAGCCCATGGCCATCATGTTGTCCGGATCCAGTTCCAGCAGGTGGTTGGTCAACTCCAACTCCTGGCGGTGTCGGCCCAGCCGGCGAGTCGCATGAGCCAGCCCTTCCAGCCAGGCGACCTTGTTCCCGTCATGGGCCACCAGGTTCCGGTAGTGGGCTGCCGCACCTGTCCAGTTGTCGGCGTCGTACTCCCCACGCGCGAGCATGGCGTGCAGGTTCAGGTCGTCCGGATCGGACTTCAAACGAGCCCTCGCCCGGCCCAAGACCGGTCCAGCGGGGACGCTGGCTCGGTACCAGCTGTAGAAGGCCCAACCGGTCTCCTGGTCATCCGGGCGGGCAACCCGCCCATCCCAGACCGGATCGATGTCCGCCCTGCGCCGCTCCGGCTCCCGCAGACCAACATTGGCGCTGGCCTGCTGCTGCCCGGCCGCATCAGGGCGAACCACGTCACGCAACTCCGCCACCTGGACGGTCGCGTCCCTGGTCCTGGTGGTCGCGGCCACACGATCCAGCACTTCGATCCACATGCCGCCGGTCATCACGGCGGCAGCAACCAGCAGAAAGCCAAAGTCGATCAGCGGAGTCAGGTCCTTCTGGATCTTGAAGGGCTCCAGGTGTTGGACCTGGACGCGCACCGGACCGACCCGGAATGCCGTTCGTTGACCTTCTCGCAGCCTCCTGCCCCGGATCGCCAGACTGTCGTCGAGGCGAGTCACCGCCACATCGGCTCCGGGAAAGACGATTCGCGCACCAACCCGAGACCCCAGCCACACCACACCGTTCACAGGCATGACCTGGTCGTCCACGACATGGTCATGGAAGGTCACTCGGACGTGCAGATCACCCACTGCCATCCTCCAATAGTGGGCGTGCATCGATGCCGTAGGCTTCCACCAGAAGGCGTGCGAACTCCGGTTCCTCTCTCAATTCCGCAAAGGCCGGGTCCACCCGGATGTCCTGGCGAAACTCGATGTGGTGGAAGGTATCCAGCGTCCTGACCCCCGCGAGTGCCCGCTTCAACCAGGACAGGGATTCGTCGCTGCGGCCCATCGCTGCAAGGATCTTCGCACGGTGGAGATCTGCATAGGCGTCCGTTGGGTGATGACGCTGGAGTTCGTCCATGATCGCCAGTGCCTCTTCGAACCTCTTCTGGTGGGCCAGGTTGACGGCCAAATTGTTCAGTGCGTAGCTGTCATCCGGGTCTAGGGCGAGGGCCAAGCGATAGTAGCCCTCCTCCTTAGGATACTCCCCGGACCTTTTGTACACAAGACCGAGGTTGTTGTACCCCGCTGCATCGTCCGGGAAGAGTTCGATGTACCGCTCATAGGTCCTCTCGCAGCCCTCCAGCTCACCGGCCAGGTACTGAAAGTAGCCAAGCTGTGTCAGGGCGGAGGGGTTTTCAGGGTCGATTCGGAGGCGGTCCCGGGTGAGTTCCACAATCTCCCTGAGGTCATCCAGGTGTTCCCGG
This sequence comes from uncultured Enterobacterales bacterium, assembly GCA_964567625.1. Taxonomy (GTDB): domain Bacteria; phylum Myxococcota_A; class UBA796; order UBA796; family CAJQPC01; genus CAYFPX01. The sequence goes on along the minus strand of CAZMNK010000063.1, from coordinate 10,897 downwards.
TCGTCGTTGGCGTCCAACCAGTCCTGGAACCCCCAACCTCGGTGTTCCTCCGCCGGAAGCGCCTCGGGGTCCACGGGTTCCAGACCCCCGTCATCCGCAGCCTGGAGAACCTGGGGGTCCAGGACTGGGCTGGCATTCTCTGCCGGATCGCCCTGGTCCTGTCCGGGCAGGGGACGGGGCGCAAGAGGCTGGTGGCGCGTGCGAACCGGGTCTTCCGCATGGGGAACCCGAACCGGCTCCACTGCCGTCTCCTCCGCGCCCCCCGGGGTGTGAACGGGGCCCTGGTTTCCAGCAGGAAGATGAAAACTCGGGAAGTTGCTGTCCGTCTCCATCGGTTCCGGCCGTGGCACCACCTGCACGTCCGTCCTGCCGTCGTAGTCCTCCTTGAGAAGCCGGGCGATGTACTCGGGCGTGGACTCCACCCGGGCAGTGGCAGGCTGTTGAACCGGACAGAGGGCCGCAAGCTGAGGGCTCCGCAATGCCAGGGCCGTGTCGTAGCAGATGCTCAGGCCAAATTCGACGTACATGCCGAGCAGAGTCATGGCAATGACCAGCACGCCCAGCACGGTGTCCCCCTCTCCAAACAAGGGCGGACGTGGCAGGCGGAACTGAGGAACAAGACTCAGTTCCACCTGGATGGGCCCGTAGACCAACTCGCCGGGCGTGCCCGCATCGATCTCCAGGGTCTCCCCCAGGTAATTCCGCAACCGCACCCGTTCCGGGCCAACCCAGTGGACCGTGCACACGGCCTCGTCCTCATGGGGAGGCGGCAGGACGATGTCCCCATCCCCTCCCAGGATCACCGGGTGCTGAGACCGACGCAGAACCCGGTCCTCGACGACCCTGTCATGGAAACGCACGACAACCCGCAGCGCCAGGCGCCGAAAGCGACGGGTATCGTTGACGTCCTTCATGGGATTTGAGACCCCCGGCCAGGGCTTCGGGTTCCCCGATTCTACCGCCCGGAAGACGGGGCACGCCTGCCCGATCCGACCCGACCCTTCAACCTGGGCTAAGCCAGATTCATGAAGACGGCGTCTGTGCTCATCATCGGGGACGAGATCCTGGCGGGGAAGTACCCCGATGAGAACTCGCCCTACCTCATTCGACGCCTTCGACAGCTGGGGGTCCGACTGTGCCGTCTCCAGGTCCTTCCAGACGACCCGGCAGTCATCGCCACGGCGATCCGGGAAGCCACAGTCGAGGCCGACTGGGTCTTCACCACCGGGGGCGTGGGGCCCACCCACGACGACCGAACCATGGAGGCCGTTGCCCTGGCCTTCGGGGTGCCCCTGGTCTCCCATCCGGACCTCCGCGAGGTTCTGGCGTCGTTCTTTCCCGAGGGCCCCACCGAGGCAGCCCTGCGCATGGCGTTGATCCCCGAGGGCTCCGAGCTCTGGTGGGATGGCGAGGTTCGTTTTCCGCTCATCGTGATGAGGGGGGTCCATGTTTTGCCTGGCGTCCCTTCCATCCTGCGCTTGAAGTTCGAAGCGGCTGCACACCGCTGGCAGGGCACTGCCTTCACCACGGCCCGACTCACCAGCCTGGAGAAGGAGGTGGACATCGCTGCCCGGCTCGAGCAAGCCCTGGCCCTCTGGCCAGCCGTGGCCATCGGGTCCTACCCACGACTGGAAGAACGGCCACGGCACGTGGTCGTGACCCTGGAGGGACACGATGATGGTGCGGTGGAGGCTTGCCGGGCCTGGCTCCGCAACGCATTGGAACCCGGTCCCGACTAGCCCCAGCCGGTCGACGGGGACTAGAGGTCCAACAGGTCCAGAGTCTTTCGAGCCAGGGTGCTGAGCGCCTCTCCTTCCCAGTCCGACTGATCGAACCAGGCCAGTTCGCCATACCCACGGGCCTGTGGTTCTCCCCGGGCCTCGACGGCAAAGACCTGCAGAGTGAGGTGCCGATGGGTGAAGACGTGCACCACCTGCCCCAGGTGCCGTACCCCGGTGACCTGAACCGCACAGCGATCCTGGAAGGCCTGGATGACCCGTTCCTCCGGGGAGCCGCCCTCCTGACCAGAAAAGGCAGGCAACTCCCAGAGTCCGCCAAGCAACCCCTTGGGGGGACGGCGCCCCATGAGCACACGCCCCTCACGCACCCAGGCCCCACAGACCCCTTTCACCCTGACCGGGGCCTTTCGGGCGGACTTCCTGGGCCATTGTTCAGGGGAGCCGGACCGATGGCCTTCGCAGTCCGCGATCACGGGGCATTCGTCGCAGAGGGGTTGCCGAGGCGTGCAGACCAGCGCGCCCAACTCCATGAGGGCCTGGTTCCAGGTGCCAGCCTGCCCGCTGACGAGCAGGTCACCGGCAAGGCTCCACACGTGCTTTCGGCCTTCGGTTGATCGAGGATCCTGGTCCACAGCCGACAGACGCGTCAGCACCCGCTCCACGTTGCCATCCACCACCGGCGCATCCCGCCCAAAGGCGATCGAGGCGATGGCACCGGCGGTGTAGGCCCCGACACCCGGCAGCTTGCGCAACCCCACAACCGTGTCGGGAAAGCCCCCGGCCCCCGCCACGATCTGGGCTGCCCGGTGGAGGTTCCTGGCCCGGGAGTAGTAGCCGAGCCCTGACCACTCCGACAGCACCTGGTCCAGGGACGCCTTTGCCAGGTCTTCCACTGCAGGCCAGCGTTCGAGGAAACGGTGGAAATAGGGGATCACTGTGTCCACGCGGGTCTGTTGGCACATGATCTCGGACAGCCAGACGCGGTAGGGCGCAGGTCTTTCCCGCCAGGGCAGATCCCGCCGGTGCTCCGCGTACCAGTTCAACAGGGCCCGTTGCAGTTCGGTCACTGGGGCATTCGCCTCCAGACCTCCCCTACAATCCGCAACGTGTATGGGCCACCCCCCCACCCGGACCAGGTTGCTGTCGCTCTCGGCCCGGCCGACGCCCCTGTCGCCTGGCTGGCCTGCCTGGTGTTGGGCCTGGCGCTGTCCGGACGTGCCCTCTGGCGCCGCCAACCCGACGCCCTGAGAGCCTGGTGGTTCTGCCTGGGCCAGACCATCCTTCTCACCGCCCCGTTGGCCATGGTGCTGCACCAGGTGGTCTACGGTGCCTTCCCCACGGTCGACAAATCGGGTTCGTTGCTCTTCTACCTGGAGGGTGTGCACCGGCTGATCCTGTTCCACCCGGTCACGGCTCTCGAGGATCCTGCTGCGCGATTGATCGGCGTCCATGTGGGGCATCTCTGGTTCACCGCGGCACTCGATCTCCTGTGGGAGCCCTTCGCCGCCTTCAATGTCCAGGGACTGCTCCAACTGGCCCTCGGATGGTGGGCAGCCGCCCTGCTCCTGCGCGAGCTCAGCGGCCGCTGGGATTCCGCTCTGGTGCTGGGGTTCGCCTTTGGAATGAACCTGCACCTGTTCCGGGATCTGAACTGGTACACCATCGAAAAATCCGCGGTCTACACCCTCGCCCTCTACGCCTGGGCGGTCCTGCGTAGTTGGCGTGACGGACAGCGATGGCCCTGGATCGCCGCCGGGCTGTACGTCTTCATGGCCTTCCAGAACTGGTACCTGGCGCTGGTCGGCGCCGCTGGCACCGGGGTCTTGTGGGCTCTGACCCGTCACCGAGACATCACCCGCCACTGCCTGCAGGTCACCGTGTTGATGCTTCCCCTGGTGGGCTATCAACTGGCGCTCCTTCACGGCGACCAGGCCCTGGGCAATCCAGAGGTCTTCCTTCAGGAGAGGGCTGTGCTGGACAGCTTCTCCTTGTGGCCGCCCCACTGGAACCGCCTCGAATTGTGGCGGGTCCTGGAGCCCGTGGCGCTGGGGGCCGCAGCCTGGGGAAGCTGGACACTCAGACACGACCGCCGGGTGCAATGTCTGCTCGGGGTGGCTGGCGCACTCTGGTTGCTTTCCCTGGGGCCGCGTCTTCTTCCGGAGGTCTGGAATCCCGTCTACATGGGAATTCGGGCTCTGGTGCCCGGCTTCTGGCGGGTCGCCAAGCCTGAGACCTTCTTCCACGGTACCTGGCTGGCGCTACTGGCGATCGCGGCCCTGCGCCTGGCCGGCCGACGGGTGGCCTGGCTCTACCCCCTGGTCGTGGTCGTCTGGGTGTTCGGGGTCCGCACACACGAGGCCTACCCGGGCTTCACCAAGCCCCTGGAACAGACCCTGGATCCCCGCTGGTCCGAGCGGCGGTCACTGGAACCCCCCGCCCCCTAGGGATGGCCCGGCCCGTTCCCCTCGTTCCTGTCCGCGGGCCGAATCCACCTGGCTACTCCGGGCTCGGAGACAAATCCGCCACGCTGCCCGACCCGCATCGGCGGAACCCGGGGATCGAGCGACCCCGCTCACATGCAGATAGACTGCCGAGCCAGCGGGGTCAGCCAATGGTCTACTACCGTCCCTCGAGCAACGAGGTCTCGATCTTCGAGACCGCGGCCAAGAACAAGCTCCCGGTTCTCTTGAAGGGGCCCACCGGTTGCGGAAAGACCCGTTTTGTTCGGTACATGGCCGAAAAACTCGGTCGGGAACTGGTCACGGTCGCCTGCCAGGAGGACCTGGCGGCTTCGGACCTGACCGGGCGGTTCATGCTCGAGGGAGGTTCCACCGTCTGGCGGGATGGTCCCCTGACATCAGCCGTTCGGAGGGGAGCCATCTGCTACCTGGACGAGGTGGTCGAGGCCCGGTCCGACGTGCTCACCGTCCTTCACCCCCTGACCGATGACCGCCGAATCCTTCCACTGGAACGACTGGGCGAGGAACTCGAGGCCGGTGACGACTTCCTGGTCGTCATTTCCTACAACCCCGGGTACCAGTCGGTCACCAAGGAACTCAAGGAGTCGACGCGACAGCGCTTCGTTTCCATTCCCTTCGACTACCCCGACGAGGAGGCCGAAGCCGAGATCGTGGCCTCGGAGTCGGGCTGTTCCACCGAGATCGCTGCCCAGCTCGTCAAGCTCGGTCGGGGGTCGCGAAACCTGAGGGCCCATGGCCTGGCCGAAGGGGCCTCGACGCGCATGCTCATCTATGCGGGCAAGCTCGTGGTGGCTGAACTGTCTCTCAAGGAAGCCTGTGAGGCCACGCTCGTCGGTTCACTCACCGACGACCCCGAGATGGCCAAGGCACTCGGAGAGTTGATCCGATCGGTACTCGGGTAGCCCTCAGAGATGGGCGCACCCACCTGGCCGCCGACTCCAGAGGACTTCTACGAGGAGGCGATGAAGGAGACGGGACAGTCCAAGGCGGACCTGGGCCTGGAACAGGAGGACGACGAGGAGGCTGAACGGGCCCTGCTGGCGCTCTTCCTCTATCAACCGCCTCGTCGCCAACTCACGGATGGCGAGGACAATGGCACCACGCTGAACGTGGTCCAGAAGAGGCTCGGAGCCTGGCTGCGGATGATCACAGGCCAGGATTTCACCATCGGGTTCTCGGACCCGCCAAGCACCGACGGCACCAATCTCTTCCTACCCAAGGCAGTGCCGGCCCCGATGGCCCTGGAACAGGATGAGGAGCTCTATCGAACCATGGGGCTGATCCAACTCGGCATGGCTCGCTGGGGTTTCCTGGAGGAGCGTTCCACCCTCTCCGAGATCTACCGAGACTGGCTCCTGCGGTCGATCTACCACCTGCTGGCCGCTCGCTGGATCATGGCCAGGTGGTGCGAGGAGTACCCGGGAGTGGCCCGAGATTTCGAACGGGTCAAGGTCATGGACAAGGCCGGAGGCATGCGGGTCAACGTGACCGAGGTGCCACGAGACGGACTTCCGGATGCCTTTCTGCCCCTCTACAACGGGCTCACCATCAACCTGAACTGGGGGGACCCGGGCCCCGAGGGGGAACCGGCACGGCGAGCGGTGGCAGCAGTGGACCGGGCCGAGACGGCGGCTGCCGCACGAATGGCCATCCTGGGGCATGGTCAGACCCTGAGGCAGCATTTCCGAAAACTGCGCCTTGGACCCCCTCCCCTGCCCTGGTACCTGGGCATCATCCGCCCGGAATGGATCCTGGCGGACCTCTCCCGGGACCTGGCCTTTGAACAGGAATGGAAGAAGGGCCAGCTCCCCCTTCGACAGCTCCTCGCCGCAAAGGCCAGGAACCCGGGTGCAACACCCGACGCAGGACCGACGGAGGGGGGCAGAAAAGGCCTACGCAGCCGTCTACGAGGCAAGTTCAAACAGGCCATGAAGGGTGCCGGCCCGGACATCGCCAACATGCCAGCCTATGGAGACCTGCGAGACGAACACCAGGAACAGGCGCGAGAAGCCCGCTACGGCGCCGCGAAATGGGAATCCGGCGTCCGGCCCGAGGACATCATCACGAACCAGGAAGAGGAAAAGCCCGGCGAGGATGGTGGCCGCGAGTATGACGAGTGGGACTACAAGCAAGGCTGCTACAAGGTCGCGGCGACCAAGGTTTTCAGTCCCGACGGGGCCACGGGCCCGATGGCCTCCTACGAAAAGATCACCGAGGTCAACCGCAAGGAAATCAAGCAGATCCGTCGACGTTTCGAGGCCCTCCGGGTGGAGGAACGATGGATCGGGGGCCTGCCGGATGGACCAGAGATCGACCTGAACCGGGCCATCATGGCGGTCACCGACATCCAGGCCGGCCTGCAGCCCAAGGAGGATTTCTACCGCCGCTTCATGCGGATGCCCCACCCGGTCTGCATCCTGACCGCCGTCGACCTCTCTGGCTCCACCCAGGGCAACGTGTTGCGCCTGGAACAGGAGGCCTTGGTGCTCTTTGCCGAGGGACTGCGCACCCTGGGCCTGCCTCACAGCTTCTACGGGTTCAACGGGAGCCACCCCCAGGAATGCTTCCTCTACAAGCTGAAGGGATTCGAGGACCGGTACGACGAAAACGTCTACAAGCGACTGGGCAACCTGAGGGCAAGCGGAGGGAGCCGCCTCGGCGCCTTCATCCGGCACGCCAACTGGGTGTTGGAATCCCAACCTCAGCCTCGCCGTGTGCTGCTACTGCTCAGCGACGGCAAGCCGGAGGGTCGCGGAGACTACCGAGGGCCCTACGGGATCAAAGACACCGCCATGGCCGTCCAGGAAGCTGCTCGGAGCAACATCCACGTCTTCTGCATCTCCATGGACCCGGACGAAGAAGCTCGGGAGTACCTGGCGGAGATTTTCGGCCCGAACCGGTTCCTGCTCCTGAGAGACGTCGAATCTCTTCCGGTACGACTGCCCGAGGTCTTCAAGGACCTGGTTCTCTAGCCTCCGGGTGAGGCCATTCCGAGGGCCACACCGGTGGAACAGGGGGGGCCTGGAGAGCTTCCTCCCGCCACCCGGCATCGTCTTCATCCCACTCCGCGTCCGAGAGGACCTCCGTAGGCGGATTGCTCATGGCGTCTCTTCGGATGGTTCGGGCGTGGTCGGGACCGGATCTGCCCGAGAGGCCACGAGCTGGAAACCCACCTTGACCACGTCGTCTATGGACTCGTGGGCGCACTCCGCGCGCAGGGCCTCGGCCTGTTCCCCAAGCCCGAAGCCCTTCAGGCTTACCGCCACCGGTTCATTGGAACGAATGGTCCAGGTCTCCTCACCGTCTCGCCGAATGGACACCGGAGCCTGGATGGCCTGAGTGGCACCAGCCAGGGTCACGTTGCCAGCGAGGGCGGCGTTGCCACTCCCCCCAACCTCGATGCCATCTCCGGCCAGCCCGCTCACCCCCGTGAGCTCAAAGGTCGCCGTGGGAAAGACCCCGGCCTGGAGCAGGATGTTCTGCACCCGTTCGTCCCGAAGAGGGTTGTCGCTGTCAAAGGACTTCAGCCCCACCTCGACCTTGCCGGAGGCCCCCGTCCAGGCATTGCGATCCCGAAGGGCGAGTTCCCCGTCCAGCACGGCCATTCGAGCGCTGACCGGTGCGCTCCCATTCTTGATCGAGACGACTTCCAGGGTGCCACTCAGCTTGACCTGGGCTGCGTTGGCTGACTGGACCACCAGGGGCTTCGGCGATGGGGAAGGCTTGGCAAGGTCGGTGTTGTTGTTGCAGCCAAACCAGATCAACAGGGCAACGAGAGCGTTCATCCATACCTCCAGCGGGACCAGAGCCTATCGGGTCAACCGTCGGTAGATCAAAGGAAGCCGAGCCGGAAGACGATCGACCCGGTCTATGACCATGAAACCGACCTCTCCGTACATCTCCTCCAGGTAGTCCTGGCCCCGCGGGTCGACCGTGATGCAGAAGGGATGGACCCCCAAACTGCGGGCTTCGGTCAAGGCCATGCGTGTGTCCTCCTGGGCGTAGCGGTCGTAGTAGTGGTCGCAGCCACAGTCCAGGGGCTTTCCATCTGACAGGAGGATGAGGAGGTGGACCCGTGCAGGCTGTTGCATCAACCGGCGCGAAGCATGCCGAATAGCGGCCCCGTCGCGGTTCTCCATCTTCCAGGACATGCGACCAATGCGCGCCCGCACGCGGTCATCCCAGGGGTCCTGGAAGTCCTTGGCCACGTAAAAGGCCACGTGGCTGCGTCCGTACCCGCTGAACCCGTAGATGGCACAGGCATCTCCCAGGGCATCGATAGCCTCCGAGATCAACACCAGTGCCTGCTTCTCGACCTCGATGATGCGCTTGCCCTTCTCCGACGCCACCTCGTTGGTACTCGAGGACATGTCCAGGAGAAAGGCCACAGCCACGTCCCGGCGATTGCACAGGTGCCGAACATAGAGCCGTTCGGAAGGGCTCCCACCAGCCCGGCGGGTCACCATGGCATCGACCATCCGGTCCAGATCCAGGGAGTCCCCATCCACCATTCCTCGTACGCGTTGAAGGGCCTGAGGCCGGAGGGCTTCGAAACGCTTCCGCAGCCAATGGATCGTGGCCCCGTGCTCGGCCATGACCTCGTCGACGAAATCTCGTGAGCCGGGTTCCAGGGGATGTTCCTTGAGCTGGACCCAGCCGGGCTTGTAGTCCTGGATCTCGTGGTCCCACTCCGGGAGAAGGATGGCCTTTGCATCGGGGTCCAGATCCAGGTCCTGTGCCTGCCCGGAGGCACCCTGAACCGAGGTTCCCTCGCCATCCTCCTGGTCTACGGCCTCATCGATGAGGCCCCCTCCTGGCGCCTCCATCCGGTCCAGGAAGGCCGCCATCTCCTCGTAGCTGGAGCCCGCCTCTCCACGAAGGGCACGGAGAATCTCCGCCAGGCTGGCTTCCAGCCCCTCCTGCTCCATGGCCTCCCGCAACTCCCGGGCACTCTCATCCTCGGCCCTGGACTGGGCATCCATGGCCTCAGGACGAGGCTCGGTGCCAGTGCTGAAGTCCTGAAGCCCACCGTACTCCGGGGCATCGAACCCCTCGGTCCGGTCCAGGGCTTCCTGGTCGACCTTGCGCAGCAGGGCATCGGCGACCCCGTAGATCTCCGGCAACAGGCGGGCCACGTCCCCCACCTCGGAGACCGGATGTCGCACAGCTTTGGAGAGAGACCAGGCCTGTTCCAGGGCCTCGGGCACGCCAGCCTTCAGTGGGCCCAGTTCCTCCTCTCCCCAACAGCGCCGTAGAAGCCCCTCGATCAGTTGTTCGACCGGTGCCATCCCCTGGAGATCGGGGCGGTCGGCCACCTCGTCTGGCCGTAGCACCGCGACATCACGCCCGATCCCCGGGTACTCCTGGATGACCCGTTCCTCCACCCGGGAATCCTCGAGGATGCGGAACAGGTCCCGGGCCAGGGTCCGGTTGTCGAAACTGCCGAAGAGTTGTTCGAGGTCGCTCTCCCCCTCCCTGCGCTCACGCCAGGGGCCGTCGATCTGCCGAAGGTCCAGATCAAAGGTGCCAAATTCGAGGTACCCGGCGGTCCTCGCCGTGGCCACTCGGTAGATCAGGAAGTCCCTTTCATCGCCATAGGTCTGGACCGACTCCGGCAGGTAGATGTGCCGGCCTTCAGTGAAGGCTGGTCCTTGTTCTCGACCGGTGGGCAGGACCCTCACGTCCTCTCCGCAATGGGCCCGGGCGTAGAGCGCCAATGTGCGGGCGATGCTCTCCAGCTTGAGTCCGCTGGTGAGCCGCTCCAATTCCGTTCGCCCCTGCTCGCTCTCCCGGCGCAGGAAGGTCTCTCCCACCCGCCGGCCCTGCTCATGCAGCCCCAGTCCTGTACGCAGGAACTGCC
>CAZMNK010000063.1:0-808 GCA_964567625.1 uncultured Enterobacterales bacterium | reverse complement strand
GGTCCGGCAAGGTGCGGATCACGACAGAGAGCGCCTCGGGACGCTGGTCCAGCACCAGTTCCAGCAACTCCAGGTAGACAAGCCGGTGCTCGGGTCCAACCCGGGCCAGGTGATCGGGAACATCACTCACCACCTGGCGAGTCAGTCCCGATCGCAGACCGGCCGCCCGCAGGACCAGGCGGGTGTAGCGGGCCTCCACCACAGGCCCCAGGGCCTCGCCAACCGCGCCCGCATAGCGAACCCAGCTCCGCACCACCCGCCGATCCAGGCGGGCCAGTTGCGATCCAGGCCCCAGACGACCCGCCAGGCGTACCCACATTCCCACCAGTCGATCCCGCCGGGAGGAAGTCGCGTCAGCCACCCTCTGCATCCGAAATGACAGGAAGGACCTGGGTGGGCTCCTCTTCCATGCGGATGTTCTTGACCTGGGCTCGAACGCGAGGGCTCGGATCCTTCTCGGCCAGGTCCAGGAGACCCTCGACCCAGGCCCCACCAAGACCCTCCAGTCCCTTCACAGCGGCCAGGCGGACCTGGTCGTTGAACAACAGCTGGCGTCGAAACAGAGGTCGGGCGGTCAGGACCCGCTGTAGAAAAGGCTCCGAGCGTTCCTTCAACTCCAGGATCAGGGTGCAAAGGGCCACCTGGAGGGCATCCGAGGAAAGGCTCCCCAGCCTGAACAGGTTCTCCAGGCCCTTGAACGTCTCGCCCTCGTCCTTTTCCAACAGCACGGGGAGCAGACTGCGAAAGGCTTCTGGAGAGGCCAGACGTCCTCCCAACAGGCTCTCCCCCAGCAGGCTCAGGGTCTCAT
>CAZMNK010000062.1:0-29061 GCA_964567625.1 uncultured Enterobacterales bacterium | reverse complement strand
CGCTTCAGGGCCTCAGGCCACAGAGTGAAATTGACCCCAGCCAGCACCATGAACAGCCCGATGATGACCTCTGCCCCCAGGTTGTCGAGCTCTCCAATGGACCCATTGAAGGTGCTGAACCCACCCGTTCCCAGGGTCGACAACGCGTGGACGATGGCTTCAAAGGGCGGCAATCCCGCCAACCAGAGCAGCACAGCCTCGACGGCCGTCAGGGTCACATAGACCCGCCAGAGCACCCCAGCCGCTTGCCGAATGCGAGGGGCTGAGTCCCGGATTCGCGGACCTGGGGCCTCCGAACGGTAGAGATGCCGGCCACCAACGCCGAGGGCGGGAAAGACCGCCACGAACAACACCACGATGCCCATGCCCCCCAACCAGTGGGTCAACATCCGCCAGAAGTGCAGGGCCGGATCCAGGCGCTCCCGAATCTCCGGCAACACCGTGGCCCCCGTGGTCGTGAAACCCGAGGTGGACTCGAAGACCGCCTCGGAGAGACTCATCGAAGCCCCGATCACAAAGGGCACGGCCCCCAGGAGTGCGGTCACGACCCAGGACAGGGACACGACCAGGAGAGCGCCGCGCCGGTCCAGTTGGACCTTCTTGTCTCCGACCAGGAGCAGCAGACCACCCACCCCCACCACAATCCCCGCCGAAACCCCCATGTGCCTGGCACCCATGGCGGACCCCATCACCAACCCGACGCAGGCAGACACGAGCATCATCAGTGCCAACCCGAACACCACATAGGCCAGGGGCCGAGACACCCCGCGAAACAAGGGGACCAGCAAAAGGGCGCGGGCATGCCGAAATCTCAAGGGCACGGGCCTCATGTCTGGAGGAACCTACTCTACCTCCTGGACCAATGGTCCGATGAGCTATGCACCTGCAGAGACCCAACCCGGCAAAACGAGACAGCGTGTGAGAGGACCCCTGTGGGATGTATCTGCCCCTCTTGAACATCCACCCCACATCACGGGCCCACAGGGTCCTCTCCACGCTTGCCCGCTGAGGGCCTTCCCGGCCCGGGCCTTCAGGAAAGCAACTCCTGGAACAACACCAGGGACTCCGCCTCGGTCTCGGCGACGATCCCGTCTGCACCGATCATCATCTTGGCAATGGCCACAAAGAGTTCCCGGTGCTCGATTGGCACGTCCTGCGGGTCAATCTCCTCAGGGCGAGGAGGCAACTTGAGCCAGAGAGCGACCTGCTCCATGTCCTCTTCTTCCAGATCCAGCCGCTGCACCAGGTCGCGAACAAAGTCGCGCTCCTGGTCCTGGACCTCGTGATCAGCCCAGGCAAAGGAGCAGACGAAGGCCAACAGATGCATGGTGTCCTGACGAGAAAGTTCCCACTCCACAAGGTCCTCCAGGGTCCAAGGGAGCGGAGTCTAAACCAGATGGGGCGAGCAGTGGACACCTGGATGCAAAGGCCCTGACATCCTTGCCGCGATTCGGGCGTATGCTGAGACGACAAAGGCCTGATTTCAGCAGGTTGGCTCTTGGCACCACCATTGCAGTTTCATGGAAACCTCCGGAGGTTCTCATGATCGTCGCCACCACCCAGGCCTTGCTCTCATCGCTGTCCGGAAGGCTTCGTTGTTGATGTTCTGGCTGGTGGTCGCCTGTGGCGGACAGGGCGACATGACCTGTGAGAGGGCCTCGGAAAGAGCCGGGGAACTGGTCTGCTCACAACGAGTAGAGGACGAAGAGACCTGGCGCACGCTCACCATCCCCAGCCCGGCCGTCGACCGGGTGAGAGAGGGGAAGTACCTGGGGCCCGGCACCGACGACAGCCCGGTGGAGACCCTGCTCGTCAACGCCAACATCTACAGCCTGCACAGCGAATTCCTGGCTGATGTGTATGAAGACGCCTACCCGGACATGACCCAGGAACTCTATTCGCAGATGATCCTGGATCCGGAAGACGATGAGATCCTCTCCGGGGAGATCAACGAGTACCTGAACGTCGATGGCTCGGTGAGCTTCGGCTTCACGGTCTGGGACAACCCCGCACGGTCCGACCACACCATTCGCTTCGAGGAAGTCCTGCGGGTCTTCGAACAGCTCAGCGAGGTCTTCCTCCTCGGCCCCCTGGAGTTCGTGCCCATCAGCTCGAACCAGAGTGCGGCAAGCGAGGATTGGCCCACCGGCTACTTCACGATTCGCGGTGTTGAGATCGAGATCGACCACGAGGCCTACACACCCGGAGAGGCCTACGGGACCATTCGCCTCTACGACCTCCAGGAACTGGAAGAGGCCACCCTGGCAGCGGAGTACGGCTACCAGGACATCTTGATCCTGGACGAGGCTCCCCTGGACATCGAGACGGTTGTCTCCGGGGTCATCACCGGCTCCCGCCAGGGGACCCTCTCCCATATCAACGTGCGCAGCGCAGCCCGCGGGACCCCCAACTGCTATGTCCGCGATCCCCACCCGGCCTTCGCCACCTGGGAGGGACAACTGGTCCGCCTGGAGTGCACCACCGAGAACTACACCGTCGAACCGGCCACGCTGGAAGACGCCGAGGCCTGGTGGGACCAGCTTCGGCCGGACCCGGTCGTCCTGGCCGAGCCAGACCTGGAGACCGAAGACCTGGTCGGACTGCTGGACCTGCCCACCAGCACCCAGGAACAGCGACTGGCCACCACGAATGCCTATGGTTCCAAGGGGACGAACCTGGCCACCCTGTACCAGCGCATCGACGAGAACTGGCAACTACAGGGTTTCGTGGTGCCTTTTCACCACTACCAGGCCTTCATCGAGCAGAACACCTGGAGCGTAGACCTGGGCCTGGGCGTGTCCGAGTACTCCTTTGCGGAGACCCTGGACGCCTGGCTGGCAGACCCGACCTTTGTGGCGGACGCCGCTTCCCGCCGAGAGATGCTCCTCGCTCTCCAGCAAGCCATCGAGGAAGCCCCCATCGACCCCGCCCTGATCGAAGCCCTGGAGACCAGCATCCTGGACACCTGGGACAACACGACCACCATGGTGCGCTTTCGCAGCAGCTCGAATGCCGAGGACGCGCTGGCCTTCTCCGGAGCCGGCCTCTATGACTCGACCAGCGCCTGTCTGGCCGATGAACAGGACGACGACGACGACGGGCCCAGCCTGTGTGACCCCGACAAGTCGTCGGAACGGACCCTGAGCCGGGCCCTGGGCAAGGTCTGGGCGAGCCTCTGGGGCATGGCAGCCTACGAGGAACGAGCCTGGTACGGCATGGACCAGGAGCTGACCAGGATGGCGGTCCTGGTCAACACCCGGAGCAAGAATGAACAGGTCAATGCCGTGGCCTTCACTGGCGATCCTGTCGAGGACGACGACCGGGTTCTCATCAACGCGCAGATCGGAAGCCTGGACGTGGTCTCGGCGGATCCAGGGGTCGTGCCAGAGGTCATCCGGGTGGCCCTGGAAGAAGGGGAGATCACCCAGATCTCCCGAGAGCAGGGATCGAGCGAGGTGAGCGGCACCGTGATGTCGGACATCGACGTGGAGGACCTCGCGGTCCTGCTCGCGGAGCTCGAGGGCCTCTACCCCATCGACGAGGAGGCCCCGTCCGAGCGAGATGTGCTGCTGGACACCGAGTGGAAGGTGCTCGAAGACGGTCGGCTGATCATCAAGCAGGTTCGACCATTCTTGCGCTGATCACCATCGCACTTCGGCTGCACGTTAGCCTCGCAGCATGCTGGCCACTCTCCTCATCGGCGCCGCCATGGCCCAGGAGGCTCTCACCCTGGAGGCTGTGCGCCACGCCCAGGTCGGACTGGGGGCGCCGTCCCTGACCTTTGTACCCGGGGTCAGTGGGGCTCTGGACGCCCGCCTGCACTGCGGCAGCCAGAGCTTCGCCTGGCGAGGTGACATCCAGACGGGACAGAAACAGACTCTGGAATTGACGGGGTTGAGCCAGGGCAGCCACAACTGCACCGGTCGCCTGGCCCTGGAAGCCAACGATGGAACGACCGGCGAGATGCCCCTGGTACTCGACGTCTGGATCCATCCACCGCTCAAGCTCAGCGTGGACAAACAAGCCCTGGACCTGGACGGACAGATGCTGACGGTCCTGGGCTCCCGCCCCCTGGGCCGGGTGGAGATCGAGCTGCTGGGCGAAGGAGGGCACCGTATCGGCAGCGGAGCCATCGACGGGGTCCTGCCCGAGCCGGCCATCTCACTGGAATGGCAGCAGGCGCCAGGAGAAGCTCTGAAGATCCTCGTGACCGCGTGGGATGAGCACGGCCTGCCCGGCAGACTGGAGTTGAGCCCCTGGTCCTACGCCATCCCCCACGAGGACGTGGTGTTCGACTCTGGAATGGCCGAGGTCCTGCCCGCCCAGGTCCCCAAGCTGGAGAAGGCCTGGCAAGAACTCGAGGCCGTGCGCGTCCGCTACGGTGATGTGGTCGAGGTTCAACTCTTCGTGGCCGGCTACACCGACTCCGTGGGGGCCGAGTCCTCCAACCAGACCCTGAGCACGCGGCGGGCTCGGGCCATCGCCTCCTGGTTCCGAACGCGGGGCTTCGAAGGCGGTATCCACTACCAGGGCTTCGGAGAGTCCGTGCTCGCCGTCGTCACCCCGGACGAAACGGATGAGGCCGCAAACCGCCGAGCGATCTACGTGCTTGCAGCGGATGCCCCGGCGGCCGGACCCGAGATTCCTCGAAACAACTGGCAACGCCTGTAGCACAATGGGGCCAATGAGAATCGTCGACCACCAGTGGCCCGGACTTCCCTGAAGCGAGACGCCCCAGGGAGAACCCGTCTATTTCGCCGGCAGCGTGGAACAGGCCTGCCATGCGGCCTCCCCGGCGGCCAGGGCCTCCGCATAGGGTGACGGGGGCGCCTCGGGCGGTACCCAGAAGCGCTCCATGGCTTCCCGTCCAGCGATGGTGGCATCCCAGGCATCCTGGGTGTCAGCCAGGGCCTTGTCCTTGGCGCTCTGGGCGGCATCGATCAACTGGTCGTACCGAGCAACCTGCGCCGTCGCCGATCGAGCCGCTCCCTTCTTGGCGCTGGCACTGGCCCGGGTGGACCCCCGGGCAATGCTGCCACCTCGCCCCATGGGTATATGCCGTGTTGCTGCGGCACTTCCCTCGGCCTTCTTGGCCTCTTCCTGGGCCACAGCCTGTGCCTTCTTGTCCTCTTCGGCCTCCGGCCCCTCCTTGAAGGCCAGAGCGGCTTCATGGGCTGTCCCCCAGGCTGACATGGCCTCGCTCTTGGCTTCATTGCAGGCCTCCACCGGATCCGGCTCGGAACTACAGGCCAGCAAAAGGGCGACGGACGGAATCAGGACATTGCGCATGGACTCTCTCCCTAGAGGAACGTTGCCCCTACCTTGGTATCGCCTGCTCTCCAAGGGGAAACGGGAGCGATTCCAACCTCTGGACCTTGCACGACACCCCAGGTGCACGAGATCCGAAGATCCGACTCCCGGTGAAACCCGGGCCGGCACCCGGGGGCGACAGGTGGGACAGCTTCCCGAACGGGTGCGTCTCCACAGCACCTCGGACCTTGGCCTCCCCCCCCGCCGAGAGGGAACAATCCACCCCCCTGTCGATCGAGGGTCGAACATCACAACGAGACCGTGTCACCTTGCCGGACAGGCCCGCAAATGCGAGCATTCCGCGTTGTCTGGCCGGAGAAACGACTGTGCTGCTGCTGACGCTTGCATCTTCCTTCGCCCTGGCTGGCGATCTACCCGACATCGACACGGCCCACAGTTCGGGGACCAAATCGAGCAAGGACGGTGCAATCGTCCTCTCCGTCGGACCTTATGACAACCTGCTGGACTGTGACTACGCAACGGAGGACGGAAGCGCGTTCAAAACCTGGTTGCTGAGCACCCGCGGCGTCACCAAGTCCAAGGTCAAGTACAACACCAAGGGCGACGCCAACACTCTTCGAAAGACCCTCAAGAGCGGCGCCACCCGGGCCAAGTCGGGGGGCACCCTGTGGGTCTACTTCTCCGGGCACGCAGCACAGACCGCCGAGGGCTGGATGCTCCTGGCAAGCGATGCGCCGGAGGACCTGGGTTCCCTGGGCACCAAGGGCATCTCCCTGAACGAGGTCCAGACCACCCTGGCCAAGAGCAAGGCGTCCCAGATCGTCATCATCGTCGATGCCAGCTTCTCCGGCCACGATCGCACAGGTGACCCCATGTTCGGTGGCGAGGCCATTGAGCTGGACGGCCTGCCTGAGGCCACCTCGGAGAAGAATCTCCTCTGGCTGGCAGACACCAGCGGGGCCGGCTCGCTGGCCTTCGAGCCTGCCGGACACGGGGTCTTCACCTACCTGACCATCGGCGCCCTACGGGGTTGGGCCGACGGCATGGTCGAGGCCGACGGAGAGGTGACACTGGGCGAGGCCCAACAGTACGTCACTCGTCAACTGCGCCTGCTTGGACGCCCCCAGAACCCCTCACAACCCGCTCCGGACTCGGACCTTGCCATCGTGGGAAAGAAGCTGGAGAAAGGCCCCAACCTGGCCACGGTGCAGCAATGGGGACTGGACGACCGCTTCAAGCGAATCGCCATGGCCGAATCCCAGGTACGCAAACAGGTGGCGCTGGCCTATGAAGAAGCCACGATGAACGCCGAATCGGGGGACGTCGAGGCCCTCTCGCAATTCATCGACAACAACGCCTTCACCACCGCCTCGGTGAGTTGGGCTCTCTACCTGCCGGAACTCGACTCCGCGCGAACATTGCTGGCCGATCCAGACGCCTTCAAACAGGCGGTCGCAGAGACCGAAACAGCAGGTGATGGCGCCTCCAGCGGGGACGCGGACAGCGGAGAGAGTTCTCAGGGGGAAGGCGATGGCGCCGCAGCCGTCGAGCCCGCCAAGGAGCCCGCCAAGGAACCGGAAAAGGCCAAGGAACCGGAACCGGAACCGGAGCCGGAGCCAGAACCGGCCTATTTCGGTCCCCCACGCCCCGATGATTGCAGCGACTACCAGGTGATCGAACCCTTTGCCCTCATGGGGCAACTGGGCAAGGATCTCACCGAGTGCCTGGAGACCGAGTTCCCCAAGGTCGAACTCCAGACCGACAAGGACAAGATCTCCCGGCTGCTCCTGATGGATGCAGAGGCCCGAGGGGACCGGGTTGACTGGGGCAGGCTCCTGGCTCGGCACCTGGACGAGGTGGACCGCTCCGATCCGGACCTGTGCTTCAAGTACGCCCTCTTCCTCTCCAAGCAGGGCCCGGACCGCAGCGAAGAGGTGATCAAGTGGGCGGACACCGCGCTGGAAAACAAGCAGGTCTGGAAGAAGTCCACGTTCAAGCGCAGGCTCTACGACCTGTACCGACTGCGGGCCCAGACCGCGAACCAGCTGTGGACCTCCGCCGAGGAGCGCTACGTCTCCGAGCGCAGTGACGAGGCGAACGCCCTGGCTGAGAAGTGGCGCAACGACACCAAGCAATACGCCAAGGAATGGCTGGACTACGCCTATGCAAGCGGCCAGAATCCACAGCGAGCCCTGGCGATGTGCACCACTGCTGCGGGCACGCCCACCTTTTGCGAGCAGTAGCCCCTGGGGTCACTCCCGCTTGAGACGCCCCAGGAATCCGGCAGCGCGACTGCGGATCCCATCCGACTCTCCCCCATCCCCATAGTGCTCCTGGAGCCAGTCCAGGATGGCCCTGGACTCGAACAGGGGTTCCCCGTCGATGAACAGGCAGGGAACCTGGGTGCGACCGGTGCGGGTCAGCAACTCATCCTGCGCTTCCGGGTCCTGGCGAACATCCCGAAAGCTGAGAGGCACCTCACGGCCCTCGAGCCAGTTCTGCACCCGAAAGCAGTAAGGACAGGCATCGAACTTGTACAGCACCAGGTCGTGACTCATCCTGTACTCCTTCCACACACACTCCCTTCCATCTAATGCCGTTCCCGGCCCGTTGAGATGAACAACCCTCCCTGGTTTGTCGATCGCGCCCCCCCCTTCGCCACAAGACCACCACCCCAGGCGGAGGTGGTGATCATCGGGGCCGGACCCTCGGGACTGGCCGCAGCCCTGGTGCTGGCCGAAGCGGGAACCGATGTGGCGGTCTTCGAGGCGCGTCCTGATGTGGGGCAGGGGTTTTCCGCTCGCATCCAGGGCACTGTGAGTCTGGGAACCACCGAACCCCCCCACCGGCTCGGGCTGGGACTCGGCGACGAGGACGCCCTGGCCCTTTTTGCGTTTACCCGGGACAACCTGGCCCTCGCACGGCGCTGGCTGGAGGTGGACCTCACAGGCGGTCTTTGGGCCGCCGCAATGCCCGGCGAGGAAGAGGACATCGCGGCCGGTAGCGACTGGATGGCCAACCACGGCATTCCCCTACAGGCCTGGACCGAAGAGCAGGTCGCCAAACACACCGGTGCCTGTCACCTGGGCCCGGGCCGCTTCGTTCCGGAAGAGGGGCTGGTCAATCCCACCACTTCCCTGATGACCATGGCCGACCGAGCCGCCGCCGCTGGAGCGAAGCTGTTCACCGGACAGAGGGTCGAAAAGGTAGAGGAGACCGACAGCCTCACCGTTCACCTGGCCCGGTCCACCGTAAAGACCGAAGCTGTCATCTGGGCTGCAGGAGCAGACTGTCAGCACCTGCAGGCCGAGTTCGCCGAGGTCATCTGGCCGGTTCGCATCCAGTCCATCACCTCTGACACCTCGCCCGGGCCCCATGGCCCACCAGGACATGGCCAGCACGGGCACCTGGCCTGGCGAATGGCTCCAGACGGATCCCGGGTCCTGACCGGTTGCCGTTGGGCCACGCCTCACCTGGAGGTGGGCGAGACCGACGAGGACACCCTCAGTCCCCAGGTAGATGGTCGGCTGCAGGCGGTCCTTGCCCGCACCTGGCCTGGCAGCGAGGCGACCCGTCGCTGGGCGGGCATTGCCGCCTTCACCTGTGACGGGCTGCCCCTGATCGGACCGCTGCCCGGCCATCCACGCCAGGTGGCCTGTGTCGGCTTCGGCGGCAATGACTGGTCCTTTGCTCTCCGAGCAGGCCAGGCAGTGGCCCAGGGACTCCTGACTGGAAAGACCCGGGGAGTGCCGGAGCGCTTCTCACCGGCACGCTTCATCCCGGGCTGATCAGGGCAGGATCAACAGGTGAACCTCCTGATCCGGAGGCAAGAGATCTCGCAGTCGATCCAGGTCCGCATCTTCCATGGCCACGCAACCCAGGGTCCAGTCCCGATCGCTCCCTCCTCCATGGAGCAGGATCTCCCCGCCCAGTCGCGTGCTCTGAACTGGCTTCTGGCCCGAAGCCAGGGCGGCCAGAATCGCCTTCTGCTGAGCCTCGGTGATCAGCCCCGCCTGTCTTCCTCGCCTGGCGTCTTCGACATTGGGGTAATGCACGGCTATCGCCCCATAAAAGCTGCTCCAGGGCTTGTCCGAAGTGCGATACCAACCCTCTGGGGTCCGCTGATCCCCTCGCTGCACCTTGGTTCCCTCGGGCTGCCCTCCCAGTCCGATCCGCCAGCAGGCCAGTGTTCCTTCCACCGCAACAGCCCTGCCATCTCGAAACCACTGTAGACGCCGGGCCTCTTTCTGAATGACGAGCACCGGGCCCTCCAGGCGTGCGTCCTGTGAGGTCACGAGCTGACGGGTGTGCTGCAGACACCCGACCGGCGGCTCGAGAGCCTCGACAGTGGGCGTGACGGCGAAGAGGACCAGAAGCCTGAGCATGGTGTCCTGCTGGGGTGCAGGACACCTGACAACCCTTCACCACGAACGGTTCCGCGTGGGAGTCAGGCCCCCCAGTGACCAGGGGTCCGAAGGGGGCCCGGCCTCACCAGACCGGAAGAGGAAGATCATCGGGCCCGTGAATGGGGAAGTGGTCTCCCACATAGTGACCCGGGGCCCGCTGGCCGAGTTCCATGACCTGGGTGATCATCTCGTCAAGGCGGGCAACGGCATAGCGGGCCACCAGGTCGTCGGGAACGAAGCCACCGATGTCCGTACGCGCCTGGTACACCACCAGGGTGCCGTGGTCCTTGACCGGGACGAGCAACCACCCACCATCGTTCTCTGGTGTCCAGACCGCATCATCTGGCGACAGGAGCACCCCGTGTTCCACCTCCAACAGGGCGGCGGGGCCTCCAGGATCAAGGGACCAGGTCCGCTCCCAGGCCCCCGTGCCCGCATAGAGTTCCGCGTTGCTCTGGATGCCGAGAATCCAGTGTCTGTCGTTCAGCGGGAAAGGCAGGTCCAGGGCCTGGTACAGGCGCTTGTGGCCCGGGGTGGTTCCCCGGAGTTGCCGCTCGGTCAACCCCTCCACCAGGGAGGCATGCACGTCATCCAGGATGCCGATCCAGACTTGCTCCACCGGCAGGGGGAGCAAGGCCACGCCAATGACCCTGTCCACGGTTCCCCCCGAGACACCGGGCTCTCCTCGAATGCGGCGCTTCGTGACCCCGCCGGCAGCCACTTCGTCCCACTCCCTGGCGGTGAAATCCGGCAGGGCCAGCCCGGCGATCCCCATGGCCTGGCCCGAGAATTCGTTCCAGTGTGACTCCAGCACCTGGGCCGTGGAACCGGCCACGGCCGTCGAGATGAGCAGGAGGGAAAACATCAGCACCCCGACCCTCGGTTAAGTCGAACCTACCCCACCTCGGAGGCTCCCGTGGATACCGACCCCCGGCGCCCCCGGACAGGAGGCACTCACCCCATGGAAGATGGCAGAGTCGCCGTGCTCATTCCAGCCCGGAACGAAAGCGCATCGTTGGGGGAGACCCTGGAGCGCCTGCGGCGAGTCCTGCCCCAGGCCGAGGTCACCGTCATCGACGACCACAGCACCGATGACACCGCACGGATTGCCACCACCGCGGGGGCAGAGGTGCTGCGGCCCCAGGGCACCGGGTACGCAGCGGCCCTCGCCTGCGGCTACCAGTCCCTGGCCAGGCGAAATTACCGTGCTGTCCTCCAGCTGGATGCCGATGGGCAACACCCGCCAGAGGCCGCCCAAGACCTGCTGGCGAAACTTTCGGATGCGGACTGGGTCATCGGAAGCAGGGCGGGCACGGACAGTCCCGGCCACTGGTCCCGACGGGCAGGAAACGCTCTGCTCTCGGCCAGCGTCCGGTTGGCGGGCGTCGATGCCACAGACGTGACCAGCGGCTTCTGGGCCCTGGGACCCTCCGCCCAGGCCCTCTGTGCTGCCGAGTTTCCCCGGGAGGTGGCTGACGCAAATGTCCGGGTCTGGGCCACTCGCCGGGGCCTGCAGTTGCTGGAGTTTCCTGTGAGCATGTCCGAGCGATCCGCAGGAAGTTCGATGCATGGCGGCCTGCAGGGCGCCAGGAACCTGTTCCGGAGCCTGCGTGCGGTCTGGAAGGCTGCACGGAGCTGACAGGACCGGTCAGGGCACCCCATCCAGGCAGTACTGCTCGGCTTCTTCATCCAGATCTGCGAGGCCGTTGAGCAACAGGCGCTGGAGCGCCTCGTCGTCCGAGGTCAACCCCGCCCCGAAGTCCACTTCTCTCCACATGCCATACAGGTGCACCAGGTCGCCCGGAGCTCGTTGCCAGAAGGTGCGAATCGTGTAGTCCTGGGCGAACACATAGTCACTGTCCTCGGCGAAGACGCAGGGCTCGGGCATGGCTCGACGAAGCTGGATCACATCCCCCCAAGTCTCCGTGGTGACCCGTCGGATCTCCTCTCCCAACCAGGCGTCATAGGGCGTCGTCAGCACTTCTGAGCTGTAGTCGACCCGCCAGTCGACCGACTCGGCTGTACCGCTCCGGTAGGCGTCCTCGTCTCCTGTAAAGGTGCGCTGGTAGCTGGTGTAGATGTCCCAGAGTTCGTCCTGGTGGGCGTAGAGCAGGATCTCTTCCAGGTGCTCGAACTCACAGGCCAGCGGATTCAACATGTAGACCCCACCCAGGGCCTCGCTGTCGAGGTCCTCCAGCCCGACCAGGGCAAGGTCGTCAGCGGTCAGATCGGAGACCGTTCCATCCTGGAGTTCAGACAGCCCCTGCCAGTCCAGGACCTCATCCAGGTTGGTGAGGGCCTGATCCAGTTCCTCGGCCGAACCGTCAAAGCTCGACCAGGTAAAACGAACCAGCCCATCCAGGTCGGTGGGGGCCTCCGCGACGTCTTTGCAGGCGGTGAGCGCCAAGAGAATCCACATTCTCCGACCCTATCTCGAGGCTGGCCGGGTTGACCGAATTCAGTGAAGCCCCTGCGCCAGTAGCCTCAACTCAGCACGGTCCACGTGGTAGAGCGACATCTTCGCCTCCCGGGCGACAAAGTACCCCACCCGCTCGAAGTGTTCCGTCACCAGGGCGTCCAGGTCCGGCATGGGTTGATCCCCGATGCCCACCGTCTCCGAGTACGTCACCAGGTAGGGCAACGCCCCCTGGCCGGGACAGCTCTGGAGAATATTGTCGATGCAGGCCGCCAACTCTCGTCCTCCTCCTCGGGCACAAGAACTGCCCGGGCAACTCTTGCGACGAGACAAGAAAGGCACCGCCTGGGACGGGGTGACCACCGAGCCCCCGGGACCGAAGTGTTCCAGGACCGCGTCTCCGGTTCGACGCTCCATGAGCCCTTTCTCCACCGGAGGAGACCGGGTCCAGAGGCTGGTGAAGGGTCCTTGATAGGCCAGTGCAAGCAGGCCCACCAGTGTCCACCCCAGGACGCCCTTCCGCCAATATGAGCGCCGGTTCCCCAGCCAGTCATCCAACCAGGCGGCAGGGGTGCAGAGACCCCGCACCACCGCCAGGTACAGGAAGGGCCGGGAAAACAGGGCATATCGATCGGGGGCCCGTGCGGCCTCGAGCGCCATCAGGGGCGCCAGGTAGGCCGCCAAAAGCAGGGTGGGTCTCCAGTCCCAGTCCCACCGAAACCCCTGGGTACGACGCAGGCCGGGGGCAAACATCCCCACGTAGAAGAGCACCACCAGCAGTACCCAGGGCACGGCCGTCAGGTTCAGCCCGCGCAGGCCTCGCTGTACCGCCAGAGCAGGCGCGTTGTGGGCCCGGGACCAGACCAGCCCCGCAGCTTCCGCCGGGGTCATCAATCCGCCGGAAGTACGACCATCAGACCCCGCAACCCCTTCCGCATAGACACTGAGCACGCCCGACAGGCTCAGCCCTTCATAGGGGGCCGTCAGAAGCGTCCAGGTCACGAAACAGGCCAGCCCCACCAGGACCGGCCCCAGCCAACGGACCCGCCAGGGTCTCGGGGCAGCGAGGGGAAGCAGGATCGCGAAAACCAGGAACAGCAATCCCAGGTAGTGACAGCTGGCCGTGATGCCAGCGGCAACGCCGGTCACGAGACACCAGCCCCAGCCTCGACTCATGGCCAACCAGCTGCTGAGCCCCAGCAACGCCACGCACAACTGGAAGGTCGGATCCGCGCAATAGAGCAGCTTGCTGTTGACCAGTTCCGGGCTCCAGGCGATGAGCAGAGCCGCCCCCAGTGCCACCGGGCGCGTGGCGAGAAGCCGACCCAGGACGTAGGTCACCAGGACCACCCCAGCGCTCACCAGGTGGTTGACCATGTGTCCCCCGAACACCACGTCACCGGTCCACCGGCCTCCGAGACCGGCCAGGTAGGTGTAGACGGGCATGCGGTGAATGTCGAGAGGTTCTCCCTCCAGCCAGGCCCGGGCATTCGCTGCCCAGTTGCCCGCATCCGGCCCCGCCAACAACCAGTCGTGCAGAGAGCCCACCTGCCACCACCAGGCCGGCAGGTCTCCCAGCCCCAACAGCCCCGCATCCGGCGCCCCCCGGTTCTGTGCAGCCCAGCGGATCGACAGCAGCAATCCCACAGCCACCAGGTCGAAGACCCAGGTCCACATCCCGCCGAATCGG
This sequence comes from uncultured Enterobacterales bacterium, assembly GCA_964567625.1. Classification (GTDB taxonomy): domain Bacteria; phylum Myxococcota_A; class UBA796; order UBA796; family CAJQPC01; genus CAYFPX01. The sequence goes on along the minus strand of CAZMNK010000062.1, from coordinate 15,278 downwards.
CGGGACTCACCGGGGATCGATGCGCCAGACACCGAAGCGTCCCTCCTCATAGACCAGGACCCCATCGGCGAGCAGATCCTCCTGCAAGAGTTCCACTGGTGCAAGGAAGCCCCGTTTCAACTCGACATCCGACAGGAAGGGGTAGGATTTTTCCAGGAAATGCACCCTCTGGGTCAACACATAGCGCACCCCCAGAGCCTGAAGGTGCTGGAGGGTCTCGCTCCCATGGCGAAGGACAAGGTACCGGCTGGGAATGTGATCCTCCACCGAGCCCACCAGGGTCCGTCGCTCCACGTGGTAGGTCGGCCAGGCGAAGAGCAGGGCCACCGTCGCGTCCTCCGGGGTCTGTTCATTGATCCAGCGAACCGCGCCGTAGCCGTGAACCCGGCGGTCCAGGAGTTCTGAGCGCGCCTCGGCCCCCACTGCCGCGGGAGCCCGATCCACCACGTCCACCAGCCAGGGCCCCAGGTTCGCCGGCAGCCCGAGCCCCCAGGCCAGCCAGAGGGCCCCGCGGCCCAGGCTTCCCAGGCTCCGATAGCCGTCCGCCGCACAGATCACGAGCAGGGGCGCCGCCGGCAGCAGGTAGCGAAGCCAGTGGGGGCCCATGGCCCAACCGACAAAGGCCACTGCTGCGCACCACAACAGCGGGTCTCTTCGCCGAATACCCACCACGAGTACCGCCGGGGCCACCGCCAGCGCAGCCGGGGTGATCCGCCCCAGGAAGGCAAAACTGTCGGTCTGCGCGACCACGGTCATGTTCCACGGCAAGAGCAGGAAGTCCAGCGGGCCCCGACCTGCCCCGTACTTCTCGGACATCATGAAGTGCAGCGGGATGTCCTGGGGCCACCCCAGGTAGGGAAAGAACGGATGGAGGCCCTCGGCCACATTGCGCAGCCACCACGGCGCCACCCAGACCAGCGCCATTCCCGTCAACGCCGCCATCCTGGCCACCCGCGACCAGCCCAGCCGACTCCAGGCAACGACATAGACACCAGCCACCGCCGACACGGCGGTGTACTTGCTGGCCAGGGCCAACCCGGCGAAGAGGGCCAGCCTCCCCTGTGCAGACCCGAGTCCACGGGTTTCGTCATCCGGGTCTACAGCCAGGGCTGCCTCCAGGGCCAGGACCACCCAGAGGGCCGCTGGAAGATTGTTGTAGGCCAGCCCCAACTCCCTCACAAAGGTGTAGCTGCCAAGCAGCAGGGCCACCGCAAAGGTGCCGGCTCCGGCACCAGCCCGACGACCGGCGAGATCACCAACAAAGAGCACCAGAACCACCGCCCAGAGCAGGTGCAGCAGCTTTGGCCCGGCCTCCCCACCGATCCCAAGCACAGCCGTCCACACCAGGTGTACCGGAAGAGGACGGGACCCATCGGGCTGCAGGAATCCACCCACCAGCCCACCGGACTCCCAGATCAAACGCGGGAGAGCCAGGTGTTGGTAGATCTCGTCGGTGTCCACCGGCGGCGAAAGAGCGTCAAGCAGCCCGGGAACCGACCACACCAGGACCATCCCCACCACCACCCACGAGGTCCGAGGCCAGCGAAGACAGGGGCGCTTCAGCCAGCATCCGAGGCCGGCCAGCACCACCACCCCGATGCTCCAGGGTCCCAGGAGGCCCAACCAGGCCACCGGAAACAACCCCAGGCCCATCACCCCCATCCCACAGGCAAAGGCCCCGACCGCCGCCACTTCTCGGCCTGAACGACCCAACAGGGCGGCCCCGAGGCCCGTGGCGCTCGCTCCCATGACCAGGGCACCAAAGAGCCCCTGGAGGGCACGAAGGACGGCCTCCCAGGTCCAGGGCTGCCCTTGCTGCAATACCGCAGCCGCGAGCCCCACAGCGAGCACCACCAGCCCCAATAGCGCACGGATCATTGCTGAATGCTCTCCCGTTCCGCCCGGTCGCGTCCAGCGACACCGCTCAGGGTGCCGTGAGCCCCTGCTCAGGAAGTACCAGGAGCAGGGCGCGCCCCCGGTCGACCACCAGCAACTGGTCACCCTGACGATCAGGGCCTCGCTGATGTCCAGGCCCCGTCCAGGAAGAACCATCGCTGCAAGCCACATCGACGTCCAGACCGTTCCAGGCCTCCCAGCAGGCGACTCCCTCACTCAGGGACAGTCGACGAGATGTGTGGGCATCGGTCTCCACCCACCAGGTCTCCCCCGTGACGCGATTCCAGCCATGCACGCCCTCCTGGTCGATCCAGGCCACCTCGTCGCCCGAGACCGCCACGTGGCGCTCCTGGAGGGAGGTGGTCGCTACTGGAACCGGCGATCCTTCCACAAGGGCCCAGACGTCCTCGTTGCCCTCGCGAACATCCACCCAGGCCACCAGGTCCCCCTCCACCGCCGGTGGATACCAGGGCGCTGGCCTGGCTTGATGGGTCCGCCGGACCTTCTCGTCGAGTCGAAAGACCTGCACCCCCGCCTCCAGGGAGAGCACCACCACCTCTCCATCCGTTGCCGGTGGGGCAATGCCCTCCAGGGGAACCAGGGGAGCGGATGGATCGACCTCAGGGGTGGGGAGCCGCCAGAGCCCGTGTTCTCGGGTGGGCGCATAGACCACGCCAGGAGCCACCGCTGGCGAGGTCGCGGCCTGCTCCAGCTGGACCGTCCTGCGGGTCTCCAGGTGCAGGGCGCGATCCACACGACCGGAAGGACCACAACCCACGGCCCACTCTCCCGCAAGCTGAGGATAGCGAGGATCGGTACAGGGCCCGTCCAGCCAGGGAAGTGGCAGGACCTGGGGAGAGCCTGGCGCGGCGGCGAGAGCAACCCCGCCGAGCAGGGTCAGAATCAGGACCCGGAGCCCTTGCTTCCGGAAGCCTCGATGCCACAGCACTGGACAGTCACGGTCGTGCTGGCCTTGGTGACGCCCCCGGTGCAGTCAGTGACCGTCAGTCGGAACTCGTAGGCCAGGTCGTCGCAGACGGCGGGTTCGGTCGGCTCCACATCCTCGAGCGAGACATCGGTGAGCAGAGAGTTCACATCGGAGATGGTGGCTTCGCCTTCCGTGACTTCCCACAGCACCTCGTAGGGGTCCCCATCTGCATCGGTGATGGTGACCGTCCCACCAAGTTCAAGGGCCTGGTCTCCACACTCCTCGCAGGCATAGACGTAGCCGTCCTCTTCGCACTCGGCCTCACCCGCATCGATGGTGTCCAGCGTCTCGATGATGACCGCCGGGTCAGTGTTGTAGCTCCGCTCCGAGATCGTGATCACAAGCGGATCCGGCGAGGACCAGTGGGTGCCATCCGTCACGCTCAGGGAGAGCTGGTAGGTCCCGGACATGTCAGCCCAGAAGGTCGGCTCCGCAGCCGTGCGATCCGAGAAGCTGGCGTTGGTGGCGCTGCTTCCCTTCGGAGCCTGTTGGAGTTCCCAGAAGTACTGCAACTCATCACCGTCCGGATCAACAGAGGCCAACCCGGAGAGTGACAGGCTGGAACAGTCCTCTCCAACGGCGTCCTCGCCCGCATTGGCGGTCGGTGCGCTGTCATCGCCGCCCACGGTCACGACCACTGCATCTGCCTCGGAGTCTGTCAGGCCGTTGTTGACAACCAGGCTTGCAACGTAGACTCCTCGCAGATCAACCACCATGGATCCGGCAGCAGTCTCCGAATCTCCCAGGGTAGCCACAGACCCCTCTGGTTGTTCCACGAGAGTCCACAGGTAGGTGATGTCCTTGCCGGTGGGGTCATAGGAGCGAGAACCGTCCAGGGTAATACTGTCGCCCACGGTGGCGGATTGATCGTCGCCAGCCTCCGCGACAGGTTGCCCCTCGGGGGCCGAGGCTGTCACGATCAGGTAGTCCGACGCGGAGTCGTCCTTGCCATCATTGACGGTCAGCCCGATCACAAAGGTGCCCTGGACATCCGGCTTGAACGAGGTCTGGCCGGCATCCGAACTGCTGTTCTTGCTGAACCCGGCACTCGCATCCTCGCCGCCCAGGGCGGACCCTTCGGGCACGTGGTCAAACACCCAGTGAAAGGCAATGGTGTCGCCATCAGGGTCATAGGAGGCACGGCCATCGAGTTCGACCGCAGCGTCTGCCGGGCCAGACTGATCCACTCCCGCTTCCGCCACCGGGGCTGTGTTGACCTCTTCCAGGCCGGAATCTTCCCCACCGCTGCAGGCGGCCAGGAGACTCGCGACACTCAGAAGGAGGGCACCATTGACGTTGCGGAGCATGGTCGGCCTCTGCGGGCTAGTTGGAGCCGGTGCAAGTGAAGGTGAGCGTGACTGTGTCGTAGTCCGACTTGTCGCAGTCGGAAACGTCCAGGTTGACCTCCCAGGACATCGTGGTGCCCCCGAAGTCGCCCTCTATCGATGGGGTCCACGCCGTGGTCCGCGCCGAGTAGGGGGCGTCAATGCTGAGCTCGCCGTTTGCATCGCTCCAGTTGAAGTGGGTGTGGTCTCCATCCGGATCATAGGAGCCGGAGCCATCCAGGTCGAAGTCCTGGGCCTCACAGGGATCACAGGACCAGACATAGTCCGTACTGCTACAGGTGACCGACATCGAGGCGGACTCGTCCTCACCAGCGTTGGCGACCGGGCGCTGGTTCCTGTTCAGCCCGACCATCTCCCAGGTGACCAGGTCCGGGGCAGACCAGAATTCGCCGTCGAAGACCTGAAGCTGGAAGGTGTAGTCGCCCTCCTCGTCCCAGGTGAAAGTGGGGTTGGGAAGGCTGACGTCGCTGAAGCTGGCGTCTGAGGTGATGGAGTTCTTGGGAGCAGCCAGCAGGGACCACTCAAAGGTCAACTCATCCCCATTCGGATCGTAGGAACCGAAACCATCCAGGACGACGCTGTACCCATCGCAGGGAGGGACGGTCATGGCATCGCCGGCATCGGCGATCGGCGCCTGGTTTCCGGTCGTTGCGTTGACGGTGACATAGTCCGGATCGGACCACTGCACGCCATCACTGACGACCAGCGAGACCAGGAACAACCCTTCGCAGTCCGGAATGACCGTCGGGTAGGCCGTGTCCTGGTTGTAGAGACCTTCCGAGGTCAGTGCCGAGCACGCCGGGGCCTCAGTGATCGCCCAGGAATACTCGAGTGTCGCGCCCTCGGGGTCGTTTGAAGCGGAGCCATCCAGTTCCGCACGGTCCTCGACCTGGACATCCAGATCTTCGCCAGCATTGGCGGTCGGAGCCGCATCGCCGTGGCTCACCGTGGCCACCACGATGTCCGTCTCCGAACAACTGGTGTCGTCACAGGCCTGAACCGAGACCACGTAGCTGCCGACAGCGTCCGGAAGGAACTGGGTCTCCAGTGCCGTCTCCGTGTCGTTGTCCGAGAGGGCGGTCTCATCCACCAGCGAGCCCGGAGGAATGGCGTCGAAGCGCCACTGGATCACGAAGGGGAGATCCTGCTGGCAGCCGGCTGCATAGCCGACCTCGAGCAGCGACAGCGTGACCGGGTTTCCAAGGGTGATGGAGACGTCCTCGCCGGCGACCAGGGTCGGTGAACAGTAGGGGTCGGCGGAGTCGTCGTTGTTGCCGCCACCGTTGCAGGCCGCTGTGAAGGCAACCGCAAAGGCCGCGAATGTCAGGGTCCGCCACGGGGAGGTGTGGGACATGGAAGAACCGATCCGAAAGTAAGGAGGCAGACCCTGTTACGCGCGGAGACCACGAAGTGTGAACAGGCTGCGGTAATCTACTGTGTCCAAGGAGTTGCCGTCAACGAGCCCACGACCCGCTTTTATCCAACAAGGAATTCACTCCCGTGGGTACGGGCAGGCTCTTTCGTCCTCGGGATGGCGGTAAGCACGGTACTAACCCGCGCGGAAGCGGCAGTCTGGCCGGATTCTGCGCTGCCTGCAACCGCTGAATCTGCCGTGGCGATCAGCATGGGGCATGCCTGGGGGACCACGCCCCCTTTCTTTGACGAGAAACGAGATGTGGGGCGCCTGGGATTTTCTGGCCGCTGGGCCGCATCTCACGGGGTGATCCTCACAGCTCGCTACGAGGCACTCAGAGCGGTCTTCGAAGATGGCACCGTGGTCACGGGCTCCGGAGATCTTCGGCTCGGGACCGCCGCTCGGGCCTGGAGAGGCACCCAGGCCGCCCCCGAGGTCTGGCTCTGGTGGGAGGTCAAGCTTCCCAATGCCAGCGACTTCGAGGGGGATGATCCCCGCCAGAACGTCTACGGTCTCGGCAGCGACGAGACCGATGTGACCTTGGGCGCCGGACTTCGCTGGTCCTGGGATCCGGTCACCATCGATGCCATTGCCGGCCTCGCCATCCTGGGAGATCCCTGGTCCTTTGCGAACCAGGACGATGCCGCTGTGGCCGTGCTGGTCGCCAGGGCACCCCTCGGGCCCGTCGAACTCATGGGACGTGTCGGCGGTCGACTGCCTTCCCCCGACAACAACGCGGACGTCAGCCTGGCTGCCGCTGCCGAGTGGACACCCACCCAGTCCGCCCCCGGACTGCGCCTGGGGATCCAGGTGCAGGCGGGACTGACCGCGGCTGCCCCCGACCTGGCCGCTTCCCTCTGGCTGGGACACCGCTGGGGACATTGAGCCCCCACAGGGGCTTGTCCTGGTCCGTGCCGAGGTTACCTGCACAGAACTGTTCAGGAGCCGCCCGTGGGCATGTTCGACTTCGTCACCCTGAGCTTCGGCTCCAAGAAGAAGCAACTGGTCCTGCATGCGAAGCGCATCAAGACCAAGGATGCCCAGCAGGAGGATCGGCAGGCATCGGCGATCTGGCTGGCCCAGGAAGGCTCTCCGGAAGCCATCGTGGGCATGCTCGGGCGATTTGAGATGACCTATGAGCACCTGATGAAGGACGCTGCGGAGAAGGACGATGTGGCCGAACTGGTCGTCCACCTGGGTCAGGACGCGGTCCGGCCCCTGGAGTCCCACCTGGGCCGGTGCAAGAACTTCGCCCGGCCCCTGGCGCTCTACGAACAATTGACCGACCAGGAGTCGGCAATGGGCATCGTCATCGAGCTCCTGAACAAGGAAGCCGGCTCCGAACTGAGGCCTGAGAAGAAGCTCCACCTGCTCGTCAAGCTCGCCGAGTACAGCCACACGGAGGCCGTCGAGGCGGCGCTGCCCTTCCTGTCCGACTTCGATGAAGGAGTGCGGTACACCGCCGCCGAGGTGCTGATCAACCAGACCGAAACCGACCAGATTCGCAACAAGCTCCTGGGGGCGCTGGCGAACCCCTCCGAAGACTCCACGAGATTTCGCGGCCGCCTGGGCGAGGTGGCGGCGGCCCGTCGCTGGGCCCTGGGTGCACACGAGGAAGCGCTGGCGTCAGCCCCGCTCACCGGCTTTTCCATACAGAGTGGCCGGCTGGTCGCTCGCTGAACCCTGTCCTCTCTGAGCCTCAGGACGTACAGTGGCTCCGTGAAGACCGTCCTGCTGCGCCCACCTCGTCGGGATTCCCGGGATCGAGGCCTTGCGATTCCTCCCCTCGGGCTCGCCTACCTGGCGGCCACGCTGCGGGCCCAGGGGCGTCAGGTCACCCTGGTAGACGCCTACGCCCTGAACTGGAGCTGGTCCCAGACCCGGCGAGCCCTCTCCCGGCTGCGCCCGGACGTCCTGGGCCTGGGCTGCATGACGCCCATGGCAGATGTCACCTACCGCGCTGTCGAGGCCTTTCGTCCCCTGGCGGGCCGAATCGTCCTTGGGGGACCCCACGCCACGGCACTGAAAGAGAAGGTCCTGGCGGAATGCACAGCGGTGGACCACCTGGTGGTCGGCGAGGGCGAGGAGGTGGTCGGGCCCTACCTGGACTGGCTCGAGGCCGGAGAGACCGGGCCCCCGCCGACGGGGGTCGTCACCCGCCAACATCCCTTTCGACCCCACCAGGTCCACGCCAACATCGTGGACATCGAGTGGCCCGCCCGGGATCTGCTTCCCAGGCGAGCCTACCGCTACCTGATGGCGACCCGCCCGGGATTTGCCACGATGATCACCAGTCGTGGATGCCCCTTTCGCTGCTCGTTCTGCGACAAGAGCATCTCCGGAAGTCGCTGGCGAGCACGCCCTGCCGAGGACGTGGTCGCGGAGATGGACCACCTGGTCCAGCACCACGGCATCGGTTTCATCAACTTCTACGACGACAACTTCACGCTCTCCCGGCGCCGGGTCGCCGAGATCTGTGAGGCTCTGCTCCAGAAGGGTGTCGACGTGGACTGGAAATGCGAGGGACGGGTGGACGGCGTCGACCCGGAACTGCTCTCCCTCATGCGACGCGCCGGGTGCCGAACCATCGCCTACGGGGTCGAGTCCGGCCACGCCGAGACCCTGAAGAAGTTGCGCAAGGACGTGGACCTGGACCACGTGGTCGAGGCCTTTGCCGCGACCCGTGAAGCCGGCATTCGCTCCCTCGCCTACATCATTCTGGGCAGTCCCGGTGAGCAGAGCGCGGACGTGGAACAGACCCTTCGCTTCGTGCGAGAGATCCGAGCGGACTACGTGCAGTTCAGCAGCCTGACCGCATTCCCGGGCACTGACCTCCATGCGCAGCATGCCGACCAGGTCCTGTGGAGCACCGCTGGAAGCAACCCGGTGGACAGTGAATTTCAACGCATGGTGCTGACGGACCTGGGGCCCGAGGAGGTGGCGCGACTGCTCCGAAAGGCCTGGGTGGGTTTCTACCTGCGCCCCCGCCCGATGGCCCGGCTGGCCCGAGATGCCTGGCGCTCGGGTTCCCTGGGCGAAGGCATGCGCCTGGGTGCGTCCCTGGCTCGCTGGTCGATCGGGACCTGAACTACCAGGTCAGGTTCAGGATCCTCTGCCGCGCATCCTCGGCGTAGCTGCTGGCCTCATCGATGGTCAGGATGGCCTGGTACTGCTGCACGGCCCGGTCCAGCATGCCGAGCTTCTCCTCGTAGAGCCGCCCCAGGTAGTAGAAGGCCGTCAGGTCCTCCGGACAATACTGGAGGGAGGTCCTGAATTCCCGCACCGCCAGTTCGTACCGGTCACGACGCGCGTAGTAGAGCGCCAGGTTGTTGTGAGCCTTGCAGTAGGTGGGTGACCGCTTCAGGGCCTGCTCCCAGGCATTCTCGGCGGCCCGGTCCTGCCCGATCTGGACCAGCACGATGCCCAGGTTCACCCAGGCATCCAACATCCCGTCATCCAGTTCCAACGCCTTCCGATAGGCCTTCGCCGACTCCTTGTGCATGCCCACCAACCGGCGAGCGTCCCCCAGGCCGTACCAGGCCTCGGCCGAGGCCGGATTGCGGGCGGCTGCCTCGCCCCAGATGGCCACCTCTGTGGCCCAGACCCGGTTGCGGGCCTGGGTGGCCAGGACACAGCCACCGGCAAGCACCACGACCAGGGGTGTGGACAGCCGAGGCTTCATTTGCACAAGTCCCCCGGCGACCGCCCAGCACAACCCCAGAAGCGACAGGTAGACCCGGTGCTCCGCCATGGTCTCCTTGAGCGGAATGGCCGTGGCAGGCAGCAACACCAACAGGAACCAGAGCCACGACAGGCCCAGCAGCGGGTTCCGCTGCCTTCGGCTCCACGCCAGGCCGGTCACCCCCACCAACCCCAGGACGGCCATGCCCGAGCGCCAGGTCAACCCCGTCTCCGGGAAGTCATGGAAGATCGACTGTCCGATCGGCACCCCCCACAGGCCCAGGCACCGCCAGATGACCTCGGCCTGGGTCCACAGGTGCACATCCAGGGGCCGAAGAGGCGGCGCCGCCGTGATGAAGGCCCCGTAGAGCCACCACCGCAGCCCAAAGAAAGCGCTCAGGAGGACCAGTGCAGGCCAATAGGCACGCCAGGCCACGTCCTTGAACCGTCCCTGGCGAACCACCTGCAGCTCCAGGAGGACAAAGGCCACCGGCAGGGTGACGGCCACCTCCTTGGTGAAGGCGGCCAGGAGGACCACAGCCCAGGCCTGGCCCCAGGCGTTTCGGTCTCCGTCGTCCAGCCAGGCCAGCCAGCGGTGGCAGGCCAGAAGGTAGAACGTCGCCACGAGTTGCTCGCTGCGACCGGTCACGTAGCTCACCGCTTCCGTGGACAGCGGGTGGAGTGTCCACAGAAGAGCGCTGATGAGCCCGAAGCCCAGGGGACGGCTCAGCCCCAGACGACGGCCGATGGCCTCGCCCAGCAGCAGGACCAGCACTCCGTTGATGCCCTGGATCACCACGTCCACCAGGTGCCACGAAAAGGGGTCTGGCCCTGCGATTTCCCAGTTCGCTGCGTAGGTGAGGATCAACAGCGGACGAGACAGGTTGTAGACCAACACCGATCGCCACTCTTCCAGGAAGCGAAGCGTCCGATTCCCGATGACCTCGACCTTGTCGTCGTAGGTGAACTCCCCGTGCAGGCCATTGGCCCAGGCCAGCCAGACCAGCACCCCCATGAGCAGGGCGGCCTGGGTCCGCCGAACGACTGGATCATTCACGGGATCAGATCCTCGTAGAGGCTCTTGTGCTGAGCAGCCACGACCTTGAAGGAAAGCCTCTCCTCCACGTAACGCCGCCCCCGGGCCACCATGGCGCCGGCGACGACCGTGTCATCGAGCAGGGTACGAATACGAAGGCGCAGCCCTTCTACATCCGCGTGGCGAACCAGCAGCCCGGCCCCCGCCTCGCCGATCAGCCGACCACAGCCGCAGTCTCCGCCCACCACCACCGGTGTGCCACACATCAGCCCCTCAAAGGGCACAAGTCCGAAGATCTCGTCGGTCGAGGCATAGACGAGCACATCGGCGTCCACGAGGAGTCTCAGACGCTCCCTGCCGGACAGCAGTCCCGTAAAGAGCACTTCCTTGTCCGCCTTCGCACGGGCCTGCTCCATCCCCCCCATGTCGTTGCCAGCGATCACCAGGGTGGCATCGGGAAAGGCTGCGTCCCGGAAGGCTTCGACCAGGTGATCCACACCCTTGCGGGGCGAGACCTGGCCCAGGTAGGCGACCAGCTTCCGGCGAAGGGGCAGCTTCCAACGGACCTTGAAGGTGCCCGCCTCGGGAAGGTCTTCGAACTCCGAGAGCGCCAGGCCGTTGGGGATATGAACGATGCGATCCTGGTCGATGCCGCGGGCCCGGAATTGACCGATCTCCGTCTTGGACACGGCGATCATCCGAGTCGCGCCCGTCGGCACCCGCCCGGCGACGGCCAGGTCCCAAGCCCACTTGCCCCCGACCTTGCGCTCGTGGCGTGGGAGGGTGCCGTTCGGCGTCATCACATAGGGCACCCCACGGCGCCTGGCCCAGTCCACCGCCACGTTGTTCAACAGGTGACGATGGCCATGCAGGTGCACCAGGTCCACCCCTTCCAGTCCCTCCAGCCACGGCCTGGAAGGCAGGAAGAGCTGGTGCTTGTAGGCCAGGTCGTTGGACAGGTTGCGACTGGTGAGAACCCGAACCCCCTCCAGGACTCGATCCCGGGGCACGTCCGCCCGCTGGGTGCCATCAAAGGCATCCGTGGTCCAGACCGTGACCTGCACACCCTGGCTCACAAGATCACGAGTGAGCCCCCAGGCAATGCGCGGAATGCCGCCATATGCCCAGGTGGGAGGAAAGTACGGGGTGACGTGCAAGACGTGCAAAGCCCTCTCGGATGTCGATTGACGGTACAGACCGGTGTAAATACCCTACGTGACTCGACGGAGGTGTCCCATGGTCCAGCGCTCTGCATTCGTTGTTCTCGGCGCAACGCTGGTGGCCGTGGGTCTCACCAGTTGCGGCGCATTCTGCACCCCGGACGAGCTCGACCAGGAAAATTTCTTCTGCAATCCGACCTGTCAGTCCGTGTGCAACAAGATCTACAACGAGCAGTACTGCAGCCTCGTGCGGCCGGGCAAAGAGTCCGACGAACTCATCTCCGACTGCATTGGCTACTGCGAAGAAGCGCTGACTGAGCCGGGGGAACTCGGCACCTATGATCCCTATGAGCGGCTCAGTTCATCGACCTCGGTGACCCTCGAGAACGAGGAACAGGCCGCCCTGTGGATGGACTGCGTCTCCCAGCAATCCTGCGAACGGCTCGCCCAGGGCTACTGCGCCCCCATCTGGTAGGTCTCGTGCGAATCACCTCTGCCTCTTTGGCAATGGTCGTGGCCCTGGTGGGCTGCAACAAGGTCACTCCGACCTGTCGATCCCTGTGCCGGAAGATCACCCGGTGCGACGAGATCGAGGCCGCCGACTACATCACCACCGAGGAGTGCCGGGACCTCTGCGAGATCCAGGAGGCCTACTACGACTCCCTGGAGGATGACGAGGAGACCGTCACCGACTTCGAAGCCTGGAACTCCTACAAGTGGTGCACGGTGACGGAGACCTGCGAAAACCTGGCCGATGGTGCTTGCTATGACGAAGACCTGTTCGCCTTTTAGCGGTCACTGAAATGCCCAGGCGCAAAAAGGTCCTCTTCATCCACACGGGTGGCACCCTGGGAATGCTGCCCCAAGGAGATCCGGGGCCCCTGGCGCCTTCTGACATCGCCGAGAACATCATTCCCTATGTGCGCGGCCTGGAAGAGGTGGTCGATATCGAGGGTGAAGTCCTCTGCAACGAGGACTCGACGGACCTCACCCCCAGCCACTGGGAGTCCCTTGGCCAGCTGGTCACCGACAAGCGCGAGGCCTACGACGGCTTCGTGGTCCTGCATGGCACGGACACCATGGCCTACACGGCTTCTGCCCTCAGCTTCATGCTGTGGAACCTTGACCGACCGGTCGTGCTCACCGGGAGCCAGCGCCCCATGGCCGAAGTTCGCACGGATGCCCGGTCGAACCTCATTCACAGCGCCATCTGCGCGACCCTGGATATCCCCGAGGTCGGCATCTACTTCGGCCAGGTGCTCCTGCGGGGAAACAGGACTACCAAGCGCTCCATCCAGTCCTACAGTGCCTTTGACTCACCGAACCTGACACCGCTGGTGGCCATGGGGGTCGACGTCCAGGCAGGGACCCGACCTCGTAAACCAAGCGGAGACTTCCAGTTCCAGCCGGGATTCGAAGAGCAGGTGACCGTGCTGACCCTGTTCCCGGGGTGCCGTGCAGGACTGCTGCGCACCATGGTGGAGGGAGGCACAAAGGGCATCGTTCTGCTGGGATTCGGATCTGGCAATGTGCCCCTGGCTGGCTGGCCCGAAGCGATCGCCGAGGCGACCCAGGCCGGCGTCCCGGTGGTATTGGGCACCCAGTGCCACAAAGGTGCCGTGTCCCTGGGGGCCTACCGAAACAGCGCCGAGGCCCAGTCGGCTGGTGCCCTGTCCGCCGGCCCGATGACCACCGAGGCCACGATCGTGAAGACCATGTACCTCCTGGCTCACACCCGTGACCAGGAGGACTTCAATGAAGGCTGGGCCATGGACCTGGCCGGAGAGCTCAAGCCCTAGAGCCTCAGCTCCTCGACGACAAAGGAGCCGAGGGCCTCGTAGTGCGCGGCACCCCGAGACTCCTTGTCAAAGCCGAAGATGTCCTGGCCCGCATGCTGCGCCTTGGACAGGGCATTGTTGATCCCGATGCGAACCGGAATCAACGCCTCTCCGTAGACACCCTCCACCTCGTTGATGATGGCCTGGTTCAAGATGCTGGTGCGCCCATCCACCCGCGTGAGCAGGACTCCGAGCACATCGATGTCCGGGTTCAGGCGAGAGACGCCGCGAATGGCATCCACGAGGGCGTGGACGCCGCTGACCGCCAGCGGGTTGGGATCGCACGGGATCAGGACCTGGTCTGCGGCAACAAGCCCGTTGACCGTCAGGTTGCCCAGGTTGGGCGGACAGTCGAGCACGATCACGTCGTACCAGGTCCGGGTCACCCGCAGGGCATCCCGAAGCAGGAGCTCCTTGCCAATCCGAGTACTCAACAGGCTCTCCGTGTGGACCAGCTGGGGGTCCAGGGGGGTGACGTCCATTCCCCGGATCGCCGTGGTTGTCACGCAGTCGAGCAGGTCGCCACCCTCGGTGGTCAACACATCTGAGAGCGCCGAACCGCCGAGATCGATCTGGTCACAGAGAGCTCTGTTCACATGTCCCTGGGGGTCCAGATCGATGAGGAGCACACGCTTGCCATGATGCCGGGCCAGGGAGGCCGCCAGGTTGACACTGGTCGTGGTCTTGCCCACGCCTCCCTTCTGGGCGGCCACGGCAATCACCACGGCCTGGCGAGGTCCCAGGGCTCGACGCGGGGTCTCCCCCACGTGGTTTCGAACGACGCGACGGATGCCGGACTTCAACAAGCTGCGCATGGTACTCCCCGACAGGAACGACCTGATCTATTGACACGTCAAGCGTACCATGCCCGGCGGGCATGCTGCCCGAAGATCCGGAAAGGCAGGCCCTACAAGTGTCGTGAACCCTGCAGTTCCAGCGTCATCGAGGCAGAGCGCAACAGGCCCCGGGCCCGCTCCTCCACGTCCTCCACCACCGGATCACCCCCAAAGAGTCCCCCCAGGACCGCCACCCCGAAGGCGCCTGCCATCCGGGCCTGAGTACCCCGGTCTGGGGTGACCCCTCCCAGGGCAAAGACCGGAATCCGGGCCCGCTCACGGGCCTCTCGCAGGGCCTCCAGGCCCAGGCAGGGTCGAATGTCCGCCGGCTTGCTGGTTGGCCGCCAGATGGGGGAGAGCAGGGCATAGTCCGCACCTCCCTGTTCGGCCTCGCAGACCTCCGCCACGCTGTGACAGGAGACCCCGAGCCGATGGGGAAACCCCTGCCGCACACCCTGCACATCACTCCCTGCGAACAGGTGCAGACCCCACCCACCCTGAAGAGCGATGCCGCGGGCTCCCGGCATGCGATCGTGGAGAACCAGCCCCGGCATTCTCGGGGACAACCGGGTGGCCAGCTGCACGACGGAACGTTCATCGAGGTGGGGCTCACGCAAGAGCAGCTGCCGACAACCCGCCTTGTACAGCCCCTCCACCAACCACTCCAGGTCGGAGCCGCGACGCTGGGTTCCCGGGGAGATGGGGAAGAGGCGCTGCATGGCGCCAGGGTAGTCGCTCAGCGGCCGATGAGCCCGGAGAACGGACTGGAGGAGGTGGCATAGAGCCGCCGCTCGATGCGCCCCGCCTCGTGGGCCAGGCGACCGGCCTCGGTGCCTGCCTTCATCGCAGTGGCCATCTTGACCGGGTCATCCGCACCGGCGATCGCCGTGTTCATCAACAGCGCCGTGACCCCCAACTCCATGGCCAGGGCAGCGTCTGAAGCCGTTCCGACCCCGGCATCGACGATGACCGGAATATTGGCGTGCTCCAGGATGATCGCCAGGTTGTAGGGATTTCGAAGCCCCAGGCCCGAGCCAATCGGAGCCGCCAGCGGCATCACCACCGCACACCCGATCTCCTCGA
>CAZMNK010000061.1:15305-29254 GCA_964567625.1 uncultured Enterobacterales bacterium | reverse complement strand
GGTCAGCATCAACAGGAGGCTTGTGGTCGGAGTGTGCATGTCTTCCTGGAAGCTAACAGCGAAGAGCATCGGAAAAGCAAGGTGTCGTCGCCGGGCACACCCACCACTCTCCGCCTTACTCTGTGGGGACTCACGGCGTTTCCCCAGGCCCTGACCCGGTGGTTGGCCGGTGGACTGGTGTGGCTGACACCAGTCGTGGCTGTTCAGCAGCGCTACCGCCGCCGGAGCAGGAGTGGGCGGGACAGCACTGTCTCCGCGATGATCTCCGCGGCCTGCTCCGAGCCCGAACGGCGGAAGTGGGTCAGGTCGCCCCAGTTCTCGGGCGACGAGTCGATTCCTTCGGCGACCGGGGCGACGACCACACCCCGCCTGGCAGCCAGCTCGTGGACCTGTTCGTTGTACCAGTCGAAGGCGATGACGGCCTGGTCTCGGGGCAGTTCGAGTTGTTGGGCCAACTCGTCCATCTCAGGGCTGAGTGTGCCGCTGGTGTCCCGCACGACCCGGAGGGGATGGGTCACCAGCAGTGGGCGTGCGCCCAGCCGGGGGGTCATCTCGATGGCCTGGGTCAGCCACCGACGGACGGATGCCAGTTCACCGGGCTGGATCGTGCGGTTGCCGGGCACTGGAGGGGACGAGGCCACGCGCATGGCCAGGCGGGCGCTCGCCAGCAAGGTCAGGAAGTCGGCCGGGCGGCGCACGAGCTCCTGGGGCACCCCCTCGGGGTCCGTCAGGGCCCGCCGCAGGTCGTTGGGGCCGTGGTAGAGCACCACCAGGTCGGGTTTGTAGCGGGGGCCCCAGCGAACCAGGTCGGCCAGGGAGCCCTGCAGGGTCTCCCCCGGGATGCCGGCGTTGAGCACGTCGACCGACCGGGTTGGCAGTGCGGCCTGGAGTCGTTCCTGGAGCAGGCTCGGCCAGGTGCTGGCGTTGTCCCGGGCGTAGATGTCGAAGGTGGTGGACCCGCCGACCACCCACAGGCGGAAGGCGTTGGCCGGCACCGGTTCCGGGACCTCGTCGTCTCGGAAGCCCCAGCTGTTGATGGCCACGTCGACGAGCACTCCGCGGAGGGTCGCGCCTGGTACAAGCTGCTTGCGGCCGTCGGTGGTGTGGTAGAGGCCGACCAGTCGACCGCCCTGGGCGTAGGGGGCACCCCACAGGACGAACTCCGCGACCAGGGCCGCGCCTTCGACCAGCGCGAGCCCCAGAGTGGTGGCGATCAGACTCAAGATGAGGCGGCGACGGCGCGTCATCCGGGCAGACTAGCCCGGACGAGGGGCGGACGGCCAGCGGCGCCGGTCAGCTCGTGGTTTGTTCTCCTCGGATCGAGTTCGAAGGACCAACGGGCACGGAAGAGCCAATCGTGGCCCGCGTGGAGGAAGCAGCCGTCGGACCGGGGGAGCAGGAGCCAGTCCGTGACCGGCTTCCCACGACCCCGCAACCGGTGGATGACCGCGGCGCGCCTGTCGCCTGGATCGGGCATCACCCCCGCGATGCCCGAAGAACCCCTGCAGGTCACCTGGGCGTGAGCAGGCGGTTGGCGTGTGTGCCTGGCCCGGTGATTAGATGCTGGACATGACTCCCAGGACAGACCTCTTTTCGCGATCCCTCCCTCAGAAGTGGCTCTTCTCGGCACTGGTGGGCGTCCTGTCCGGTGCTCTCCTGGGCTGCACCGCCGACACTGCCGACACTGCCGACACCGCCGGCTCCGCTCACACCGCCGACACCGCACAGGACACCGGCACGTCGCAGTCGTCCTTTCCGGAGGCTTTCGTGTCCTGGAGCAATCTCGGTGAAGGGGACTTTTCCGTCGTCACCGTGGCCTACTGGACAGGCAGCGCGGAACATCCCTCTTCGGTCCTGATGAGCTCCGAACTGGACATCTGCGAGACCATGGCTGGATTTGCCTCCACCTATGAATCCATCGTGGACGGAACACTCGAGGCGGGAGGCACCGTTGAGGAGGGCCGTGCGTCCGCACAGCGGGCCTTTTTTGGACAGCTGCAGGAGCCATGGAGCCTGCTGCGACTGAAACTCGGGGATGCGCCAGGTCTCGATGACCTCGACCCTGGCGCAGGTGTGGGGGTCGAGGCCGTCATGGCCACCCGCGACCAGGACCACGTCGACCACCAGGGCCAGCCCCTGGGTGACCTCTCGGTCTTCCTGAGTGGATCCAGCGATGTCGAGCGGATGGCCGGGGAATTCCAGGGTGAGTTCTTGCTGGAGGGCGAATGCCCGGACACCGGCTTCGAGGACTGTGACTGGGCGGTCACCCTGTGGGTGTCTTTTGCAGCGGAGTACTGCTCCACCGAGTACGTACCCTTGTAGCTGGAGGATTCGGGTCTCAGCCCGCCTCCTGTGGTCCTGTCAGACCCGGCGTATTCTCGGAAGGCCCATGGCCTTGAGGAAGTTCCATGAGTGACCTTGCAGCCAAGACCTGTGTCCCCTGTCGTGGCGGTGTACCCGCCCTGTCACCGGCGGAGTACGAGCCCCTCCTGGCCGAACTGACGGGTTGGTCCGTTGTGGATGACCATCACCTGACCAAGACCTACGACTTTGACGGCTTCGTGGAGCCGCTCGCATTCGTGAACCGGGTGGGCGCGATCGCCGAAGAGCAGGGGCATCACCCGGACATCCTCCTGGCCTGGGGTAGCGTCGGCATCACCATCTGGACCCACAAGATCAACGGGCTCACGGAAAGCGACTTCATCCTGGCAGCCAAGTGCGACCAGGCCCTGTCGGCCTGAACAAGGAACCTGTCATGCGTCCCATTCGAAACGAAAGAGACCTGGACACCCTCCGGCGGAGCCTCTCCGCATACGCTGCGGTCTGCGCCTGGAGTGGCAAGCACCTTTTTGAAAAGCTGGGCGACCGGGTTCCCCGAACTGCCAGCGAGCTGGGAGTCCATCCCCGGGCCCTGGAGATCACCGGCATGGCCCTCATGCACCTGGGGCTGGTGAATCGAGTGGGCGACAAGTGGTGCCTCAGCCTCACCGGACAGACCCTCTACCAGCAAGGAGTCCTCAGCCGACACAACGCCCAGAAGATCTTCACGTCCTATGCGCAGCTGGATGGCATCATGGACACGGGTGCACCGGCTGAAAGCACGGAAGGCGGCGTCGTCGAAGACGATCCTGAGCGTTCCCGCAATTTCATGAACATGCTCTATCGGCGAAGCGCACAGAGTGTGGAAGAGGTGGCCAGCCAGCTCAAGCCGTGGCTCCAGGAAGGCGACCACATTCTCGATGTGGGTGGCGGTCACGGCCGGTATGGCGAGGCGCTCCGGCAACGCTGTGGCGCCACCATCACGCTCTTCGATCGCTCAGTCTGTGTGGACATCGCCAGGGAACGCTTTGGAGACAGCCAGTCGTACATCGCCGGGGACTTTCTGACCGACTCGTTGGGCGGGCCCTACGATGGGGCACTCCTGTCGAATATCGTCCACGGCTTCGGCCTGGAAGAGAATCGCCGCCTCTTTCGCCGCCTGGCAGAGGTCACGAAACCGGGAGGACTCCTGGTCTTGAAAGACATGTTCTTTGGTGAAACCGGCGCCCATCCCGAAGAAGCCGCCATGTTCGGTATGACCATGCTCCTCTTCACCCGGGAAGGACGTTCCTATTCCGCCCAGGAGATGACCACGCTGGCCGCCGAAGAGGGATTCGAAAAGGTCGCAGTCCTGCCTGTTCCCGACTGCCACTTTTCGCTGATCGTCGCTCGTCGGTCGGCCTAGTCCCCACTCGGGAAGAAGGTCCCCATCGGCCCGACCTGGTGTCCGGCCGGGATGGGTGTGCCCAGTTCGTCCACCGAGAACACGGACTCGGGCAGTTGTAGCGCCACCCGCAGCCGGTCCATCGTGGCCGGCGTGAACGGGTACAGCATGATCATGAGTGTCTTGAGCACCGCGAACGACGTGTAGAGCGCGTTGCGTCGCTGCTCCTCGGGGTGGCGATCGTCGTGGGGCTTGTACTGGGTGAACTGGCTGTTGATCAGGCGGGCGTAGTTCTCCAGCGCGAACAGCATCGACGAGTAGTCGGCCTTCTGCATCGCACCGACGTACCGCTGGACCATACGCTCGGTCTCTTCGAGGACCTTTTTGTCGAGCACGCCATCGGGCACCTTTCCGTCGAACTTGGACAGCGCCGCCGAGATGGGTCGCTCGAAGGCCGCGTTCATGGGGCCCGCGAGGAAGCGGTTGCGCTCGGCGAACAGTTCGAAGTCGAAGTTGGACTGCTTGCGGGAGAGCCCCAGCAGAGCCAACAAGTAGCGCACCTGGTCCGGGCTGTGGCCGCGTTCGTCGATCAACTCGGCCGCGGTGACAAAGTTGCCCCGGCTCTTGGACATCTTCTCGCCGTTCACCAGCAGGTGGAAGCAGCCGAAGATGTCGGTGAGCTGCAACTCTCCGGGCATGGGCAGGCGGTGGGGGTCGGCCTGGGTGCCGAGCCACATCGCGCCCTGCAGCAGCACGTAGAAGAAGACGTTGTCCTGGCCCAGGAACTGGTAGACCCGGGCGTCGGGGTCGCGCCAGAAGGCGTCCAGCTCGGCGGGGTCGCGCCCCTGCTGCTCCAGTGCCACCGCGCTGAACGAGATGGGTGCGATGAGCGAGTCGGGCCAGACGTAGAGTGTCTTGCCGACGAGGTCGGGGTCGAGGTCGTCGGGCACCGGGATGCCCCAGGCGACGTCCCGGGTGATCGAGCGGTAGGCCCACTCGTTGTTGAGTTCGGTCTCGACCCCCATGGCCGCCAGGGACTCCCGGGCGGCGTCCATGCCGACCTTGTCCTCGAACTGCAGGACCACCTGGCCGCCCTTGGCGTACTTCATCTTGTGTTTGGGCAGGCTGCTGCGCAGTGGCTTCACAGTTGGCTCGTCGCTCTTGGCGAACCGCACGGATGGCAGCACCGTGCCCAGCACCTCGGCGATGATCGGCGGGCGCCAGGTGCGCTGCTTGCCCTGGATCCAGACCCGCAAGGTCTCGGAGACCGTGTCCATGTCGAGGAACCAGTGCACGGTCTCGCGCATTTCGGGGGTCTCGTCGCTCAGGGCGCTGCGGGGGTCGATGAGCGCCGTGGGCTCGTGCTGGTGCCCGCACACCGAACACTCGTCGGCATAGGCCCTGTCGTGGCCGCAGGCCGGGTTGGGGCAGGTGCCGTGGACCAGGCGATCGGGGAGGAAGCGCTCGAGACCGGGGTCGTACCACTGCAGCGATGACCGCTTGAGGAGGAGTCCGTTCGCGTGCAGCTTGCGCAGGAAGTCGTGGGCGAGAGCGGTCTGGCGGGGCAGGGTCTCGGGGCGCGAGGTCCCGGTGTAGACGTCCAGCGAGATGTCGTAGCTGTCGAGCGTCTGTTTCTGGCGGGCGTGAATGGTGTCGATGAAGTCCCGGATCGACCGGCCGGTCTTGGCGGCGGCGAGATCGCTGGTCGAGCCGTGGTCGTCGGTCCCACAGACGTAGAGCACGTTGTGGCGTCCAATGAGCATGCCGAGCCACCGAGCGTGGATGTCGGCGGGCACGTGGGCGCCAGCCAGGTGGCCGATGTGCAGGGGGCCGTTGGCGTAGGGCATGCCGGCGGTGACCACGGCGCGAGAGGGGCGCTGGATGCGCGCGAGCACGCTGGGCACATCCATCGCGGGACGGTTCCCGCCCTTCTTGTGCTTGGTGCGGGGCTTCTTGTCGGGCGTGGGCGCAGTCATGCCCCCGCTTCTACTTCGCGCCCCCGGTGGCATCCAGGGTGAACGGGCGTGCGGGCTGCTGCATTCCCAGGTGTCAGGGGTCCTCGAAGGGGTCTTTCACCAGCTTGTTTCGTACCGAGTCGGAGCACCCCTGCTGGCGTCCCTGGCCCCCACAGAACTCCTGGTCGAGCCAGGCGTCCTCGTCCAGGAATCCGATCACGGCGAGGTCCGTCAAACGGGGTGCATCCGGCTCCCCTGCGTTGACCACGGGGGGGAGACGGTCGTGGGCATCGAGGTCGTCGACGTTGTCGGGCCCACAGTCCTCGTCCAGGCACGGGACCCACTCTGCATCCTCGCAGAGCTGTACCGTGGGGTAGGTCGCGTGCTTGCCATCGGAGGGGTAGACGCGCCACCGGGGCTGTCCGGAAATCCGGTCGACGGGAAACTCCGCCGTGGCCAGGTCGTCTCCCTCCAGGAGGGTTCCGTGGTCCGTCAACGTGCCTTCGTGGGCAGCGGTGTAGACGCCGCGCACCTCCACGTCCCCGGGACCTCCTCCAGCCAGTGGCGCCAGGTCCAGGACCACGCGCTCCGAGTCCCCGGGGTGGCTCGACAGGCCGCAGCGACCGTAGTCCTGCCGGTAGCCAAGCATCAGGTGCACACGAAGGTGGTCGTCCGCCACCGGCACCACGCGGCCCACAGCGAACAGCCCCGCCTCGTCGTCCTGGAGCAGGGGCTCCGCCTCGTCGAAGCGCATGGTGGGCCTCAGGTACTCCAGGAGCCGGTCCTCCCAGGCGTCCACCAGCAGATCGGCATCGACATCCTGGCAGAGGGCGACGGCCCCGTAGAGAGTCTCGCAGTCCTCGGTCCAGGCCGGAAGGTCGGTGCGGAAAGCCAGCGCAGCCTCCGTGGATTCGGTTCGGGCCTCTGGGACCGTGGGGGCGCTGGCGCTCTCTTCGTTGCTCCTGGCAAACACGAACCGGGTCCCGGGATCTGGACGCCAGTACCGTCCCTCGTCGCTCTCGCCGTCGACCAGGATGGGCGCCTCGGAGCCCGGTGGCATGGCGGCCAGGGCGAGGGCGTCAAAGTTCGCCGGATCCCCGTGGAAGGGGATGGGTTCAAGAGGCAGATCCTGGGTCTGGAAGAAGTTCTCCCAGTGAACGCCGAGCAGGTAGCGGGGGGCCAGGTTGGCGAGGGCCTCGGCGGGGTGGTTGCGCACGGCATCAAATGAGCCCACGTTGAGCACCGCCAGGTCGATGGTCCGTTCCGCCAGCAGTTCGGGGTGCACCAGGCCTGTGGGAGAGTTGGTGGAGGCATCCTGGTAGTAGATGCGGAACTCCGGAGACCCTTCAGCGTCCAGGAAGTCCACGAGCCAGGCCAGCGTTGCTCCCTCCATCCACTCGGATGCGTCGGTCGGAGGCAGAGCTTGGGGCGTTTCCACGCAGCCCTCGCCAAAGTGCACGATGTCGAGAAACTGGGCCGGGTGAGAGGAGCAGAGGGCCCGGATGCGGGCCCGGGTCCCGGGCACCTCGATCCATTCCCCGGCCTGGCCGGCGGGCACACCTGTGCAGATGTCCGGGATGGCACACATTCGCGTGTCGACGCGGGGGTCGCTGGGGTCGTTTACGGCCAGCAGGGGGCCCAACTCCTCCACCCCGGCCAGCAGGTTGCTGGCCGACACGTTGCCGTAGATCACCGGATCGGACCCCGCCATGTGCTGGACGTGAGGCACGTCGAGGAGATGGTCGTAGTGGGCGTGTCCTACCAGGATCCCTGCGGCATTCTCCACCTCTTCTGTGGGCAGAAACTGCTCGATGATCGCCGGGTCCGAGACGATGTCTCCGAGGGTCACGTCCAGCAGGCTGGGATTGGTGAACAGGGGCGCCGTCAGCAGCAGGTCGTCCCCTCGTCTCAGGGACACGCCGCCCACGCCGAGGAAGACCACTTCCAGCGAATTCTCGCCTGTCGTGTCGCCTGCCGTGTCGCCTGCCGTGTCGCCTGCCGTGTCGCCTGCCGTGTCGCGGGTGGAGTCGGCCTGGCTATCCGGAGTGGAGCCCGTGTTGGAATTGCAGGCCACAAGGGCCGCTCCCAACATTGCCAGTTCATGAGGCCTCACGCTCGACCTTACCCCATCACCGGGCAGGGCAGGTGCACAGCCAACAGTGCAACCGAAGCACTGCGTATTTTGTTTCTCCACCACCACGACCTGGCTGCCCGGCTTGAGCAGCATTGAGCGGACCACCAGGGCTTGCTGTGCCACCCCGGCCAACAGGTTGAGCCTGTGCTCCTGGGCGACGGGGTTCTCGGCGTGGTGCGTGAGCGACTGAGTGCTCCCACGGCGATGCTTCTGCACATGTGCCAGGCCCGCTGACCGGGATGCTTTCCTTGCAACGACGGGCTGACCCCGCACCTGCAATCATCCGCTATACATTGCGATAATGGGCCAGAACCCGGAGAGAAGATGATGCTGCTCGCTACGGCCCTCGCCCTGGGGACGACAGCCTGCACCCTGAACTTCGGTTCGGGGAGAGAAGACGGTGACTCCGGGGCCGACACACAGACGGAAACCACGGTATTCGCCGAGTACACGTTGTATGCGCCCAGTTCCATTGCAGTCACTTTTCTGATCGACAAAGAAGGGGAGGTCGAACACACCTGGGAGAGTGAGTACAGCAACCACATACACTCCGCCTATTTATTGGAATCAAGCAGGTTGCTGCGTACCGGAACAGCCCTGGACCGTCCGTCTGTGTTCAATGGTGCCGCTGGAGGGGTGGTTGAGATTCTCGACTGGAACAGCAATGTCATCTGGAGTGCCATAGTCGCTGGTGACGATTATCTCAGTCATCATGACGCGGTTGTATTGCCGAACAACAATGTCCTGGTGTTGGTTTGGGAGGTGAAGACTGCTGAACAGGTGATGGCCCTGGGGCACACTGGTTTTAGTGGCGATACTCTGTGGGCGGGTGCTGTTTATGAGATCTGTCGTGCCAACGCTGTGAACACCTGTGAAGACGGCGAGATTGTCTGGCGCTGGAGCGCGTGGGATCATGTCATCCAGGATGCCGACAGTTCGATTGCAGAGACCTATGTCGACGACATTGCCAATCATCCGGACAAGATCAACCTGAATTACCAAGAGACGGCCAATCCCGATTGGATGCATGCGAATTCGATTGACTATCACCCTGCGCGGGACCTCATTCTCATCGGTGTCCACAATTTCAATGAGTACTGGGTGATAGATCGCGGGGATGCCACCCAGGGAATTCAGTACCGTTACGGTAATCCTGGAGCCTATGATCAGGAGGGCGAACAGATTTTGTTCGGCCAGCATGATGTTCAATGGATCACATCAGGCTTGCCTGGCGAAGGCAATATCATCCTGTTCAACAACGGCGTAGACCGTCCAGGTGGAGCGTATTCGACGATCGAGGAGATCTGTCACCTGGGGGACTGTCTAATTGGCACCACGATTTCAAGATACGGGGAAGGGCCGGACGGTGACTTCTACTCCAGCCAGCTGTCGGGTGTACAGCGGCTTGAGAACGGCAATACCCTGGTGACGGAGGGTGTTGGCGGCCGCCTGTTTGAATACAATCCGGAAAAGGAGATTGTCTGGGAGTTCGACCATGGTGCCAACGTCTTTGGCGCGCACCGGTACAGTGGAGACTATCCGGGCCTGTTCCGTTTGCTTGACGACGATTGACAGGGTCCTCTGGGCGGTGGAGTGAGGCCGTCGCGCTTCGACTCACCCTGTGGGCCCTGGTTCTCGCCGCCGAAGCAACAGGCCCAAGAGCCCGATCCAACTGGCAAGAAAGCCGGTCGGGAGGGAAGTGTTTGCGCACCCCCAACCCTGGCGAGTCTCCCAGTTTGTCGTGTGTGTTGGATCCTCGGGCCGGTGGCTCTTGCCAGGCTCTTCCTTGGTGTCGCCGGTATCCTGGGAGAGACCCGAGCCGGCCTGGTACCCCTCGATGGAGACGTCATCCAGGTTCCAGCCGCAGTGCTCCACGTACCTGTCGCTTCGCCCCATGGTCCAGCGCAGCCAGACCTGGGATTGCCCGTCCGCCTGCGCTGACAGGTCCTGCACCTGTTCGACCCAGCGGCCGTCGTCCACCTCCTCGCTGGCTCCCCAGATGGACTCCCAGTTCTCGCCGTCGGTGCTGATGGCCAGCATGGCGAAATCGTAGGGCGCCCCTTCGACGCCCAGCCAGCGCCAGTACTTCAGGGTTGCGTGGGAGATCTCGGACATGTCCAGGGGACCCACGACAGCGTGCTCTCGGTCCATGTCATAGGGGTAGGCTCCCCGAAGGTCGTAGCCGAGCACTCGGGAGCCGGTGTGTCCTGTTGTGGGGTCTGGTGCGCCATCCGGGGCCGAGTGGCCTTCGGGTTCTCCCCACTCCCAACGTCCCTCGAGCGTCCAACCCGGGTCCTCGTCCATGCTCCAGGACCAGAGGGTCTCGGGCTGGCCGACCTGGAGGGAGACCTGTCGGGTGACCTCGTGGCCGGTTGCCAGGTCCACGAAGCGCAAGGTGGCGTGATGGCGTCCTGCGTCCAGATCCTCTGCGGCGCTGCCCAGGTTGATGACCACCTCCCGTGCCCCCTCTGCCGGGAGGGTTCCATCGGCGAGGTCGGCCTCGAGCCAGTCCACGTCCCAGGAGAGCGCCCAGTCCAGTGACTGATGGCCCTTGTTTTCCAGGGTCCAGGTGAACTGTTTGGGGGAGAAGGGTCCTCCTGGATCGCCGGTGATTGTCCAGCTCTCCTCGGGCAGGACCTCCAGGCCCTGGAGCCAGGGCGCCAGGGTGTCGACGGTCCGCTCGCCGGTTCCGAGGGGGTCCAGCCAGTCCCGGAGTCGGTTGTCGCTCTGGCCCCCGCCCTCCCAGGAAGAGGCCAGGGCGCCGTACCAGTCCGAGCTGTGGTTGTTGCAGCTGGCGGACCCCCCGTGAAGCTGACCGATGACCTGGTGATCCTGGCTGAAGAGGGGACTGCCCGAGCTTCCGCCTTCTGTGGTGCCTTCGTTCCAGTAGTCAACCCGGACATGGGTGCCATCCCCTGGGCTGCCGTAGCTGGAGTAGCTGGTGACCTCGGTCGGTTGGTCGCTGAAGGAGATCGACTTCTCGTCGGTGCTCGGGTGGTGGATGGCGACCGCGGACGCCGCGTCGTCACCACTGCGATCCCAGCCGGCCCAGGCCACGTTCCAGTCCGGATTCGGGGTGTCGTCGAGCAGGACAAGGTCGAAGTCGCTGCGACTGTAGTAGGACAGCTGTGAGGCCCCGGACTGCCAGTCCGAGTAGCTTCCTCCGCCGTGCTGCCCGCAATTCGGACTCTCGTAGTTCCAGTAGACGACCAGGGAGCGGGTGCTCAGGCCGCAGTGGTAGGCCGTCTGGAACAGAGGCGTCTCGTCCTGGGCGGTGTTGTTGACCATGAACCCGGTACACCAGGTGCTGCCCTGGCTGCCGAAGACGGCCACAGAGGCGATCTCGGCTCGCCAGTCGTCCCCTTCGGAGCAGACCGTGTCGATGTTGCAGCTGCCGGACTTGTCCTGGCCAGCCCCAAAACCCTGGTAGCCCACCCCCACCTGGTCCAGAGTGAGCGCGAGATCCTCCCGGGTGCCCTGCGGAAGCCAGACTTCCAGCAGGGCCTCGTCGCTGAGCAGGACGGGGGTCCAGAGCTCTCCGTGGGGCTTGTTGTCATGGCTGGTCAGGGGGCGGGAAAGCGCGGCGTGTCCCGAAGGGTCCACGATCAACAGGCGCCCGCCTTCGGGCATCGCGTAGTGCCCGAAGCCGAAGTTCAGGTGGTCCGCACCGGAGGCGGAAACCCGGACGCGCCAGATCCAGGAACCATCACCCAGCTGTCGCCACTCTCCGTCGAGAGTGGCGTCCACGAAGACCTCTCTGGGATCGGCGAAACGTTCTGGCAGACCCTCGAGCCACCGCTGGTCGTCCTCGGCGAACAGCGCTTCCCGATCGGGGCCTGCCAGCGCGAGTTGGGGGACGGCCTCGAGGTTCTTCAGCATTGGTGAGACCGGGGCCTGGGCCCAGGCCAGAGGGAGCAGCAATACCCACATGACTGTGATCTCCGCGGTGACACGGAGAACCTCTCACGCGGGTCGTCAGGAGCCTGTCGAGGAGAAGTCGAAAGGCTGTCGAGACGCGCCCTGGTTGGGAGCGGGCCGTCCTGAAGAGGGGACTAGTGTGGGCTGCCCACCTGGCTGGGCTGGTTCGCCGCCGGGGTATGGCCCTCCACCTTGAGAGGCGCTGACCCTCCTGCCGGGGTTTCCGGGAGGCCATCGTCTCCCCGTTCCTTCAGATCACCTGGTGATTCAGTCATCCCCAGACGATCCGGCCTGACCTGCGCGACATGCCATTCCACGTGTTCGGGCAGCTGTGCAATCCAGTAATCCCAGGTGTGTCCTGCGGGGGATTCCTGGTAGACATGTGGCACGTTCATGGCTTCCAGTGTGTCGCGAAATGTACGATTCACACTCAACCACTTGTCCTTGACACCCACTGAAATCCGCATGGGCGTGGTGAACTCTCCCTCGTCCTGTTCCTCGAGCAGCGACTGCGCTGAATGGGCATGCCACCGGTCAGGGTGAACCAATGGATCTCCCAGCAATCGAACCAGGTTCTGGTTGGAATGGTAGCCGGAGATGTCCAGGACACCGCTCATGGAACTCGCCGAGTGGAACCTGTTCGGATGTCTCAAGGCCAGCATGATCGCCCCGTGTCCCCCCATCGACAGGCCCATGATGATGCGTTGCTCCGCCACCGGAAAGCGGGACTCCACGTCTGGAATCAACTCTCCCATCATGTAGGTCTCAATCCTGGCGTGCTGTTCCATGGGGCTGTCCACATACCAACCATGCTCATCGCCATCCGGTGTGATGATCAGCAAGCCATATTTGCCTGCCAGTTCTGCCACCTGTTGATGGGCATTCTCAGACCAGTCAACCCAGGAGCCCCATGCGCCATGCAACAGGTACAGGGGGACCAGGCCATCCTCGGGCATCTGCTGTGGCACAAAAGCCAGGTAGGAGACTTCCTTCTGGCGTGCTTCTGACCAGTGCCGTACTCGCATCGCCACCGCAAGCTCGGGGTCGCCTGGAATCAGGAGAAATTCACGCTCGATCCGGTGAAGCAGCCTGTCAGCAATGTACTCGCCACCATGGCGCGTGTAGTGGATTCCGTCCGGCAGGCGCATCGAGGCCGATCGCCCCTGGAAGAAGACAGTCTCGCGGTATTCACCCTTCCAGTTGGAGGACAGATCCCAACTGGGAATAAACAAACCACCACGAGTCGTGGTACTCGTTTCGATGATCATGTTGATCTGTTCTATCCGACCTGAAAATTCCTCAGAACGCATGTTCGGCATGCCCATCATCACCGCACTGGAGCCGTCCTTCTGCAAGACCTCCAGCAGGTTCCCCAGCCGCCAATCGTACTCTTCAATCCAGTTGGGTTTGTTGAAGGAAGCGCGGCTCCCATCCCGCAACAGCATGATCTGACAGTCATTCCCGCCGAACAACGCGAAGGTGACATCGGGATGAAACTGGTCCCTCAGCTCTGCAGCCTTTTCATTCCAATCAAAGACATCAGGCCGTGCAATTCCCGTCGATAGCTTGCCATACCGCAACACCTCGACGTCAGCATAGGTCTCCATGCGGCGTTCGAGTTCGGCACCCAGGTAGTATTGGATGGAAGAAGCCCCGATCATCATCAACCGCTCTGGCCGTGTGGGGGCCCATGGGGCATCCCAGGGTGGCCAGAGAGGCGCCAGGGTCGATTCAGCCTCAGCCACCTCGGCCTCAACCGTTTCGGAATCCGCGGGTTCCGCATCCTCCGTCGTCACAAAAAGCCGCAGCGTGTCGTCGTAGAGCACTGCCGGGACGGCATCTATGGCGCTGCGCACATACCCCATGCCGATCCGATTCGAGACCGCTTCCACCTGTTCCAGAGCGGCCAGGCTGCCCGCTTGAAACCAGGAGTCCTCCTGGAAAGTGATCCAGCGATGCAGATGTGGAGCCCCATACAGCACCAGCAGCAAGGCAAAGGCCCACACAGAGAGGACGATTCGTACCGGGGGCGACACCGTCGTGGGCTCCGTGGACACCGGTCGGTATTTGTCGACCACTGGAATCCGCTTCTTGGTGCTCACAGTCGTGACCTTCTACCTAGAACTTGAAATAGATATAAGGAGCCACATCACTGGGCTTCAGGGCGAAAATGACCCAGGCGATACTCACCCAGAACAACGGTCTGAGCTGCCAGGGAATGGCGTCATGAACCGACTCA
>CAZMNK010000061.1:0-15295 GCA_964567625.1 uncultured Enterobacterales bacterium | reverse complement strand
CGACTCAAATGCACGACGAATTGAATCGCCGACGAAGTTCATCGCCAACCCCAGGCCGATGCCCACGAAAATGAGCCACTCGATTCCGTTTCCTCCCCCGGAGAAAGACAACATCCGGGCCCAGTACACCATCCCGATCTCAAAGTCCGCCGAACGAAAGAAGATACGAGCAAAAGTACATAGGTGGATTGTATACAACCAGGACAGAAACACCCACCACCATGGTCCTCGCGCCTTGAGATCGTGACCCAGATCCCGGCGGATATCCAGGGTTGCCTTGTACAGAACCAGCGCGACCCCGTGAACAAATCCCCAGAGGATGAACCTCCAGGCTGCTCCGTGCCACAGACCGCCAAACAGCAGGGTGAGCATCAGGTTCATGTAGGTGCGTGGACGAGAGCCGCGCGAACCCCCAAGAGGAAAATAGATGTAGTCCCGCAGCCAATTGGAAAATGAGATGTGCCATCGGCGCCAGAAGTCCCCGATGTTCAAGGCACGGTAGGGCCCATTGAAATTGCGAGGAATATGAAGACCGAGCAGCAGCCCCGTGCCCCGGGCGATATCGGTATACCCACTAAAATCGCAATACACCTGGATCGTATAGGCATAGGCCGCAATCAACAGTTCCCAGGAAGAGTAGTTCTCGGGCGAGATGAACGCATTGTCCGATAAATGAGCCCCCAGGTAGGTGGCGAGCACCACCTTCTTGAACAGTCCGGACGCTATCAACGAGACCGCGCGGGAGATGTCAGGCACGATATCTGGCGGCGGTTTCTCCAGTTGCGGCAACAGGTCCCTGCCGCGGCAGATGGGGCCGATAAGCAGCTGGGGAAAAATACTGATGAACAGCAAGAAATCCAGGACGTTCTTCGCCGGCCGGTCATGCCCTCTGTAGATGTCAATGGTGTACGCAGTGCACTGGAACGTGTAGAACGAGATCCCGACAGGGACGACCAGTGACAACACTGGCAGGTGCGAGCTCAGGCCCAGCAGGCCCACCAGGTCCCCGATCGATTCCTGGAAGAAGTTGTAGTACTTGAAGACACCCAGTGCGCCGAGATTGCCTGCGACTGCCAGCCAGAGCCAACCCTTCTTTCCCTGCTCTGTGGAGGCGGCGACCATTTGTTTCGTCACCAGGTACGCCCATAGCGAGGACCCCAACAGCAGGCCTGCCATGTAGAGGTCCCACTGGGAATAGAAAAAGTAGCTCGCGAGTAGCAGGAACCACTTTCGGGACGTCGGGTAGGGCCGGACAACCCAGGCACCAGTCAACACAATCAAAAAGAAGAATGCGAAGGAAAAGGTGGGAAAGGGCACTCGAAGAATTCTCGATGGGGTGGGCGGCGAAAATCAGCATAGCCCATCGGAAAAATGAAGAGGAGCAGTCGCCTGTTTTCGGACCAAGAGGCTCCACTGTAATCGGAACGTTGCCCTCTCTGGGCAGGGGGCATGAAAGGCTCGTCTCGGAAGAAAAGACGCTGGTGGCTGAAAGGCTCGAATCGTCGTGGATCAGAGAAGGATCAACGTCCTCTGTCGTACAGGCTCACCACGCTCCGCCTCCCGCTCGGCTGGCCTGTGGAGGGCTGCTGGCCCGTGCCTCACTGGGTGCGCTGACTCACCAGGAGCCACAAGGCCCCCAGGTAGGAGGCGACGGCCAGGATTCCAAAGGCCTGGACCCCCAGAGGGAGCATGACCAGGTAGAGGAGTGCATACCCGGCCAGCGTGCCCGCAGCGTCGATGGCCATCAGGCTCCTGAGCTGTTCGGAGGAGGCGCGGCGCAGGCCCAGTGGAAGGATTGCGCCCATGAGGAACCCTCCCGGCAATGTCGCGATCAGCGCCACGAGCCAGCGGAACCACTCCCGGTCGTCGGAGAACGGCAGGTGGGACAACAGGGTCCAGTGGAGGACGAGAAGGACCGCCCCCACGGTGAATCCCAGCCACTTGCGGGAGATGCGTTGAGGGAGTCGTCCCGCAGCGAGACTCCCGAGGGCACCCCAGCCCAGGAAGAGCACGATCAGGACCAGGACAGTGCGCACGGAGTCGGCAAAGAAGGTCCTGGCCAGGTGGAAGGCATGGAGCTGAATGGCCATGTGGCCGATTCCCACCAGCAACACGAACGCAGATGCCCCTCGCCAGGTCCCGGGGGAGCGTACTCGGCGTGTCTCTCGGAAGGTCAGACCGAGCGCCAACAGGATGAAACCCCCGGCGATGCTCTGGAGGAGTGCCTTCTCCTTTGTGAGCAGCAGATCCCAGGTCATGAACGGGCGGTCGTCGACGAGGGCCGGGAAGTCCTCCTGTTGCGTGGACGACAGCCAGTTGTCCTGGGAGCGGACCTCCACCTGGGCCTTGATCCGCTCCCCACAGCCCTGTTGCTTGCAGGCCATGACGTAGAGGTTCTGCAGGGGTCCACTGGAGAGGACGCTGACCTCCATTCCCGCCTTCAGGAGGGCGGTTCGTGCCCGCCGGGCCATGTCCCGGCGGTTCGGGGCGTTGGCGGTGCGGTTGTACTCGATGATCAGGACACCCTCGGGCGTCAGGCGCTCGACCATCAGCCCGTAGGCCTCGGCCGTCTGGTGGAAGTATGGCGCCGCCGCCGGCAAGAGGAGATGGGCGGGGTGGTAGAGGCTGGACTCCACCACGATCGCATCCCAGCCGGCCGGGAGTCGCTCGAGGATGGTGCGACCGTCCGCCGCGTGGAGCTGGACACGGTCGTAGAGGTGTCCGTTGAGTTCGGGGGCCACTTCCTGGAAGAGGTGGGCAGCCGTCGGGTTGCGTTCGACGGCGTGGACGCGCTCGTCGAGGGTCACCGGCATGGAGAGCAGCCCCCGTCCGGCGCCGGCGCCGATGAGCAGGACCCGTTCGCTCCCCGACAGGGCGGAGTAGATCCCGGCTCGCCGCATGGTGCTCTCCCCTCGGAACCCCTGGACCATTGCGGCCGGCACCACGCGATACTGGTTGGCGAAGTTGTAGAGCACTCGGTACTGCTCGCGGAGGCCGCGGCCGGTTGAGATGTCGACCAGCCGGACCTGGGAGCGCCGACTCCAGCCATACCACCTGGTTTCGGTGATCTCGCCGCCAGCGGCCGCCCGGCCATCCTGGTCATAGATTTCGGGAGAATCCGGAAGCAGCACCTCGGCGTTGCGAAGATCTTCGAGGGCGTGATCGATGGGCACCCAGAACGCCAGGGCCATCGACAGGGCCCAGACGGCCAGGACCTTTCGGCCACCCACGATGAGCGCCAGGCCGGTGAGCAGGATCACCGCGTTGGCGCCGATGTCGGTCACCAGGAGCTCGGAGAAGCCGTATCCGAGCATCAGGCCGACCAGGTGGCAGCCCCAGCCCTGGGAGACGTGGTGGTTCTCTCTGAGGCGGTGCAGGGAAGCGGCGATGGCTGCTCCGAGCAGGAGATACCAACCGCCCAGTGTGGTCAGGACCACGAAGCCGAGCACCATCAGGTCCCATTGCTGGTCCCCAGTGAAGGGCGCGACCAGGAGGATGCCGAGGAAGAGCACCAGGAGCGCCCCAGCCCCCTGTGTGCCCTCCTCTCGACCGAGTCGCGGCCACCGCTCCAGGAGCAGCGCGCCAAGCCCGGTGAGGGCGAGTGCTGCGGGGTAGAGCATCAGCATCAAGGTCCGCACCAGGGTCCGGTACGGGCTGGCGCAGAGGGCGATCTGGAGTGAGACCGCCAGGTGAACCACCCCCATGACCAACCCCAGGTGGACCTGGAGCGCCAGCTCTGGCCACAGGCCTGTTCGCTTGGGGGTGGAGAGCAAGGAGGTCAACACTGACCGCAGGCGGAAGGGCAGGCGCTGGTGGGCGCCTCATCATAGCGCCTGGCGCTGGATCCTCGCGGCGCCCCCGTGCGCCGACTCAACCAGAACTGCAGCCTGCCGGGTGAGCGGTTGCGTCCCGAAATTTGTGGTGGGTGAGGGGGCCCACGCACACGACCGATTCGTGGGAGCTACACCCCGCACCCTCAGAAGAGGACGCCTGTGGTGAGTTGTGCCCGCCAGCGCCCATCGGTGTCGGGGATGAAGCCCACGTGCACCGGCACCTCCAGGTCTCCGGCGGGCAGGTTGCCACCCACCACGATCTGGAGTCGCAAGGCGTCGGCGTCGGTCTCCATCGGCTGGATGTGAGCGCCGGCGCCGATCTGCCACCGCTGGTGCAGTTCGAAGCCCACCAGCAGGTTCAGGGACGGCCGGAACAGCCCCTGCTCGATGCCGGAGATGCTCAGGTTCTCGACGGTGATGAAGTCGAGCCACGATCCCCCGCGAAAGCACTGCTGGACCTCGACGCCGAAGACCGAGCTGTGGGGGCTGCGCAGGGGGTCGTCGTCCTGGATGTTGACGAAGGCGTAGCCAAGACGGACCCCCTTGCGCATGTCGACCTGGATGGGGTTGGTGTCCGGCGGGGGCTCCGAGGCCGCCGCCGGGACGCTCACGAGGTGGGCGAGTGTCAGGGAAAACATCGCGCTACCAGTTCACGCCGGTGGTCAACTGGGCACTCCAGTTGCCATCGATGTCGGGAATGAAGCTGGCGTGCAGGGGCACATTGAAGCTGCCGACCTGGGGCGTGTAGCCCACGCCCATGACCATGTGCACGACTTCATCGGGGCCGGCGAGCGGGCTCAGGTTGATTCCTGCACCCACCTGGAGCTGCTCCCAGAACTCGAAGCCGAGCAGCAGGTTTCCGGTGGGGATGAACTTGGACTGGTTGATGCCCGAGACCATGACGTTCTCGACCACCAGCACGTTCAGCCAGCCGCCGCCCAGGATGCGTTGCTGTACTTCGTAGCCGACCGTGAACAGGTGAGAGCTCTCCAGCCTGTCCTCGTCGGTGCCGTCGAGTTTCATGAAGGCGTAGCCGATGCGGAAGCCATGGGTGATGCCCATCTGGGGCAGCGGGCCGGCGAAACCGATTCGCTGTAGACGTGGCCCGCCAGGAGCTGGCGTCGGGTCCTCATCCAGGGACAGCGATGCCGGCTCTTCGGCCTCGGTGGACCAGGAAGACTCTGAGGCCAGGTCGGTCGGGTACGGCTCTGCGGCCTGGGCGGTGGTCAAGAGGAAGGTTGCGAGGGTGAGCATGATGAACTCCACGAGGGTTGGTGTGTGTCACCTGAGAGAGATTCACGTCTCGTGCCAGAGTTCTGTGTAGGTAATTTCAGGTAGTTAGGAGTTCTCACTGTCATCGATCGTAGACACTAAATGACAGAAATGCTCCGATTGGAGACAGTTCTGCCCCTCACTGCTGTCTGTCCTGGCCGGGCTCGCCTCAAGTCTCGGCGCTCGAGCGCCGGCGCCCCGTCAGTGCCGGGTCAATCAGGTCCACTGGCGCCTCCCTGCGTGCCGGGGCTTCCGCTTGCCGCGTCTCTTTTCGTAGACAGTTGGTCGCCAAGGCCTGTCTACGATTGATAACATCCAAGAGAAACCGATGTCCGACCTGACCGCCCTGCCCCCTGCCCTGCAGCGGGTCTCCGCCTACGATCCGACCCTCGCCGAGGAGCTCGATCGGGCCATTGGCCGCCTGAGCCAGGCTGCCGAGGCCCTGGTCTGGGCTCAAGAGCGGCTGCCCGAACTGCTCGCCGCCCCGAGCACCGCCGCACGGCTGGAACTCCTGGTCGCTGCCGCCCGGGAGCTCACCGGGGTGCCCGAGGCCTGGGCGGCCACCTGGAGTGGCACCCTGGGCCAGGGCCCGGTGAGCATTTCCGCGGTCGCCGGCGACGGGGGCAAGGTGCCCGGCCCCGAGGAGCTCTCCCAGACCATCCTGGCCGAGGTCGTCGAAACGGGTCGCCCCACCTGGTCCGAAGACGCCCTGGCCGACGCCCGCTTCGCCGATTCCCAGTCGGTACTGGCCTATGGCCTGCGCTCCGTCGGCTGCCTGCCCGTCGGCAGGCAGGGGGCGCTCTACCTGATGGACCCCCACCTGCCGGGTCGCTTCGACCCGGTCGCCCGGGCCCGACTGGCCGCCCTGGCTCGCCTGGTGTCGCGCTTTGAGGAGCTGCCCCGGGAGCCGGCCGAGCCGGTTGCCGCCCTGCCTGGCCTGGTCGGCGACACCCCGCCGATGCGAGAACTCGCTCGCACCGTCCGGGCCTTTGCGCCGCTGCCCTGGCCGGCCCTGATCCTGGGGGAGACCGGCACCGGCAAGGAGGTCGTCGCCCGTGCGCTGCACGACTTGTCTCCGAACGCCGGCGGGCCGTTCACGCCCGTGAACTGTGGGGCAATCCCCGCGGAACTCGCCGAGAGCACGCTCTTCGGCCACGAGCGGGGCAGTTTTACCGGGGCCGAGCGGAGCCGGGATGGACTCGTCTCCCGGGCCAACGGTGGCACGCTCTTCCTGGACGAGGTCGGCGAGTTGCCGCCCGCCATCCAGGTCAAGCTCCTGCGTCTGCTCCAGGAGGGCACCTATGAGCGGGTCGGCGGCGATCGGTCCTTGCGATTCCAGGGCCGGGTCATCGCTGCGACCCACCGGCCCCTGGACATCGACCGCGGCGAGTTTCGGGACGACCTGTACTACCGCCTGGCCGCCTGCATTATTCGCACACCGACCCTGCAGGAACGGCGCCAGGACGTGCCGGATCTGGCCGCCCACCTGCTTGCCCGGGACCTGGCGGAGTGGCCTCACCTGACCGGGGAGCTGACGCTGGATCCCTCCTGTGACGGCTGGCTGTTGGGTCAGGACTGGCCGGGCAACGTGCGGGAGTTGGAGAACGCCCTGCGCGGCGCCGTGGGCCGTGCCGTCGCCGCCGGTGCAGACCGCATCCGGCCCGAGCACTTCCAGGGCCTGGCCGTCCCGGGCCCTGCGCCCGAAGATGCCTGGGACCTCGCCGCAGCGACCGATGCCTTCCAGAAGGACATGGTCACCCGGGCACTGGAGGCCTGTGACGGCAACCGCACCAGGGCTGCCGAGCGCCTGGGGCTCAGCCGGCCCTGGCTCTACAAGCTGCTGGCCCGCTGGGAGGACGTGGAGTGAACGACTTCGAGGCCCTGCTGGAGCGCATGGTGCCGGGGGCCGGCCGCCAGGGCGGCTCGGCCAGCCCGCCGTTCCCGCCCGGTCTGGGCCTGCGCCCGAAGGGGGTCATTGGCCAGGGCGGCACGGGCTGGGTCTTCCGGGCCCACGACTCCCTGCTCGACCGCGACGTGGCGGTGAAGCTCGCCCGGCCCGAAGGAGGCGAGGCGGCACGAACCGCCCTGCTCGAGGAGGCCCGGGTCACGAGCCGCATCCAGCACCCGGCGGTGCTGCCGGTGCACCGGGTCGTGAACTGTGACGGCACTCTGTGCGTCGTCTACCAGCTCGCGCCGCGCACGAACCTGGAGGATGTGCTGCACGGCTCCCTGCGGCACCTGCTCGCCGGCGTGCCGCCCCAGGTGCGCATGCAGATCGCCCATGAAGCCGCCGGTGCCGTCATCCGGGCCCACGAACTGGGCGTGGTGCACGGAGACCTGCACCCGGGAAACGTGGTGCTGGGCCCGGCGATCGAGCCCTACATCCTCGACTGGGGCGGAGTCGGTCGGAACGCTGGAGAATTCTCGGGCCACCCGGGCTACGCGGCCCCGGAACGGCTGCGGGGCGAGCCCCCCTCCCCGGCGGCCGACGTCTACGCGATGGCGGGCGTTGCCTGGGAGCTCGCCACCTCGATCCGGCTGCGGGTCCGCCACCCGGACGATGATCTGGGTGCCTTCGTGGCCCGCTGGCGCGAGGGTGAGACGACCCTGCCGCCCGCCGACCTGCACCCGGCCCTGCGGGAGGTGATCGTGGCGGGCCTGGCCCCGGATCCAGCCGATCGGCCTGACGCCCGGGGCTTCGTGGAGCGGATCAACGCCTACCTGACCGGCCAGGCCGACCTTCACGCCCGGCGCCAGTCCTCGGCCCGGTTGCTCGCCGCCAGCCGGGACGCCCTGGAGGACCACCGGGACCTCTCCGAGCGCATCGACGCCGAGCAGACCGTCGCCGCGGTGCAGCGGGCCAAGGTGCCCGAGCACGCCCCTGTGGCGGCCAAGCGGTCCCTCTGGGAGGCCGAGGACCGGGTCACGCGGCTCTTTGTCGAGCAGGAGACGACCTGGCTGACCGCGGTGGAGTCCGCCTTTCATGGCTGGACCCTGAACCCGGACGCGCTGGAGGCCCGAGGACTGCTCGCCGAGCTGTGGTGGACCCGCTTCCTGCAGGTCGAGGGCGGCGGTGGGCCCAGCGAGGTCGCCACTGCCCTGGACCGACTGCGCACTTTCGACGACGGGCGCTATGCCCGGGCCCTGTCCACGCCGGCGACCGTGTCGCTGGAGGTCAACGCACCCGGTGCAGTCGCCACCGTGCACCGGCTTGTGGAGCGGGACCGGGTGCTCGTTCCTGAAGCCATCGACCAGGCCCCCTTGCCCTTGAAGCGTCGGGAGTTGGGCCCTGGGAGCTGGGTCCTGCGGATCGAGGCTCCCGGCCGCGACCCGGTGACGTACCCCGTGTCGCTGCGCCGGCGGGAACACCACCGGGGACGGGTCGTCCTGCTGCCCTTCGGCAGTGCCGGTGAGGACTTCGTGCGGGTGACCGCCGGGCCCTTCCGCATGGGTGCGGCCTCGCTCACTCGCCAGACCGCCTGGCGCTCTGGGGGCCGCGGACCGCTGCGCACCTTTCATGCCGGCGGCGATCCGCTGGCACGGAACCCCGTGGAGTCCTGCTCCCCCACGCTGGGGGACTACTACGTGGCCCGCACCTGTGTGCGATCCGATGCCTACCTGGCCTTTCTGAACGACCTGGATCCGGACAAGGCCTACCGCCATGTGCCGGGAGAGGCCGGGTTCTACGAGCAGTACCGCCCCTACTGGGAGTATCGGGGAGGCGCCTGGTGTCTGCCCGAGGACTGGGACCCGAACTGGCCGGTGGTTGCGGTGAGCCTCGAGGACGCCCGGTCCTATGCTGCCTGGGCCTCGGTTCGCACCGGCCGTGTCCTTCGCCTGCCCACCGAGGAGGAATGGGAGAAGGCGGCCCGGGGCGTGGACGCCCGCGCCTATCCCTGGGGCACGGCCTTCGATCCCACCTTTGCTCACATGCGCCAGTCCAGGCCCGATGCACCCATGCCGGCGCCCGTCGGCAGCTACCCGATCGACACCTCGGTCTGGGGTTGCCAGGACATGGCGGGCGGGGTTCGGGAGTGGACGACGAGCCCCTATGACCACGCCCAGGTCGTCGTGCGCGGCGGGTCCTGGCGGGACGACTCGGACGAGCTGCGTTGTGCGGGTCGTCGAGGCCTCGTGCCGACGGTGCGTTCGGCAGAGGTGGGTTTCCGGCTCGTGTCGGAGGCGCCGGTCGGATCGGGATCAGTGGAACCCTTCGCCGAAGAGGCCGACCCCGCGACCCCCGAGTAGCGGGAACCCCGGGCCCGCCGCCCTGTCAGACCTCCTGGACATCCCTTCCAAGAGGCTCCTGTGCACCTTCTC
Organism: uncultured Enterobacterales bacterium; assembly: GCA_964567625.1. GTDB lineage: Bacteria > Myxococcota_A > UBA796 > UBA796 > CAJQPC01 > CAYFPX01. The sequence continues at coordinate 5,870 of CAZMNK010000061.1, read as the reverse complement.
CTGACCCTCGCCGTGGCCACCGCGGCTCCTCAGACCCTGCCCGCCGACCCGGTGGACACCCCTCTCACCGCCAGGGAGCGTCGCAAAGAGCGACGTCAGGAGGCGCGATACGTGGACTTTGACGATCCCGTCGACGTGTTCGCCTCGCTCGTCGGACCTGGGGTGGAGATCGTGTTCGAGCGCGATCTCCCGGCCCACCCTCCGCTCTTCAGCCTGCGTGCGGACTTTGACGACGAGCTGGAACAGTCCACCCACATGGTGAAGTAGGGCCTCTCACCGGGCACCACCACCGCTCTCCGCCTCACTCCGCGGTGACTACGAGGTTCTCTGCGTCATGGAATCTATGATTCAGAGATCAATTATCGGGTGATGAGGGTCAATGGGGGACTGTTTCAGTCCAGTTGGGCGGGTTCAGGGACAACAACAGTGCAAGAACGTCAATAAACACCCGATATCAAGCCAATTTGATGCGATTTCCGTACAGAATCCATGTCTGGCATGGCCCATGCAAAGCAGGTTGCCATGGCGGCTCCGCGGCTCGGGGCCCCGACAATCACCACCTCCGATGGAGCAACGCCATGCGCATCGCCATGACATTCGCAGTACTCGCCACCCTGGTTGCCTGTGGTTCGAGCCCGGACACGGGAACCCCGGACAGCGGCGGGGACTCGGCCCAGCTCACAGTGGAAGACACCGCCCAGCCTGGCGTGGGGGACACCACGGGCAGAAGCGTCTCCGACGCCCAGTCGGTTCCGCCATCGGTGGCAAAGCCGACCCGGCGATCAACCCGGCTGTTGCCGACAATCCCCAAGCTCACCGTCCCCATTCTTCCCACCCGGTCTGCAACCCGGCCGGAGACCACACCAGAAGTCACGGCCACCGCACCATCCGTACCACTCGTCCCAGCCGCCGAGCCCCAGTCGGCCTGTGTGATCTACGAGGGAGAGGGGTGCTACTGGATGGAGAACACCAGCGGGAACTACTGCTGGGTCCCCTGGCCGAACACGGACATCCACCTGTGCAAACGACGGGACTCCTGTGATGGCGGCGACGGCTGGTCGGGCGGTGGTTGCTACAAGTGGGCCGGCGCATCCAGCGGGACCCGGGCAGCCTGGCCCACCCACCCGCCAATTCGCGCACGGGCACCCAGGTCCGAAGAAGCGCAGGGGACCTTCGAAACGGAAGAAGGCATCGAGGGCGATGAAGCCAGCGAAACCGAAGACTGGGAGGAGCCGGGTTGCTGAGACCCGACCTCGACCAGCCCCTGCCAACCAGCGCCCAGGGGGTCTTCCAGAGCATCGAGCACCGGAAAATCCAGGCCAACGCCACACAGGGTCAGTCAGTACTTTCCAGCGCACACGCCTGGACCATCACCGTGGTGATTGTTCCCTGAGGAATCGATCCGTGCCTTTCGCACCTCCAGCTACCGGTCTTCCCCCAGGCTGAGGCGGGGGATGGGCTTCAGGGGCACGCTGAGATCACCCGGGTTCTCAAAAGCGCGGTCAGAAACCCCAGGTGCGGCGACAGAGCAGCCTCTGGGTCACCTCGGTCAACTGGCGGAACTGGATGGGGGTTCCTGGCAAAACGGCCCTGATTCTCCTAAGCTCGCCGCGGCTTCCCACTCCATGGCGCTGACGGAAGTCTTCTCTCGGAGATTTGTGATGATCTTGATGCCGAGCTTGCTCCAGATGCTGGTCCTGGTTTCCTGCACCTCGGAAGAGCACTACATACCACACCACCACCATCTACGACACGTCCGGTTCGGATCACCATGGATGCTGTTGTTGCGATGACTCCGGCGATACGGGTAGCCCCTGCGAAAACTTCTCTCCCAGCGAGCCTGGTGAGGTTTCAGCAGACATCAACTGTCAAGGTGTCAGCGACCCAATCGCGCTGGATGCCGAGGTGGAGTGGCAATGGCCCGCAGCCGGTGCCGAGCTCCCGACCTACGTCAACGTGATGATGACCCCCGTCATTGCGCCGTTGTATGACAACAATGGGGATGGTGTTGTCAACGAGAACGACACCCCGTCGGTTGTTTTTACTGCATTCAGTAGTAACAAGTACCTGGCTGAGGGAGCACTGGTTGTGGTCAACGGCGACACTGGTGCAGAAGAGATGTATTTGACTTCCATCGTAGACCCCGATGACCTGGGTACACGCTACTTCAGCGGGGTCGGTGGCGTTGCACTCGGCGACCTGGAGGGCGATGGTCGAGTCGACATCTGCGTGGCCGCCTATGGTACAGCCGTCATCTGCCTGGAGGCCGACGGCACCCCCAAGTGGGTGGGTGATGGAACCACGCGACACTACGGGGCCCCGGTCATTGCGGATATGGATGGCAATGGCTCGGCGGAGGTTATTTTCGGCAACCAGATCTTCGATAGCACCGGGACATCGCTGGGGACTGGCTCCTATGGTTGGGGGAGTAGTTACGCGAACCAGATCTCCGCAGTTCCCGTTGTTGCTGATCTTGATGCTGATGGAACGCAGGAGGTCATTGTTGGCAACGCTGCGTACTCCATGAGTGGCGTCGACCTCTGGTACAACGCCACAGTGACCGATGGGACACCTGCAATCGGTGATTTCGATCTGGATGGAATCCCGGAGATCGTCACTGTGGCCATGGGAACGGTCTACATTCTCGACAACACAGGGGTCCTGTTGGACAGTTTCAGCCTGGTGGATTCAAAGGGTGGGCCGCCAACGATTGCAGACTACGATGGAGACGAGGTGCCAGAGATCGGAGTCGCCGGTGCCGCCTACTACGCTGTCTACGAGGTCGACGGTACCATCCTCTGGCAGACCGCGACATCAGACGTGTCGAGCAACATGACCGGCTCCTCAGTGTTCGACTTTGATGGAGACGGTACCGCCGAGGTGGTCTACGCAGACGAGGAGAACCTGTTCATTTTTGATGGGCCCACAGGTGTTGACAGGTTGGCACCGACGGGCTTTGAATCTGGAGACCACAGGAATGGGACTCTCCAGGAGTACCCATTCCCTGGCTGACATAGATGGGGATGGCAGCACGGAGATTATTCTCGCCAGCGCGGACTACGCGGGCACAGGTCAATGGCAGGGGGTCAGGGCCATCGGCTCCAAGACCTCCTCGTGGATGCCATCGCGACCGATCTGGAACCAGCATGCCTACAGCATCACCAATATCAACGATGATGGTTCTGTTCCCGCCACTCCCACGGCCAACTGGCTGAGCTGGAACAACTTCCGCACAGCGGATCTCTCAGAGGCGCCCGGCGATTGGCTCCCCAACCTGCAGATCCTGGACGTCGAATACTGTGCAGACTGTGATGGGGGCGAAGTGACCATCTACGGAGCCGTCGGCAACTCAGGCCTCGATCCCAGTGGGGGCTTTGATGTGGTCCTGCTGGATGATGGCGTACCCATCGCCACACAGCCTGTCGCAGCGCTCGCCAGTGGGACTTCTGTGACCTTTGGTCCGATCGTCATCCCTTCCGCCAGTTGGAACGGTACGTTGACGGCGGCGGCTGACTCTGCTCTCGTGGTTGAAGAATGCGATGAGACCGACAACGAGTTCCTCGTTGGCGATTCCCCGTGCTACTAGAATTTTCCTGGCGTAACAGAAAGGCTGTACCAATGAACAAGCTTGTTGTCCTGACGTCCATGCTGGCCCTGGTGTCCTGCGTGACAGAGGTCCATCATTATTCCACCGTTGTCGTTGGGCCATCCGACAGCGGTCATGACGATGATTGCTGCCACAACAATGGTTGCTGCGATGACACGGGCGATACGGGCAGCCCCTGCGACAACTTCTCTCCCAGCGAACCCGGTGAGGTTGCGGCAGACCCGACCTGTCAGGGGCTCAGCGACCCCATTCCACTGGATGCAGAAGTGGAGTGGCAATGGCCAGCAGCGGGTGCCGAGCTTCCGACCTACTACAACGTGATGATGACGCCTGTCGTCGCTCCACTGTATGACAACAATGGCGATGGGAGCGTGAACGAGCACGATACCCCCTCGGTCGTCTTTACCGCATTCACTGGTGCTGCCTATTCGGGCGTGGGTGCGCTGGTTGTGGTCAATGGTGAGACCGGTGCGGAAGAGATGTATCTGACCTCCATCCTGGAACCCGGTGGTCTTGTTGAGCACTCCTTTGGTGCAGTTGGCGGTGTGGCGCTTGGCGATCTCGAGGGCGATGGTCGCGTCGACATCTGCGTTGCAGGGTATGGAGCAGCCATCATCTGCCTGGAAGCCGATGGCACACTCAAGTGGGTGGGTAACGGAACCACACACCAATACGGAGCCCCAGCCATCGCTGATATGGATGGTGACGGCTCAGCGGAAGTCATCTTTGGGAACGAAATCTTTGACAGCACTGGCACGCTTCTGGGCACCGGAATCCATGGCTGGGGGAGCAGCTATTACGGATACTCCTCGATCCCCGTTGTCGCCGATATCGATCTTGATGGAACGCAAGAGGTCATTGTTGGCAATGCGGCATACGACATGAACGGAGCAGAGCTCTGGTACAACGCCTCTGTTCCCGACGGGCCAACAGCAATCGGTGATTTCGATCTGGATGGGATTCCGGAGATAGTCAGTGTCAGCTCCGGAGGGGTTTATGTACTCGACAACACAGGAACTCTCCTGAACAGTTTCGGTTTGGCGGACGGAGGAAGAGGTGGCCCACCAACAATCGCAGACTTCGATGGGGACGAGGTACCAGAGATAGGTGTCGCCGGTGCGTACTACTACGCTGTCTATGAGGTCGACGGCACCATCCTCTGGCAGACCGATACAATAGATGAGTCGAGCAATATGACCGGTTCCTCGGTCTTTGACTTTGACGGAGATGGTACCGCCGAGGTGGTCTACGCGGACGAGGAGAACCTGTTCATTTTTGATGGACTCACAGGTGTCGACCGGTTGGCACCGACGGGCTTTGAATCTGGAGACCACAATAATTGGACTCTCCAGGAGTACCCATCCCTGGCTGATGTCGATGGGGATGGCAGTACCGAGATTATTCTCGCCAGCACGGACCACGAAGGAACAGGTGAATGGAAGGGAGTCAGGGCCATCGGCTCCAAGACCTCCACCTGGATGCCATCGCGACCGATCTGGAACCAGCATGCCTACAGCATCACCAATATCAACGATGATGGTTCTGTTCCCGCCACTCCCACGGCCAACTGGCTGAGCTGGAACACGTTCCGTACCGCTGATCTCGCAACGGCACCAGGCGACTGGCTTTCCAACCTGGTGGTCCTGGATGTCGAGTACTGTGCGGACTGCGACGCTGATGAAGTGACTTTCTACGGGGCAGTCGGCAATGCCGGGCTCGCACCCAGTGGAGGCTTTGATGTGGTCATCCTCGACGATGGCGTGCCCCTGGCCACCCAGCCCGTCGCGGCGCTGGATAGCGCTTCATCGATCACCTTCGGACCCATCGTCATTTCTGCCGCAGATTGGAACGGCACGCTGACGGTCATGGCTGACTACGGGCTTGTCATTGAAGAGTGCGATGAGACCGACAACGTCTACCTGGTTGGCGAGTCCCCCTGCGAATAGTGCCCCGTGGAGGCTGAGGGCAACGGTCCTGCCCGGGACCAGCCCTCCGAAGTCTTTGATGATGGCCTCCAGCACGATGCGTTGGCGGAGGCGCGGCTGGGGTGAACACGCGTTAAGCTCGCGCCCGTTTCGGCACAGCAGGAGTTTCTGATGCGTTGTCTTCCCGGTTTTCTATGGGTTTTCGTCTTCTCTCTCGGCCTGGTGGCCTGTGGAGGGGACACCACCACCGGTGACTCGGGGGTCACGGACACGGACACGGATGCTGACACCGACACCGACACCGACACCGACACCGACACCGACACCGACACCGACAC
>CAZMNK010000060.1:28372-29255 GCA_964567625.1 uncultured Enterobacterales bacterium | reverse complement strand
GCCCGAGGCGGTTGGGGTTGATCTCGCGGACCTCGGTCATGGCCAGGCGCATGCGGGCGACAGGTGCCACAGGCAGGTGCTCTCCACTCATCAAGGGTGGCAGGCTGGTCCGCAGAGAGAGGGCATCGGCCCGTTTTCGGGCGGCACGGAGGGCGTTGTCGGCCAGGTCTGGACAGTGCCGGAGCGACTCATCGCGGTCGATCTCGTCGGTAAAGGCGGTGAGGTGTGCCACCTCGAGCCGGTCCAGTCCCAGGTCCCGGGCCAGGTCCACCATGTCGCTCAACTGGTGCACATTCCGTCGCATGAGCACCATGCACAGCGCCAGCCGCGGTCGCTGGTGACGAGGCAGGTTGTCCCGGGTCCGCACGACCAGTCGAACATTCGCCAGGACCTTGTCGAAGTCCCCCTGGACCCGGATGCTCTCGTAGACCTCCTTGGTGGCGCCGTCGATGGAAAATCTAACCAGCGAGGACTGTCGCAACAGCTGTTCCAGCTGGGGGCCTTCCTTGATCAAGGTGGCGTTGCTGTTGAACTGCAAGGCCACATCCTGGTCCGCTGCCAGGTCCGCAAAGGTGCCGAGCCCGGGCGTCATGAAGGGTTCCCCAGCCACGGTCAGGGACAGGTCCTGGGCGGCGGGAAGGAGTTGGTCCTTGACCCGGTCGAGCAACTCCGGTGCCATGACCCGGCGTTGCTTCGTCACCCCGCTGAGGTACGAGCCGCACATGATGCACTCGAGGTTGCACCTCAGAGTGCTCTCGAGATTCACCCAGTGCGGCAGTGAGAGCGTTGGCAGGCCCATGGGTTCAGAGTAGCGGCCTCGAAGGCAACAAGCCCACCGACAGGGTCGGCGGGCTTGAAGATGGCAGGGGCACTAGGACTTGAA
>CAZMNK010000060.1:0-28362 GCA_964567625.1 uncultured Enterobacterales bacterium | reverse complement strand
ATACCATTCCGACGTCACCATGCCCAGAGGGATTGTGACAGCTTGACCCTCGCTCATGGTTCACCGTCCGATGAACCCTCATATCCCGATGTACAAACAGTTTGTACATTCGGGAGAGAGTCTCGATCGGCGAAAACCAAGGAAGAAGGTGGCAGGGGCACTAGGACTTGAACCCAGGACCTGCGGATTTGGAATCCGCTGCTCTACCAACTGAGCTATACCCCTCCAGGGTCTCCGACAGATAACGGTTCCGGTGCGCCGGTCAAGGTCCTCAGCCCCGAGGAACGGAGGGGATTGAGGCGCTCGACACGCCGGCAGGGTCAGGCCAGGGCGAGGACGGCCGACAGGGCGGCGACTGCCCAGACATACCACTTGAAGCGACTGAAGCCACCGGACTTCACCAGGTGCACCAACAAGACCAGGGCCGCGTAGCCGCTGAGGAGTGCCACCAGGAAGCCCGCGCCCAGACCCGGGAGTTGCTCCGCAGTGATCTGGGCCTCTCGGGCCTTGAGAAGGAAGGCGCCACCGATGGCCGGCACCGACAACAGGAAAGAAAACCGGGCGGCATGGGCGCGGTCCATGCCCAGCATGAGGGCCACGGCAATGGTGCTGCCGCTTCGGGAGATGCCCGGGGTGATGGCCAGCCCCTGCACGAGCCCGATGATCAGGGCCTGCTGCGGGGTCATGTCGATTTCGGTTTGCTGGCCTCCCCGTGTGCGACCGGCCAGGTGCAGCAGGAACCCTGTCACGGTGAAGCTCACCACCAGGGCTGAGGGTCGGGCAAAGAGCGCTTCGAAGAGGTCCTCGAAGGTCAGGCCGATCACCGCGGTAGGTACGCTGGCCAGGAGCACCCAGAGCAGCAGCCTTACGCCTGGCCGTTCCAGACGGGGCCCGTCCCCCGAGAACGTCTCGGCGCCCATGCGCCTCAGGTCCTGTCGATAGAACCACAGCACGGGCAGAAGGGTGCCCAGGTGCACGGTCAGATCGAACATCAGGGCGTCACCAGGAACCGGCAGCCACTGCTGGAAGAGCACCAGGTGTCCGCTGCTGGACACGGGCAGGAACTCGGTGATGCCCTGGACGAGCCCCAGGAACATCTCGGTCCAGGGCATCAGATCTCGGCCTCGTTGTCGGCCTCTACCTTTACCTCTTCCTCTTCCTCTTCCTCTTCCTCGGGCGGCTCTTCCTCCAGTTTTTTCAGGTAGGTCAGGATTCGCCGGGCGTCTCGCCGATCAAGCTCTTCAGCAAAGGCCGGCATGGGGCCGCGGCCCTGCATGATCACGTCGAGATGGGTCTCCCTGGACTCCTGGGGCAGTTTGCCTACGAGGGAGGGAACGCCGCCGGGCAGGGCCGTTGCCGCAGGACCATCGCCTGCAGCCGTCTCTCCGTGACACATCCAGCAAGAGCGCTCGTAGAGGGTCTTGCCCTTTTCTTCGTCGCTGGGCCGCTTCGTCGGCGTTCCAGCCAACAAGCCAGGTGCCCACCAGAAGACCAGGGCACAGAGAATCAAGCGCCCGTGGATGTGAACCCACGGGCGCTTGAGATGGCGGGATGGACGGGACTCGAACCCGCGACCTCCGGCGTGACAGGCCGGCGTTATGACCAACTTAACTACCATCCCAAATGGGGTGAGCGGTGCCTGAAAGAGGTGGGCGGAACAGGGCTCGAACCTGCGACCCGCGGCTTGTAAAGCCGCTGCTCTCCCAACTGAGCTATCCGCCCCGGTAGGTAATCAAGGCCCCAGAGGGTGTCAAACACCAGTAGGGGCCTCGATTATCTATCGTGATTTCAGTAATTTAGTTGACGGCGGTCTTCAGGGCCGTTCCGGGCTTGAACTTGACGGAGTTCGACGCCGGGATGTTGATCGGGGCCTTGGTCCGCGGGTTGCGGCCGATTCGGGCGGCTCGCTGGGTCACGGAGAAGGTGCCGAAACCGACCAGGGTGACCTTGTTGCCGTTGGAGAGCGCGTGCTTGATGCCCGCTGTCACGGCCTCGAGGGCCCGCTCAGCTTCGGTCTTCTTGATGCCTGCGGCGCTTGCGATGGAGGTGACGAGGTCGGACTTGGTGGTGGTGGACATTGCTGCTCCAGTTTTCATGGGTATTGAAAGTGGCGATAAGCATCGCCGTGGGGTGAACTGCTCCCGTCGGCCGAGCCTTTGGGAGCCAAAGAGGGAGGGGCTAGTTGACGGAGCTCTTGAACGCAGATCCGGCCTTGAACGTCACCGTTCGGTGGGCGGGAATGGTGATCGGAGCTTTGGTCCTGGGGTTTCGGCCGGAACGCGCTGCGCGTTGGGCGACGGCAAATGTCCCGAATCCCACCACAGTGACCTTGTTTCCGTCCTGGAGACTGCTGGAGATGGCGGACAGGAACGCCCCGAGGACCGCTTCAGCATCCACCAGGCTGATGCCAGCCTGATCTGCAATGTCCTTGATGAGGTCGGCCTTTGTGACAGAAGCCATGGGTTCTTCCGTTGGTAGCTTGGGTTTGCCTTCATGGCTGGTGCTTGATTTCTTGCATGAGGGTCTACCCACGGGTCCTGTACGTGTCAACATGACTGAGGACGTTTTTTCGCTGTCGATCGGCATGTCCTGGGCATGCGCCGGGATCGGTCATCGGCCACGAGCCATGGCATGGTGGTCAAGGACACCAATAACTGGCGTATTTTCAGATAGTTAGGATTTCAGATCGGCGTGAAGTCCTGGAAACATGCGGATCGACGCGGACCTTACCCCTTGTGGGCAGCTCTCTCTTTAGGGATCTTCTTCAGGGCCCGATCAGGCGTCTGCTTCGCCCTGGATCGGGTTCTCGAAGAGTTCCCTGGGTTCGCTGACGGCCAGTGCCTGGGTCAGGACTTCGTCCATGTGCTGCACCAGGACAATGTTCAGCGCTTCCTTGACCAGGGGTGGGATGTCTTGCAGGTCGGACTCGTTGTCTTTGGGGATCAGGACCGTGGTCACCCCTGCTCGGTGGGCGGCCAGGAGCTTCTCTTTCAGACCCCCGATGGGCCTTACCTGGCCGCGCAAGGTGATCTCGCCAGTCATGGCAATGTCTCGCAAGACAGCGATCTCGGTGACTGCGGACACGACCGCCGTGGCGATGGAGATACCCGCGCTGGGACCGTCCACGCCCCAGAGCTCGGGGACATGCACGTGCAGGTCCAGCTCGGCGTAGAAGTCTGGCTTGAGTCCGAGGTTCTCGGAACGGCTGCGGATGTAGGTGATGGCTGCCTGGCAGGACTCCCGGAAGACGTCTCCCAGCTGGCCGGTCAGTGTCGTCTTGCCGGTGCCTCGCACTGCTGCGGCCTCAATGGGCACCATCACACCACCGTGGGTGGTCCATGCCAGTCCGTTGACGAAACCGATCTCGTCCTCTTCACCAACCTTGCCGTATCGGTGCTTGGGGGGACCCAGGAGCCGGTCGATGGTGTTGCTGGTGATCTTCACGTGGGTGTCTCGACCGTGAGAGACGACCCGCTTGGCGACCTTGCGGTTGCAGGAGGCGATCTCCCGCTCGAGGTTTCGAACGCCGGCTTCCTTGGTGTACTGCCGGATGATCTTTGTGACGGCTTCCTTGGTGAACTGTACGTTGTCTTCTTGCAGCCCGTGGCCTTCCCTCTGCTTCGGGATCAGGTAGCGGCGGGCGATCGCCAGCTTCTCGTGCTCGGTGTAGCCGGCCAGCCGAATGATCTCGAGACGGTCCTGGAGGGGGGCGGGGATACCATGAAGGCTGTTGGCGGTGCAGACGAACATCACCTTTGAAAGGTCGTAGTCCAGGTCCAGGTAGTGGTCGGCGAAGGCGTCGTTCTGCTCCGGGTCCAGGACCTCCAGCAGAGCCGAAGAGGGGTCGCCGCGGAAGTCGGTCGACATCTTGTCGACCTCGTCCAGCAGGAACACGGGGTTTCCGCTCTTGGCCTTGCGCAGGGCCTGGATGATCTTGCCGGGCAAGGCGCCGATGTAGGTTCGTCGATGGCCGCGGATCTCGGCCTCGTCACGCACGCCGCCCAGGCTGATGCGCACGAAGTTCCGGGTGGTGGCACGGGCGATGGAGCGGGCCAGGGACGTCTTTCCGACACCGGGAGGTCCGACCAGGCACAGGATGGGCCCGCGCATGCGCTCCACCAAAGACGCCACCGCCAGGTACTCCAGGATGCGCTCCTTGATCTTGCGCAGCCCGTAGTGGTCCTCATCCAGGACCCGGGCGGCATTGGCGATGTCGAGACGCTCCGTGGTGACCTCGTACCAGGGCAGGTCCAGGATCGTGTCGATGTAGTTGCGGACGACCGTGGCCTCGGCGCTCATGGGAGACATGAGCTTGAGCTTGCGGAACTCCCGGCGGATCTTCTCGGTGGCCTCGTCGGACATCGACTTGGCAAGGATTCGCTGCTCGAGCTCCTGCAGTTCATTTCGGAACTCGTCCTTGTCGCCGAGTTCCTTCTGGATCGCCTGCATCTGCTCGTTCAGGTAGTACTCCTTCTGGCTCTTCTCCATCTGCTTCTTGACGCGGGTCTTGATCTTCCGCTCGACCTGCAGGATCTCGATCTCGGATTGCAGGAACTTCAAGAGCCGTTCGAGCCGTACGGAGGGATCTGAGGCCTCCAGGAGCTTCTGGCGTTCCTCGATCTTGATGTTGAGCTGGGGCACCAGGGTGTCAGAGAGCTTGCTCGGTTCCTCGATGGCCGAGACCTGGAGCAGCATCTCGGGAGGCAGGCTCTTGTTCAGCTTGACGTACTGCTCGAAGGCGTTCTTGACCGAGCGTGTCAACGCCTCGATCTCCACCCCTTCCCGGATGGTGTCGTCGAGCTCTTCGAGCTCCACGCGGAAGGAGTCGTCCCGGTTCAGATAGCGCACCACGCGTGCCCGCCGGCGACCCTCGACCAGCACCTTCACCGTGCCGTCTGGCAGGCGGATCATCTGCATGATCGCGGCGATCGTGCCGCAGTCGTAGATCTCGTCGGGCTCGGGGTCGTTTGTCCGGGCCTTGCGCTGGGCGGCCAGGAAGATTTCCTCCTTGGCCCGACCGGCCTCGTTCAGGGCGGCAATGGACTTTTCCCGGCCGACGATGAGTGGCACGACCATGTACGGAAAAACCACGAGATCCCGCAGCGGCAGGAGCGGCAGAACCTGGTTGTTTTCGTGCTTCTTGTCCTTGAAGAACATCGAGACTCCGCTACGCGGACCAGTCCGACTCGGCCTCGTAGACGAGCATGGGGGGCTTGCCCTGTGTCACAGCCTCCTCGGAGATCACGCACTCCTTCACATTGGTCTTGCTGGGCAGGTCATACATGACGTCCAGCATGGTCTCTTCGATGATGGCCCGCAGTCCACGGGCCCCGGTCTTGCGCCGTATGGCCTCGCTGGCGACCGACTGGAGGGCCCCATCGGTAAAGGTGAGCTGGACGCCCTCCATCTCGAAGAGCTTCTGGTACTGCTTGACCAGGGCATTTCGTGGCTCGACCAGGATGGCCATCAGGGCAGGCTGGTCAAGCTCGTCGAGGGTCGCGAGGACGGGGACTCGTCCGATGAACTCCGGAATCATGCCGAAGCGCAACAGGTCCTCGGTCTCCACCATCGCCAGGAGTTCACTGGGTGAGTATTCCTTGCGCTCCTTGAGTTCGCCGGTTCCAAACCCGATGGCGACCTTGTTCACCCGCTGTTCGACGACCTTGTCCAGGCCGACGAATGCCCCGCCACAGACGAACAGGATGTTCGTGGTGTCGATCTGCAGGAACTCCTGCTGGGGGTGCTTGCGGCCGCCCTTGGGGGGGACGTTGGCCACGGTGCCCTCGATGATCTTCAACAGGGCCTGCTGAACGCCTTCACCGGACACGTCGCGGGTGATGGAGGGGTTCTCGGACTTGCGGGAGATCTTGTCGATCTCATCGATGTAGATGATCCCCTTCATGGTCCGCTCGACGTTGTATTCAGCGGCCTGGAAGAGGCTCAGGATGATGTTTTCCACGTCCTCGCCGACGTAGCCGGCCTCGGTCAGGCTGGTGGCGTCACAGATCGTGAAGGGCACATTCAGGAAACGGGCCAGGGTCTGGGCGAGCAGCGTCTTGCCCGTGCCGGTCGGACCGACCAGCAGGATGTTCGACTTCTGGAGCTCCACGTCGTCGTGGGTGCTTCGGCTGTCGATCCGCTTGTAGTGGTTGTGGACCGCGACCGCGAGGATCTTCTTCGCCCGTTCCTGCCCGATGATGTACTGGTCCAGGTGGGACTTGATGTCCTTGGGCTTTGGCACCAGGGCACGGGAGGCGTAGTAGTCCTCGCGCTCGAATTCCTCGGTGATGATCTCGTTGCAGAGCTCCACGCACTCGTCGCAGATGTAGACCGAGGGGCCGGCAATGAGCTTGCGGACCTCTTTCTGGCTCTTGCCACAGAAGGAACAGCAGAGCTCTCTGCCGTCTCCACCTGGTTTGCGCGAGTCGTCTCCTGCCATCGTTGTCTCAGTGTAGTGGTGGATTCCCCTTCACGGCAGGGGTCCCCGATTCTTGAGAGGGGATCAGGCCGCGGAGTCGGCCGGTTCCGGCTTGGTAATGACCTCGTCGATCAGCCCGTAGTTCATGGCCTCTTCCGGGCTCATGAAGTTGTCGCGCTCGGTGTCGGCTGTGACTTTCTCCAGGTCCTGACCGGTGTGGACGGAGAGGAGCCGGTTGAGCTCGGCCTTGACCCGGAGCATCTCCCGGGCGTGAATCTCGATGTCCGTGACCTGTCCACCCACGCCGCCGAGGGGCTGGTGGATCATGATGCGGGAGTGAGGCAGGGCCCGGCGCTTGCCCTTGGCACCTGCGGCCAACAGGAATGCGCCCATGGAGGCGGCCTGGCCCATGCAGATGGTCGCCACGTCCGGGCGGATGAACTGCATGGTGTCGTAGATCGCCATGCCGGCGGTGACCGAGCCGCCCGGGCTGTTGACGTAGAGGTAGACGTCACGCTCCGGATCTTCGGATTCCAGGAAGAGCAACTGGGCCACGACGATGTTCGCGACCTCGTCGGTGACCTGGGTTCGCAGGAAGATGATCCGGTCCTTCAGCAGCCGGGAGTAGATGTCCCAGGCCCGCTCGCCGCGGTGGGAGGACTCGATGACGGTTGGCACGAGGTAGTTCTGCAGGGGATCAGAAGCCATCGTCGGGGGGTGCTCCATTGGATGAGGTGTGGTGGCCGTAACCACGCCGATCGGCGGGGGCCATTTCCTCCTCAACCCTTTTCGAGAGGGCAGGGTTCCGTCACCTCCCCAAACAGGCAGGGCCCCTCCCTCCGGGGGAAGCGAGGCCCTGTCCTCCGCCACCAGGCGGGTGCTCAGCCTTCCTTGGCTTCGGCCTCTTCGGCGCTTTCCTCGACCAGCTCGCTGTTCTCGAGCAGCCAGTCCAGGGTCTTCTCCTCGAGCAGGCGTGCTCGGAGCTCCTCCACCGCTTCCTCCTTCTGGAAGTAGCCCTTGATGAGCTCGATGGTCTGACCCCGCTGGTCCGCGAGCATCTGGTAGCGGGCCTCCAGGTCATCCTCGGTGACATCCAGCGATTCCGTCTTGGCGACGTGCTCCAGGATGAGGGCGCCCTTGGCTGCAAAGGTGGCCTGCCCGCGCATGCGGACCATGTCCTCGTCGTTGAACCGCACGTTGCGAGGGTCCTGGCCCTGGTAGGCGGCCTGGATGCGCAACTGCTCCTGGAGCAGGTTCAACTGCTGTTCGACCAGGGCGCCAGGCACCTCGAAGGAGTTCTCGTCGATCAGCAACTGGATCAGCTTGGCCCGCGACTGGTTTCGGGAGTTCTCCTCGATTCGCTCATGCAGTTGGCCCTGGATGGCTGTGCGCATTCCCTCGGAACCGCCTTCAAAACCCAGCTCCTCGGCGATCTCGTCCGACAATTCCGGCGCTCGCATTTCCTGGAGGGAGATCACCTTGGCGGCGACCTGGAGCGTCTTGCCCGCGATCTCATCCAGGGAGCCCTCTGCAAAGCTGACCTCGCCACTGATCTCGGCGTCGCTCTTCTGACCGATGAGCAGCTGGTCGATGCCGGTGTAGTAGGTGTCGTCCTGGAGGTTGATCATCGTGCCAGGGTGTTGGTGAACGGACTCTTCTCCGTCCTTGATGTCCAGCTCGGCCAGGACCATGTCCGTGGCGACGATCTCGCGGCTCTCGGTGACCTCGGCCAGGGCGGCCCTGGAAGCCAGGCGTCGGCCGATTTCCTCCTCGAGCTGTTCGTCGGAGATCGTTCCCGGGGTGTAGGGCACCTTGAGTCCGGTGTAGGACGCGATCTCGAGCTCGGGTTTGACCTGGAGCACGACGGCGAAGGTGAAGTCCTGACCCCGCTTCAGGTCCCCTTTTTCCACGGACGGCTGGCCGAAGAACTCCATGTCGGAGGCCGCGTCCTTGAGAGAGTCGTTGATCAGGGTCGCTGCGACCTCGGCCCGCAGTTGGCGGCCGTAGCGCTGCTCGAGGATCTGGACGGGGACCTTGCCCTTGCGGAAGCCGCGGAGCACCGCGTCCCTGCCCAGGTTGCGCAGTGCGGAGTCGAGTTCCTTGCCCACGTTGGAGGCAGGAACGGTGAAGGAGAGCTTGCGCTCAATACTGGAGACCTTTTCGATCTGGACACTCATTTTCTTCGCCTTGGATTCGACGGGGGTGCGAGAAGGGGGAGTCGAACCCCCACGGGTTTCCCCACCGGCTCCTAAGGCCGGCGCGTCTACCGATTCCGCCATTCTCGCGGGAGCCGTCGGGTTTAACGTGCTGCGCTGCGGATCGGCACCCTGACAGTCAAAGGCAGCCGAAGTGCAGAACCCCCGCCCCGGAGAGGGGAGGGGGTTCTGGATGGTGGGCCCACCAGGAATCGAACCTGGAACCGACGGATTAAGAGTCCGTTGCTCTGCCAATTGAGCTATAGGCCCTCAATGGGGTGACTAGAGGGAATTGAACCCTCGACCTCTGGAATCACAATCCAGCGCTCTAACCAACTGAGCTATAGCCACCATGGAGGCGGGCTTCTAATGCAGCCCCACAGGGGTGGCAAACGGGGCCAGTCAGACGGTCTCAGGGGCCGTTGAGCCACTTGTCCAGGCCCCCGGTCCACCAGGTCGTTGGCCTCGGGACGAGGCCCTCCAGGGACGGCACGCCTTCCCACTCCGGGGCCAGAACAGCGGCCAGGACAGCCGAACTTGTCAGGGGCGCAGTCGGGGCCACGGAGGCCTCCAGGACCAGTGCCACCAGGGGGTCAGGAGTGGACGATCCGAGGGCTCGCCGGGTCAGGGGTGCGTCGGGCAGGCCGGCGGCGGCTGGTAGCCAGGGCAGGGGCGGAACCCGGGTGGGGAGGCCGAGGGTGTCGGGGTCGAGCACCGGGTCCAGTTCCCCCATGGCCACCAACAGGGCCAGGGGGTCGGACCACACGGACTGGGGTGCCCAGGGTCCAGGGTCCCACCAGGGGGTCGCCACGTCGTCCAGGGCCGGCCAGGGGGAGGCTTCCTCGGTCGCCGGCCACCAGGAGGGTTGCCAACCGGGGTCAGCCCGCCTGCCAGAGACCGGGTCCAGGACCCCGGCCCCGTCGAGCTGAGGTCCTCCAGGAAACAGGGACCAGGCGCCCCGCCATCCCAGTGGCGTGCCCGGGTCCCGGTCGGGCATGCCCGTCGGCCGCCAGGCCACTGGGCGAGGGTCCTCTCCCTCTCTTGAGACGATTCGGGGGCTCCCCGTCTCATCGCTCAGGACTTCCTGGTATTGCTTGCCAGTGGCCTCGACCCAGCCGATCCCGGGCACCTCGAGCAGTTCTGTCACCTGGTCGTCCTGGGACCAACCAAGCAGACCCTCGGGCCCCTGGCCCAGTCGGGTCTCCAGGCCCTCGGGGTCCTGGAAGCCCACCAGCCGGCCAAAGGGGTCCCAGGTCAGGCGCCAGCGGGAGCCATCCTCGTGGACCAGAGCCCGGAGGTGTCCGTCCGGATCCTGTTCCACTCCCAGGAGGCCCCCCTCGTCTCCTGACAGGCCCACGATTCTCCCGTGCTCATCCAGCATGTAGGTGATCCGGGAGGGGTCCAGGCCCCAGGCGGTGGGGCCCACGGGAGGAACGGCCACCTGGAGGTGGTCGGCCTCGTCCAGGAGCACCACGTGGCCGGCCGGTCCCTCCATGCGGCCTGGGAGCCAGCTCCATGCGCCCTCGGGGGTCTCTACCGCGACCTGTTCTCCCAGGGGGTCGCGGCGCCACACGGTCTCCTGGTTCCCTTCTGTGACGCGGGCGGTCCGACCTCTGTCATCGAGGCTGATCCGGCGAGACAGGAGGAGTTTTCCCGAGGGATCGAGAAGCTCGAGCGCGGCACTTCCTGGCTGGCGAAGCCACCTGGACAGGGTCCCCGAGGGAAAGCGGCCCAGGCTGGGGTGTCCACCGGCATCCCGGTCCACAGACAGGACGATGCCGCCGGAGGAGGTCCACTTGACCGGGTTGCCCGCGGCATCTCGAAGAACCCTTCGCTTCTTGTCGCCCCAGGTCACCAGGGTGGGCAGCCCGCGTTCATCATGGGCGATCTTGACGGTCGACGAGTCGGGCCCTGATAGGGTCTGGACGGCGCCATTGGGCCCTCTCTCGATGGACCAGGAACCGGCCTTGGTGCGCACGCGGCTGGTTCTTCCTGCCGGGTCCAGGTCGATGCGGATCCGCTCCCCTTCCTGCCACTGCACCTCTCGGATTGCCCCGGCCCCGGTTCGGGTCAGGATCAGGGTTACACCCCGGGCTGCCCAGCCCAGCCAGCGGCCCGCCAGGTCCCAGGCCCAGGTCAGGGGCCCGAGGGCCGTCGGGAGACCTCGACCGTCACGGGTCACGGGCCACTGGTCCTCGTTCCGGGTCAGGGCGACGATTTCTCCACGGGCGTCCCGGCTGGCGGTCAGGGTGCTGCCATCCGGCCGATCCAGGGAGGAGAGACGGCCGGCGAGGTCGTAGTTCAGGCCCGTGGCGGCGCCGAGGGAGTCGGTCAGTTGGGTGGGCCGCCCGTCACTGCGCCAGCTGTAGCGAACCTCCACCTTGTCGTCTGCGGCCAATGAGCCCAGTCGTCCCAGGCTGTTGCGGAGCAGTACCAGGACCCTTCCGTCGGGAAATTGAAGCCGAGTCGGCCTGCCCATTGCGTCGCGGGTGATCACCCAGGACTCTCCGAGACGGGAGGTCAGTACGGTCTTTCCACCGCCGAGGCCGACGAGGGAAATCTCCTGGCCGGCCGGGTCCGCGGCCGTGAGTCGGTCCTCGGACCAGGAGAGCAGGGTACGGGCACCGCTGGCTGCCTGGACCTCCGTCAGACGACCAGCCCCGTCGTGCTTGAAGCGGAAGGGCGTCTTGCCCGGTTCGACGGAACGGAGTGACCCGTGGGTGTCCCAGCCCAGTCCGAGCCGGCGTCCGTCTGGATCCACGACCCGTTGGACCTCGCCGGAGCTGGTGCGCTCCAGGGTCCATTGAGCTCCGGCGGGGTCGACCAGCCTGGAGAGCCCCGCATTGCGCCACTCCAGGCGCCAGGGATGGGCCCCCTCCATCTGGGTGATCTGTCCCTGGGCATCTCGTGCCAGCTGGACAGTGGCGCCGCTGGGGTCCTCCCAGCCCTGCAGTCGGCCTTCCTCGGTGAGGACCCGAACCTCGGCCCCCGCCGAATCCTGCAGGGTGTAGCCTCTCTCCGTCCAGGTCAGCCGGGTTGCCGCCCCCGGATCGGCCCGCGCCTCGACACCGTTGTCGGACCAGCTGTAGGTGGTCCTTCGAGGACCGGGTCCGGCCAGGCTGGCGACCTGCTCGCCTTCGGTCCACTTGACCAGGACGCGGCTCTGGTCCGGCCAGGTCAGCGTCTTGAGGCGCCCCTTGTCGTCGTAGGTGTACCGGGTCTCCCGGGAAGGGGTGCCGGCGCGGACCAGGAGCCCATCCACATGCTCCAGGAAGATCTCCTGGCCAGACGGCAGCCCCACGACCGAGGGACGGCCCTGGGCGTCGAACTGGAGCGATAGCCGCTGCCCTCCCTCCCGCACAAGGGCGGTGAGCTGGCCATGGTCACGTTCCCAGACCACCGTGTTGCCTCTTGCGTCCCGCCGCCAGGAGGGCAATCCCTGGTCGGTGTAGAGGGTCGTCATCTCCCCGTCCTGGACCTCCCAGCCCTGGGCGAGGCGACGGGCCTTCACCCCGTCGGCGAGCAGGGTTGTTCCCTCGGGCCAGTGGTCCAGCTCCTCGACGAGTGGGGAGGAGGCCGAGAACGCCTGTTCCCCGGACAGGTCGGTGATCACGATGCCCCGGCGGTGCTCCTGCAGGCGTTCGTCCAGGCTCCAGTGCCAGCGGCCTCCCCGGTGGATTCGGCGGACAGCTGCCTCGGGTCCCGGGCCTGAGAGCGCGGCATCGGTCACCTCGAGCCAGAGCCCCCCATCGGTGGGGCTGACCATCACCAGGCCGCGCCCCTGGGCCAGGATCGCCGGTGTGGCGGGTGTGATGGGCCCGAACCAGAAGGGACCGTGGGGTCCCAGCAGGGGTGGCGGTGCGGCCTGGGCCGGGGCTGCCAGCATGGCCAGGAGCAGCAAGCGGGAACCCCAAAGCCCCCGCCGGACCGAGGTAGAAGTCCTCACGACTGGTCTGAGCTAGGGCGACCCATGCAGGATGAACTGCCCCCAGAAGGACGGGTCGAAATTCGGGTCGTCGCGATCCTTTTGCAGGGCCTCGCGGGCTTCGGCCATGGCCCGAGACGGCACACGGTCCCGGTTTCCGGCCTCGTAGTACGTGTAGAGATAGCGGCCACGCACGGTCTCCCGGACGAGCCAGGAGGCCAGCAGGACAGACCGGGCCCCTGCAGTGATGATCGCCTGGGCTCGGCGTCGCATGACCTCGGGGGAGCAGGTGGCAGACAGGATGACCGCCTGGGCCACCATGTCCATGTCGCGAATCTCGTGCAGGGGGACGGTCTCGTCCACGAACTGCAGTCCGGCCCGTTCTCCGGTCCGGACGTCAGACATGTGCAGGAAACGGGTGGTGGCGGCCTTGTCTCGGAAGCTGCTCGCGGTGGCCTCCTTGCGTTCATGGATCTCACGCAGCCCCGACCCGAAGATACGACCGGCATTGGCCACCTCGGACGGCAGGGGGAGACCGGTTGTCAGGGAGGTGGCATCCGGGGGGAAGGGGGCCAGTCCAAGGAAGTCCGGGTTGAAGGTCAGAGGGAACTGTCCGGGCTCCTTGAAGGCCTGAGCGACAGTGGAGCTGTTGCCGATGGAGCGGATATCGGCCAGGAAGCGCAGACCCTTCTTCTGTTCCGGGAGCACGTTGAATGAGAATCCCCAGAGCGGTCCGTCTGGCAGCACCAGGTAGCGTCCGATGCCCGTCAACTCCTGCTGGAAGATGTCCACAAGCATGGCCCGCAGTGCATCTCCGGGGAGCGGCGAGGTGGGTTCACCACCCATTGCTGTGCCCGTGATGATGTTGGCCCGGAGGCTGGTGGCGGCCTCGCGAATGGCAGGGGTGTCGGTGAGCTTCACCACGAGAGCCTGGTTGCCCGTCACCACGGTGGCATCACCGGTCTTGGCGCCAAGACGGTAGGAGAGGATTGCCAGGTGGCGCAGATTCTCCTGGATGGCCCGGTAGTCGGCCGGGGGCATGGGCAACGATCGCTTGAAGGCCTTGTTCTCCTGGGCTTTCTTCTCCAGCTCTCCCAGCGTGTGGCGGGCGGCCTGGGGGGCATCGGTGACACCGCACAACCACCGAATGTCCTGGACAGCCAGGCGACGATGGGCTTCGTTCAGCGCCATTCGCAGGTCGGTCTCAAGGGCCAGGCTCGGATCGTCTCCGATGGCAAAGGCGACGTGGCTGTCTCCGCGGGCACGCCAGTCGTCCTGCAGGGCCAGGGCGATCAGCCCAGAGCTGATGTCCTTGCGGCCATGCAGCATGGCCAGGTCCATGTCCGTGAGGGGACCAGCCCTCCCATCCAGGACGCTGATGGGGGTCCAGGGCCCGGCCAGGTAGCGGGGAGTCGAGGCGATGGCGGAACGGTAGTGCTCATAGGCGACTTCATGCTCGGAGGCCTTCAGAGCATTCCGGGCCCGTGCCCAGGCAAAGGTGGGGTGCTCGTCGGCGGTGGCCGAAGGAACAGTGGTTCCGTTGGCGAGGGCCGCCCAGGCGTCGTTTGAAGCCGGAGCGCCCTCGGAGGGGAAGGCTGCGCTGCCGCCGGAACGCACCGTTCGAGCAGCGACCTCGGAGGCCAGGGCTACTCCGTTGTCCAGGCCCTTGGCAATTCTGGCCAGTTCAGCCCGTGCCGTGGACGCGGATTGGCTGTTCCCTGCGGCGACCGCATAGGTCTCCAGGGCCAGGCGGGATTCGATGCGAGCCGGCAGGTTGCCGGTGGCATCTGCGGCCTTGACGGCGCGGGTCGCGTGTCCGACGGCATCGCCCCCGGTGTAGGACGCAGCCCTCGCGGCTGCGAGCAGGATCTGGACGCCGCTCGTGCCGCCCACCCTGGCGCCAGCGAGAGAGTCGAGGGCAGAGGCGGCATCGCCCACGAGCACCTGGCCCAGGGCATTCACCACATCGGCCTGGCCCTCGACATGCTTGGCCGCATCTTGAAGCTCCTCGGGGAGACCCAGGTGCCAGGCGGCCTCGATCTGGAGCCAGGCGGCAGCGCTGGCGGCCTGGGTGTTCTCGGCCTCGGTAAAGGCCATGGCGGCCTCTCGGGCATGGGAAAGAGTCGTCTGAACCTCTCCTGCGGCCCGCGCGGCCCGGGCGACAGCCATGGCGGTCAGGGCAGCGCCAGCACTGTCGTTGGCTGCGGACCGGGCAGCATGCATCTCCATGGCCAGGGAGAGGGCGACATCAGACTCCAGGGCCTTCAGATGGGAATCCACCGCCAGTTCGAGGGCCTGGGCCGTGGCGAGGCCATTGTGGGCCTCAGCCGCAGCCTTGGCGGCGATGGTGTAGTGTCCGGCGGCCTCGGATGCATCGGACGCGTTCTGGGCGGTTGCCAGGGCAGCGGCGTGCCGAACCTCCGGGTCGCTGTCGGTGAGCAGGCCCACCATCACCTTGTCGACCTCGCCGCGAACCCCCACTTCCTCGAGCAGTTCTGCCCTCAGAAGTTGCGCCCGCGAGTGGGTCGGTGCCACATCCTGGAGCAAGGCAATGCGCCGGGACTTGGACTTGTATTTTCGGATGGTCGCGGCGAGCACCAGGGCATCTCCTACCTTGGTGGGGTCGAGGGCCTCTGGGTCCACTTCCGGTCGCTGATTCGGCTCCATGGCCCGCCAGGCCTGGACCCAGAAGGCCGCGCCTTCCTCGTCGTCGGTGGTCCGCAGTTTCCCGGCGGCATCCAGGGCGTCGGACGGGCGGTCTGTGGCCAGTGCGAGGCTGGCGCGGAGCCGCTGGTGAGACGCGTTCTGGCCGCCGATGGCCGTGTCAGCATCGAGGTGATCGAGAAGGGCTCCGGACTCGTTGGAGAGAAGGGCCTCCTGGCCCAGCAGACGCCACCATCCGGGGTCATCGGCCTGGCTCTCCAGCAATGCCTTGAGGGCGGCCACAGCCTCGGTATGGCGGCCAGCCTCGGCCAGCGCCACGGCCTGTTCGGTCTCGCTCAGAGGTTCCTCGGCGGGGACCTCCTCGATGACCTCTTCGGTCGGTTCTGGAGTCTGAACCTGCTGTACGGGCGCTTCAGCGGGTTCTGTGTCGCTGTCGCAGGCGCCCAGGGTAAACAGGAGGGACAGGGGGAACAACAACGGCATCGGCTGCTCCTGGGGGCTGTCTCTGTGCCCGGAGTCGGAAGGCGGCCTACCCTACCACGTTAGGGGGACGGGCCATGGATGACCGCCTTCCCAGTATTCGGGCACTTCTGGAGGAGGCCGGCGCCGTGGCGCTCGCTGGCTTCGGGCAGTTGGAAGGGCGTCGAAAAGGTGACGATACTCTGGTGACCGAGGCGGATACCCAGGCCGAGTCCATTCTGGTGGCCGGTCTGCAGGCGCTCTTCCCGTTGGACACCATTGTGGGAGAGGAGGGAGCGCATGTCGTGGGTGGCCCGCGTACCTGGTTCATCGATCCGATCGATGGCACGGGGTCCTACCTGGAAGGCCTGTCCTACTGGGGGCCGACGGTGGGCCTGGTCGACGCGGATGGGCCCTTGCTGGGGGCCCTCTATCTGCCACGGTTGCGCGAATACTGGGTGGGCGAGAGGGGTCGAGGGGCCTCTCGGGATGGTCGGCCTCTGGCACCGCTTGGGATGGAGACCCCGGGTCGTGACGCTGTGGTCTATGTGCCCTCGCGTTTTCATCGATGGGGCTGGCTCGACTTTCCGGGCAAGTGTCGCAACCTGGGCAGCCTGGCAGCACATGTCGCCATGGTCGCGGCCGGAGCGGCTGTGGCCGCGATTGTGCCTGCAGGATGGCGGCCTTGGGATGTCGCAGGGGCTCTCTGCCTGTTAGAGGAGGTGGGCGGTGTGGCCAGGAATCGAGCCGGGAAACCGGTGGGACTCGATACCAGTTCCAGGGAGCCCTTCCTGGTTGGTTCGCCCGCCGCTGTCCAGTACCTGCTTGCGCCCGGTCGTTTTCGGCCTCGCTGAACTCCCTCCCCCCCAGGACGACACTCGATGGCCACCCCCAAGGAGCCCAGCGAAGACTCGGTGGAGCCTGAGATCATCGGATCCGGTGCTGACAGGCCCGGTGATGCTGCACGGCAGGTCCCGGCCAAGCGGTCTTCTTCGGGGGGAGTTCGTTCCAGTCACCGTGGCGACGACTTGCTCGGCCACTACCTGTCGGAGATTCGTCGATACCCGATTCTGGATGCGGACGAGGAAAAGGAACTCGCCATTCGCTACCAGGAGACCGGGGACCCCGAGGCAGCCGAGCGCCTGGTGGCGTCGAACCTTCGCCTGGTGGTCAAGCTGGCCTTTCAGTACCACCGCCAGTGGAACAACGTCCTGGACCTGGTCCAGGAAGGCAATGTGGGGCTGGTCGAGGCCCTGTCCCGCTACGACCCCTACCGCGGCATTCGGTTTTCCAGCTACGCCCAGTACTGGATCCGGGCGATGATCCTGCGGTTCCTGATGGACAACTTCCGGATGGTGCGGCTGGGGAGTACCCGAGCCGGTCGCAAGCTGTTCTTCCAGCTCCAGAAGGAGCGAGATCGCATGCTCAAGGAAGGCCTGGAGGTCTCCACAAAGCTCCTGGCAGAGCGCCTGGAGGTCGCCGAGAGCGAGGTCATTGCCGTTGACCAGCACATGCGTGCGCCCGCCCTGTCCATCGACTCTCCCGTGGGAGATCCCTCTGAAGGCCGGGCCCTGTCGGACATGATCTCCGACTCCGCCGCGCCTGGTCCAGATGAACTGGCGGCAAACACGGAGTTGGGAGGCCAGGTACGCGAGCACCTGAACGAATTCCGAGGGACGCTGTCCGGTGAACGGGAACAGGCGATCTGGGATGAGCGGTTGTTGTCGGTCGACCCCTTGCCCCTGTCGGAGTTGGGCAGGAGATTCGGGGTCTCCAAGGAGCGGATCCGTCAGATCGAGGCCAAGATGCGTCGTCGACTGAAGGTCTATCTACGGGAGAGGATGCCCGACGATGTAGACCTGGAGATCCAGCTTCCTGACGGAGAGGTCTGATGCCCTCGCTGTTGTCTCGTGCCACCCGGGCCTTTCGCGATGTGTGGGAGGGCTCGCGCCCGGTTCTCAAGGCCCCCTGTGCCCCGCTGGACACACGCTGGGGGAAGAGCCCCGCCCTTGTGGCTGCACCGTTCTGGACAGGGGCAGCGGCCCTGGCAGCGGCCACGGCGGAGACCCTCGAGGGGGTTGCCTGGGATCGATGTCCCGACACCGGAGCAGTGCTGCCTGATGAGCCATGGAACCAGGTCGGTGGTGGGGTTTCCGCCTGGATTGGCGCCCGAGACCTCCATCGTCACCAGTGGTTCTCCACCCTGGCGCGTGCGGCTCACGAGACCGGAAACCGGGCCCATTCCAAAGCGGCGAGCCGGGCCCTGGGAGACTGGCTCCTCCAGGACGTGCCCGGGCGCGGCGTGGCCTGGGTTCATTCCTCCGATGCCGCTGTCCGGCTGATCCACTGGGCGCTGGGTACCGGCTGGCTCGGTGAAGACCTGGACCCGGACCTGCGCCGACGCATTGCCGGCAGTGCAGAGGCTCATGGGGAGTGGGTCTACAGCGGTCTCAACCTGGCCAGGCCAGACCACCGCCTGGTGATGCACGCTGCGGGCCTGGTGGTGGCGGGTCTCACCTGGCCCGAGCTTCCCAAGGCCCGCAAGTGGTGGAGCCTGGGGCTGACGGTGATGGGGCGTACCCTTCCAGACCTGTTGCACGATGACGGGTCTCCCAGGCTGGGGGTGCCAGCCGAGGTCACCCGGATGGTCCAGGCGGTGCTCGTGGCCCGCGCCTGTGCTCGCCTGAACGGGGTGTCCTTTCCAGCCGATGCGGACGCGGCAGTGGGCCGTGTGGGGTGGATGTTGCGGGTGCTCTCGGAAGGGATGGGCCGGGTGCCGCCCATCGGGGCCTGTCAAGGGCAGCCCCTGCTGGCCGAGTGGGGTACGGCGCCGGAGCGCACCGTGTGGAACGCAGTGGTCGGCCTGGGGCTGGTTCCCGGAGAGGCGACCCCTGAAGCGGCAGAGGACGGGACGGCCGCCTGGCTCAGCGGAGAGGTGGTGAACCCGGGGCCAGCCCTTGACGGTGGTGGCGAGTGGGCCATGTGGGCCTTCCGAGACTCGGGCACCATCGTGCTTCGCAACGAGGTCCGTAAACAGCCGCTGCGCCTGGTCTACTGGTGCGGGGGAGGGGGCGTCACGCGACCGGATCCCCAGGTCCATGCCGATGGCTTCCAGATCCTCCTGGATGTGGGAACGGTCCCTGTGCTGGTGGACCCCGGGGCCCACCAGGACCTGCTGGAACTGGCCCTGCCCGAGGCCCATGGGGGCTGCCTGGTGGATGGGCGAGGCGTGCCTCGTCGCCAGGGCTCGGGATGGGCGCCCTACGGGGCCTTCGTGGTGAAGGCCCGAGTGGATGGTCGTTCGGCCACCGTTGTGGCGGGACACGATGGGTTTTCCCCGGGCCGCTACATCCGGGATCTGCGTGTGGAGGGCACCAAGATGGTGGTCACCGAGCGCTTCGAGGATCTGCCCGATGGGGACCTCGAGGTGCGTTGGCCCCTGGGCCCCGGGTTTGAACCCGAGGAGTCCCGCAAGGGCTACGTCGCCAAACATGCGGGCATCACCCTGGCCATCAAGCTCGATGAAGGTCTGCGCTGGACCTTTGAACGAGGGCTGGTTGTCCACGAGGGACAGCCGGTGGAGATCTGCGTGATTGTGGGCCGTGGGGATGTCGAGGGCCGCCGCCGTTTCCGGAATACGTTCGAGGTGCTCTAGGCAGGGAAGGGCGTGGCCCGTCCTGGTTCGAGCGACCCGGGCTCCGTTGCCCGACTACTGAAAGCGCACGGCCTGGTCGGAGATTGGCCAGTTGTCGTACTTCTGGGCCGAGGCCGGCCCGGCGAAGACCTGGAGGGCCACAAGCGGGGTTTCCCCGTTGGCATAGCTGACCGTGGCACCCGCAGGCATGTAGACAGTGCTGCCCGGACCGAGTGTGGTCTGTACACCATTGATGGTGATCTGACCGGCGCCCTGGAGGACGTGGATGTACTCCTCGGTCGGGTCCTGGTGCTCGGGCACCTGGCCACCTGCTGCCAGGTCCAGGCGTCCCACATAGGCGTTCAGACCCTGGGCGAGAACGGCGATCCCGGCCTTGTCGCTGGGGGTTCGCCGGTAGGTCGCGTCGGCCAGAGTGGTGATGGTCGCCGCTGGTGCGGGAGGGGGCCTGTCCTTGCGGGCCCACACGGGCTGGAGGGTCCAGGCACAGGCCAGGCCGGCAGCAAAGGCGATCAGGTGAGAGGGGTTTCGCATGGGGGGTCTACTTCCTGCGGTAGGCAGAGGCTTCGAGGCCATAGTGCTTCATCTTGGTGTAGAGCGTTCGGCGGGTGATGCCCGCCGCCTTCGCCGTGGCCTCCATGTGGCCAAGATGGTGCTTCAGGACCCGGTGCAAGTAGGTCCGCTCCACCTGGTGCAGCAGGCGCTCGGTGGTGTGGGACAGGGGCTGTTCGGCGTCGATGTGGAAGGGGTCGACCTCGGAGGCCTTGGGGCCCAGGCCGGTCATCTCCCTGGGCAGGGCTTCTCGCTGTAGCCGCTGGCTGGAATGTGTGATGACCCATCGTTCGCACAGGGCCCGCAGCTGACGGACATTGCCCGGCCAGTCAAAGGACACGATGGCGTCCAGGGCTTCGGTGGTGATGGAGGGTGGCTCCAGCTGGTACTCGTGGGCAGCGTCTTCCAGGAAGTGACGCATCAACAGGGGAATGTCCATCCTGCGTTCTCGCAGCGGTGGCAGGAAGATCGGAAAGACATTGAGCCGGTAGTACAGGTCCTCTCTGAAGCGGCCCTCAGCGGTGGCCTTTTCAAGGGCGACGTTGGTCGCCGCGACAATGCGCACGTTCACCCGAACGGGCTCCTGACCGCCGACCCGGCGGAACTCCATTTCCTCCAGCACCCGCAGCAGGTTCACCTGGACGCTCAGCGAGGTCTCTCCGAGCTCGTCGAGGAACAAGGTTCCCCCGTCGGCCATCTCGAAGACCCCGCGTCGTCGCCCGACAGCACCGGTGAAAGAGCCTCGCTCGTGCCCGAAGAGTTCACTCTCCAGCAGGGACTCGGTAAAGGCCCCGCAGTTCACGGAGATGAACGGGTTGTCATGGCGCCGGCTGCGTTCGTGAATGGCCCTGGAGATGAGTTCCTTGCCGGTGCCGGTCTCCCCGCGGATCAGGACGAGGGCATCTGTTCCCGCCACAGCTCGCACCTGGTCGAAGATCGCCAACATGCGGGGACTGCGGGTCAGCATGTGGGAGAAACCGTACCGGTCCTTGACCTGTTGGCGGACCCGCTCCAGCTCCCGTGTGCTGCGGGCTTCCTGGAGCGCTCGCTGGACCGCCTCTACCAACTGAGGGGGATTGATGGGCCGGGCAAGGTAGTCCACGGCACCCCGGCGCATGGCCTCCACCGCGCCGGCCACATGGCCATGAGCGGCCACGGCAATGACGGGTACCCCGGGTACCCGCTCCCGGAACACGTCCAGGGCGTGTGGCCCGGGCAGGTCGTTGAGATCCAGGGAGAGGAGGATCAGGTCTGGCGCGGTGTCATGCAGCGCATTGAGGCCCTCTCGGGCCGAAGGGGCCAGGTGGATCTCGCGTTCCTCTGCACGAAGGGCATCTCGAGCGGCGTGGGTGTCCGCCGAGAGCTCATCGACAACGAGGATGGTTTCGCGCCCGAGCATGTCGTTTCCACGTGGACTCGGGGAATCCTATCCCTTCCTGACCCCCTGGGGAGTGAGGACATTTCTATGATTCATAGAAGAACTTCTACTGGAAGAAGATCTCCTGGGGTACTTCTGCGTTGGTTCCGTTGTCGGCCGAGGCCGCATTGCTGACCATGGCCAACACCATCACGCCCATGGCTATCAACAGGAAGAGGTTGAAAAGCCGGGAAGTTTCGGGATCTTCGGTGTGTCGGGCATCCAGGGTACGGGCCATCTTCAGCTCCAGGGTTTCAGCGTGGGCAGCACATGGTGGAGCAAGAGCCATGCCAGACCTTGGCAGGACATCGAAAGGTGCCGCCCGTTAACCCCTGGAGATGGGCGGCTCAGGAAGGACCACTCGAATCCTCTTTGTCTGTCTGGGCAACATCTGTCGCTCGCCCCTGGCACACGTGGTCATGGCGGCCAAGGTCCGGGAGCGCGGGCTGGCGAATCGGGTCGCGGTGGACTCCTGTGGCACGGGGAACTGGCATGTGGGCGGCGGTGCTGACCCCGGCAGCGTGGCGGTGGCGGCGGGACATGGACTGGACCTGTCTCCGCACCGTGCTCGGCAGCTGAGTGCAAGCGATGGCGAGGACTTTGACTGGATCGTCTGCATGGACGCCAGCAACCTGCGGAATGTCCACCGGATGCTGCCCGGGCGAAAGAGATCCGTGATTCGCCTGCGCGACCATGACCCGGAAGGCTCGGGAAATGTCCCTGATCCCTGGGCTCGTGGTCCCGAAGCTTTCGAGGAGGTCTACCGGATCGTGGAGCGTTGTTGTGAAGCGTTGCTCGATGCCATCCAGGCCCGAGAAGGTCGGTGAGCGACGACTGGCGGGTCGAGGGGCTTCAGCGGATCCTGATGGAGGAGGAGGATCCTGTCGGTCGAGCCAGGGCCCACATGGAACTGGCTCGGATCGCGGTGGCTCGTGGCAAACCTGACCTGGCCAGCCGCCATCTCAAGGAGGCCCTGGAACTCGATCCCCGTCTCAAGCGGGCCAGAGCCCGTCTTCAGCAACTGGAGCAGATCTCCGAGGCGGTTCGGGATGGGGTCCGTGGTCGTCGAAAGCGGGTCGTGGGGCTGGTGCGCAGGCTGTTCCACCGGCCTGACTGACGTCGGGGGGGCTCAGTCCAGGGAGACGGCCTTTTCGTCCTTCCGCTTCACGTCGTAGCCCTTGCCAGACCACTGCTCTGTGATCGCTTCGACCAGGCTCTGGAGTTCGTCCTTGCCAGCCATCGGCATCTCGGTGACATAGATCGGCCAGATATCACCGCTGCTCGTGCACTTGCTCAACCGGGGTTTCATGGCTCGCATCGGTGCATCGATGGCGGTCTGAACCAGGTAGCGGCTGCCCGGGTCCCGGATGACGGCCACGTGCAGCATGGCGCTCTGGGTGCCCTTGCAGTTGGCGATCTCCACGGCCACAGCCCCGTAGTTGAATCCCCCTCCTGACTGGACCCGGTCCGGGTAGATGGTGGGCAACAGTGCCGCTGCTGCGGCTTCCGAGCCGCTGTTGGCCAGTCGGTCGGCCACCGATCGCGCCTGGGTGGGCGTCACGTTGGTGGCAACGGTGGACAGTGCTGCCTCGAGTGCTGCCTTGTCCTCCTTGCTCACCTCGTCTCCCAGCGCGGGCTCGACGGTGTTTTTCATGTGGTCGAGGATGGCTTCATAGGGTCCGCTGATCTTCGCGGCCTTGATGGCACTCGTGGCCAGGTGCGGCAGGGCTTCATCGCCCTTTTTCTCCACAAATGCCATCAGTACCGCGTTCCACTTCTCGTCGAAGAGCTTGTCCGGGGGGTCTTCGACCTTGCCGATCATCCAGGTCTCAAAAGAAGAAGACTCGCAGGAGACCATCGCGTCGTCCCACCGGGCGAACTCGATGTCCCGCAAGCCGAAATAGGCGCCCTGCAGGAAGCTGGCGACCTTTTCGTTCTCGGCGCAATGTTCGCCGATGAGCCAGGCGACGTCGTCCTGGGCGTTGTAGTCGGTGATCTTGCCGATCATTCCCCACACGGGGTTCCACTGGTCCGCATTGATCGCGATCATCGACAGTTCGACCAGGGTCTCGGCATCCGCGGTCTTCTGCATGGCCTTGTCGAAGTTCTCGCTGGCCAGTTCGTCGTCGCACTTCATCAGGGCGGCATAGGCCGGGACGACCGACGAGCCTTTGGCCTTGTCGAGCTTGTAGATCTGGCTCTTGCATGTGGCCGCACTGGCGATGGAAGAAAAGGCCATGGTCGTGGCACAGACGACCAGAATGCGGCGTGACGTCATGTCGGTCTCCAAACTGCAGCGGGCCTCCGTATATGCGGCCCTGATGCTGTCGTAAAGCACTACCCCTGGACCGACTGGACACCGGATCGGTCGGTTTTCATTCCCGGATGGGGACTCATCCGGTATCTCCGCCGTCGTCGATGTTGCGAATCGGGGTGAAGCGGAAGGGCACCTGGATGACGCTGTCCACGCCGTCCGTCTCGATGTCGACGGTCCCATTTACCTCGGTGTCCCGCTCCCCGGGCTCGTAGGAGCAGACGGACAGAATCAGGACAAATGTGGCGTCCGGGGCCAGGGTGCCCAGGTCCAGGGCGGTGTCGCCGTCGTAGCCGTAGGGGCACAGGTGGGGGTCCACTCCCAGGGGAAGCTCGACGGTGATGTCCCCATCGCCCGCATTGGTCAGCACGAGTTCCTGGGGCTCGCAGCCGTCGTCACAGGTGCAGTCCATGCACTCCGTGGTCTGGAAGTCGACGTCGCCCCAGGTCAGCGACACCGGCTCCACGGCCAGGTCGCCCTGGCCGCACGCGAGAAGGGACCACAACAGGGACATCTCAGGACTCCTCGAGGTGGTGCCACCACCAGGTCGCACAGGTCCGGTACAGGACTTCGGGCTGAGCCCGCAGCCCATCCTCCCACGAGGCCCGCCGGTTGGCCCGGCGTTGGCGCCACAACACCAGGTTCAGGCGCCGAAGCAGGAGGTCCACGTCTGGCGGCCCCGGCAGCCCCAGGGGGGTGTGGGCAACCCATCGGCCGTTCGCGATGGGAAGAACGCGAGCCACCACGGCCTGGACCGGTCCCGGGATCAATGGCACCGGGGTGCCCTCGACGGGTCCCTGGGGCAAGGCCCCGGTCATCAACGGTAGCAAGGGTCGCCAGGTGGGCTTGCTGCAGTCCCAGAGCATCGGAGGGGTGCGTTCCAGGGCCTTGAGCGCCTGTCGGGCTTCCAGGAGTGGCCTGTCGGCGTCTTTTGCCCAGGCGTCCAGCGTTCTTCGACCATGGTGGTGGACCCTGGCGAACAAAAGGACCGCTGCTGCGAGCTGACGCAGGGGCCGGGAGGTTTCCATGTCCCCATAGGGCCCCAGGACGAAGTCCAGGCCCGCTTCGGGCAGGTCCGGCGCCCAGTTCTCCACCAGGTCGACCTGCATCAGCAGGGGCGGGTCCAGGGGAGCCCGGGGAAGGGGGCGGGCATCATGGGTCCTGGGACCCAGCAAGCCCAGCTGGTCACTGGTCTCCAGGAGCAGCGGGTCGTCGAAGGGGCGCTCACCCCGGAGCACCTCCCACACCAGTTGTTGCCAGCGATCGTCCACCTGGGCCCAGGTCTCTCGATCCGGGAGCGGTGGGAACGTCCAGGCCTTGTGGTCCTCCCAGCTGGTGTCGGGGTCGGGCAGGGTGGAGGCCCCATCCCAGGGATCGCTGGTGTCGAGGTGTGTGGGCCAGCCGTGCGGATCGAGAAGCCTCACGGGCCCAGACGCTCCAGGGCGCGGGCGTGTGCCTCGCGCAACTGGTCACTCAACTCCGTCGGTCCGAGGACCTGGACCGAGCCGGCAAAGGACAGGAACCACTGAATCAGTTCCTGGGTGATGCCTGTGTGGAGGACCAGGTGCACCCGGCCATCCGGGAGCATTTCCAGGGTCTGGGAGGGGTGCCACAGCCGCTCGCCGATGTAGAAGGCCACGCGGGGATCGAACACGGCGGAGATCTCCACGGGTGGCGCCGAGATGATGCCAAAAGCGTCCGCCACAATGTCTTCGGGCCGGTAGCCGGAGGGCGGCCTGAACTTCTCCATCCGCAGGCGGGAAAAGCGCTTGAAACGCTCGACGGCAAAGGTCTTGGTGCGACCGTCCGCCCGGTCCCGGGCAAAGAGGTAGAGACCTTGCCGATAGGTGGCGAGGGTGAGGGGTTCGAGTTCGTAGTGCCCGGAGAGCCCGCTGGCCTTGGTGTACTCGACCCGGGCCGGGTTGTCGTAGATCAGGGAAGTGATCAGGTCATCCAGGACATCTCCGAGGGCGCGGTAGTCCTTGGCGTGTTCGGGGATGGCCAGGAACTTCCGGTCCAGGTCTCGGGCCAACTCGGCGTGGGCTCGGGTGATGGCCGGGCTCAGGCGCTCGATGGCATCGTCCATGTCCGCGGCGAACTGGGTGCCTTCCAGGAAGTTGAAGAGCTTCCGCCCGAAATGCAGGGACAGCACTTCGGCCAGGGTCAGGTGGACGCCGGTTCGTCGGTAGCTGGGGTCCATGGAGACCGTGCGCTCGTCGGCGTAGCCCTCGTCCATCAGCGGGAGTCCCAGGCCTCGGATGTCGGCCAGGTACCGACGCAGTGTCCGGGCATCGAGCTCGAAACGATCCAGCAGCTCATCGGCCCGAATGCCGCCCCGCCGCTGCATCAACTCCACGATCTTCACCATCTTCTGGGATTTGTTGAGGTGCATTATTGCCTCGTCAAGATCTGCGGACAGTTTTTGGTCGGAAGGGGAGGAATCATAGCGTCATGAACCCCCCCTGGCACCCCCCGACCCGGTTTCTTCTCGCCCCAGGCGTCGGGTTGACACCTGTACGGGTGTACTGTAACCTGAACAGGCGTTCAGACAACAGGACCTCTCCATGAACACTCCGCTGATCGAACTGCTCTTCACCACTGCTGCTTGCATGTCCCTGGGCATGCTGTTCGTCGCCGCCGCTGCCATCCTGCCGTGGAGCGAAGAGGAACTGGACGAGGTTTCGGAGTCCGCTTCTCGCCTGGCCGAGCGACTTACCCACCGTCCGGTGAACACTCTGCGCAGGGCGATCTGACCCGCTGAGTCGAGTTCGACGCCGACCGCAGCACAGTTATGGGTCCGTCGCTGGAGACACGCGGCATGACGTACGACCCCTCCTCGTTCGAGCCCAAGTGGCAGGCCCATTGGGACGAGCAACGGACGTTTGCAACCCCCACGGATCGCAACAAGCCCAAGTTCTACGGGCTCGTGATGTTCCCCTACCCGAGTGGTGCGGGGCTGCACGTCGGCCATCCCGAGTCGTACACGGCTGTCGACATCGTGTGTCGCTACAAGCGCATGAAGGGCTTCAACGTGCTTCACCCGATGGGGTTTGACTCCTTTGGGCTGCCCGCAGAGCGCTACGCCGTGCGTACAGGAACCCACCCCGGGGTCGTGACCGAGAACAACATCGCCTACTTTACGGAGCAGCTGAAGGCGCTTGGCTTCAGCTATGACTGGGACTGCGAGGTCCGCACCAGCGATGCCGACTACTACGGCTGGACCCAGTGGATCTTCCTGAAGCTGCATGAGCAGGGCCTGGCGTACCTGTCCGAGGTCCCGGTGAACTGGTGCCCCGCCCAGGGCACGGTCCTGTCCAACGAGGAAGTTCAGGACGGCCGGTACGTCGAGACCGGAGACCCGGTCGAGCGACGTTTGATGAAGCAGTGGATGCTGCGGATCACGGCCTATGCCCAGCGACTGCTGGATGACCTGGAGGGTCTGGACTGGCCCGAGGGCGTGCTCGAGATGCAGAGGCAGTGGATCGGGCGGTCCGAGGGGGCCGAGTGCACCTTCCAGATCGCCGGCTCAGAAAACGGCTTCACGATCTACACCACACGCCCGGACACGCTCTTCGGGGCGACCTACTGCGTGCTGGCGCCTGAGCATCCCCTGGTCGCGGAGATCACCACACCGGACCGGGCGGCCGAGGTCACGGCCTATGTCGAAGCGGCCCGGAACAAGTCCGATCTCGATCGCCAGGTCGCGGCGGAGAAGGACAAGACCGGGGTCTGGACGGGGGCATTCGCAGTCAACCCGGTCAACGGCGAGCAGGTGCCGATCTGGGTCGCCGACTACGTGATGATGTCCTATGGCACGGGTGCCATCATGGCCGTGCCCGCTCACGACGAGCGCGACCACGCTTTTGCGAGCAAGTTCGGCATCGAGATCCGCCAGGTCATCGCCCCCAAGGAGGGTGACCCGGACCATGGCGCCGTCGATGTCCAGGGCGAGGCCTGGACCTCCAAGGAGGGGGTCGCGGTCAATTCAGGCCCCTTCGACGGCAAGACCTTCCCGGAGTTCTTCGAGGCCATCGTGGCCTGGTTGGAAGAGCAGGACCTGGGGCGTCGCAAGGTCAACTTCAAGCTCCGGGACTGGCTGTTCAGCCGGCAGCGCTACTGGGGCGAACCCTTTCCCGTCCTCCATGGACCCGATGGAGAGATACGGCCTGTGTCCCTGGATCAGCTGCCGGTCGAGCTGCCGCACCTGGATGACTATCGGCCCACCTCCGACGGCCGGCCTCCACTGGCTCGGGCCGGTGACGACTGGGCCATGGTCGAGATCGATGGGGTCGCCTGGCAACGGGAGACCAACACCATGCCCCAGTGGGCAGGTTCGTGCTGGTACTACCTGCGCTACATGGATGCCCGCAACACCGAGGCGCCATTCGATCCCGAAGCAGAGCAGTACTGGGGTCCCGTGGACCTCTACGTGGGGGGTGTCGAACACGCCGTGTTGCACCTGCTGTACGCCCGCTTCTGGCACAAGGTGCTCTACGACTGCGGGCTGGTGCACACCAAGGAGCCGTTCACCAAGCTGTTCAACCAGGGAATGATCCTGGCTTTCAGCTACAAGGACGCCAACGGCAAGTACTACTTCCCGGAGCAGGTGGAGGAGCAGGATGGCGGTTGGGTCGTCAAGGAGACCGGTGTCCCGGTCGAGACCCAGATCGAGAAGATGTCCAAGTCCCGCTACAACGTCGTCAACCCGATGGACGTGGTGAAGGACTACGGTGCAGACGCCCTGCGCATCTACGAGATGTTCATGG
>CAZMNK010000059.1:7243-30914 GCA_964567625.1 uncultured Enterobacterales bacterium | reverse complement strand
TGTCCGAGGACCAGCAGCTCCGGGAAAGGGCTCACTTGTTGGCGGAACTCACCCAGGCGATCGACGTGGACGTGCTCGTGCCGGGACCCTCCGACCTGGCTCCTGGGGGACTTGACCAGCTGCGGCGGCTCTTTCCGGAGGGGACCACGCCCCTTGTGAGCGCCACCTGGATCGACGAGCTTGGAAACAGCCACTTCCCTTCATCCATCGTCCTCCGGGAGGGCGGGGTCCGACTGGGAGTGGTTGGATTGTCCAGGAGACCGACCTCTCCGGAACTGAGGGCCATCGTGGGATGGCGAGACCCTGTCGCCGCAGCCACCCAGGCGATCGCTGAACTGCCGTCGAACCTGGATCTCGTCATCGCGCTTTCGAACCTGGCCGACGATGACAACCTGCGGGTGGCGGAGCAGGTGCAGGGTCTGGCGGCCCTGCTCTCGGCCGCGGGCGCCGAGCACAATGACCCGCGTACCACCGAGGGTATGCCCCTGATCGAGGTGCCTGGGAGGGGCCGTTATGCCACGGTCCTTCGGGCCTGGCTGGGATCCACACCGGGTGTCCCATTGGTGTTCGACTCCTCCCAGGCGAAGATCCTGGATGGTTTCGACCAACGCCGACGTGCCCTGCACCGAATGCAGAGCACCGACCAGGCCGATCCAGAGGCGGTCTCCAGGCTCAAGGAGCAGGTGACCGCGGCCCATGGCGAACTGACTGAAGCCAGTCGGGGTCGGAACCTCGCCGTGATCGACCTGCATCCCCTGGGGGCGGGCCTGGACGGAGACGTGCCCATTGCGGAGCGCATCAGTCTGTACAAGCGAGAAGTGCTCAGAGAGGCCCGCCAGGTTGAGGCCGCCGACACTTCCAAGAAGGAAGGGCCTCACTTTGCCACGGCGACGGCTTGTGTGGCCTGTCACCGACAGCAGTTCGCCCGCTGGACCTTTACAGGGCATGCCCGGGCCCATGACATCCTCAAGACCCGGGGAGAAGCGGAGAATCCGGAGTGCCTGGGGTGCCACACGCTGGGGTTCGGCCAGGAGGGCGGTTTCGGTGAACTGACTCCTTTCCGGCTGAGCGAGTACGGCGGAGTGCAATGCGAGGCTTGCCACGGCATGCTGGCCGGTCACCCGGGGGACAAGGAGGTGCGCCCCACCCCGGTCGGCCCCCAGACCTGTCTGCGCTGTCACGACCCCGCGAACTCCCCCGAGTTCGACTACGACGTGTATCTACGCAAGGTGCACTGCCCCATGGAGGAGGTGCGCTGACGCCCTCGGACTAAAGCCGGGGTGGCGGACTTCAACTGCTGTGCTGGGATGAAGAGGGAACCGATCTCAACAGGTATTGAGAAAACGGTCGACCTCCTCGCGTTCCATGAGTCCCAGGCTGCGCTCGAGGCAGTTGGAACAGATGTGCACCACACCGATGGCCCAGACGCCCCTGGACTCCAGGTGCGTCCGGCTGCAGAAGGAACAACTGGCATCATCTGCAGCGAGCAACTCACGCCGGTTTCGGCTGACTTTTGCCACGCAGTGGTCGCAGACGATGGCATCACTGCCAGCCATCAGGTGGGAAGCCTCGTCCGCAGTGCGGCCACAGATCGAGCAATGGACGGCTTCGTCTGTGGCGGTGGGGCGGGGTGCCACGGTGTTCTGCCTGGGGATCACAAGTCTCAACAGGGCCCGGACACGGGCGGAGGCCCCTCGCTGATCGGCTCGGGTCACCAGCTTGGCAACGGCCTTGGGGTCTCCATACATCGCGAGCCCGGTCTGGGCGGCGACGGCGAGCTCCGGATCCGCTGTGGTGGCCCAGCGATTGAGAAGGCGCTGGCCGGCGCGGCTGCGCCGTACACCGATGGCCAGGAGCACAAGGCTCTGGAAGGCCCGGGCCCGATTTCGTTCCTGTTCCACCCGACTTCGATGTTCCTCGACGTTGGAGGCTGGCCCATAGCGGTCCACTGCAGCCTTCTTGAGATCCTCTTCTTCCACGCCCAGCCCTCGGGTCAGGATCGGCTCAGGGATCGCATGGGCGGTCGCCACCGCCTGACGGCCCAACTCGGGGTGGTACTTGCTGCCGGGCGACCGCAGTTGGGTGGCAACATCGTCGGCCACTGAACTGGCGGCCTGGGAACAGGCGGCCTCCCAGACCTGGAAGCGCACGCCTTCGTCCTGGACCAGGCTCATGCCTTGAAGCAGGGCGGGGATCGAGGAGGGCCCCACTGCGCGGAGTTCCTCCAACAGGATGGCGATACGTTCCCGGGTGACCGTGCGGGGCGTACGAGGCCCCGACTGGTAGGGCAGGCTGTCGAATCGGCGGCATTCCGTGTGGAGTGCCTGGACGAGCCAGGAGAGATCCCGTGCCGCCCGCCGAATCCGCGCCAGTTCTACATAGGAGGACAGGTGGTCCGGGTGATCCCGGAGCGTCTCCTTGAAGACCTTCACGGCATCCATGGGACGGTCCATCTCCAACAGCGCACAGCCCTTGGTGTAGCGAGCGAGCAGGTCCATGGGATCGATGAGCAGTGCGCGCTCACAGCACTCCAGGGCCCGGTCGTGGTCCCCGAGCTGCAGGTGGGCCATGGCCATCTGTGCGTGGACCCGCGGTGCATCCGGTCGATCCTGGAGGTATTGGCGGAAGTACTGGATCGCGTTCTTGTACTTGCCGAGCTCATAGGCGACCAGGCCCAGGTGGAACCGGGCCGTGGCCGCGTGTTCCTCGTTCTCGCGAAGGCGCAGGAAGAGCTTTTCGGCCTCCCGGAATCGGCCTGACTGCAGGCATCCGACGCCCAGGTGGCGCAGGAGCGCAGGCATCACATGGGGGCTTGGCTCGTGCTGCATGGCCTGGACGAGGTGGTACTGGGCTCGCTCGTGCAGGCGCTTGGAGCCTCCCAACTGGCGGGCCCGGCCTGCCAGGGCCTGCCCCAGGTAGAGGTGGGTCTCCCAGTCCTCTGGCGCGAGACGACAGGCCTGCTCCAGGGCCTGGAGTGCCCCATGTCGATCCCCTTCGCTCCTGGCCAGGGCCCCCAGGCCCAGGAAGAGGTCAGCGCGGTCGGGTTCGGTGTGCTGGGCCTCGTCGAAGTACTTGCGAGCACCGTCTGGGCGACCCATACCCACCAGGGCCATGCCCGCGGACACCATGGACGGCACGTGCCCTGGTTCCTGGTTCAGCGCCTTTCGGGCGTGGGTCAGGGCCTGGTTCATCCAGGACTCGCCACCACCGTGGTAGAGGCCCTTGCTCAGGCAGGCGCGCGAGAGATCGTGTCGGAGCTCGGAATTGTCGCCCTCTTCGGCGACCTGTTGCTGGAGGCGATCGATCAGCCAATCCAGCTTCTTGTGCGGGAACATCGGCGACGTGGGGAAGGCGGCGGGTGGCCGGGGGGAATCGTGAGGAGGACGGGAGTTTCACGAGGGACTGGGAAGCCCCTGGAGAGGCATGCTATTGTAACCCCGGCACCAGTGGAGGGTCCATGGCGATACGGAAGCGTCAGGGCCAGAGCACGGTGGAGATGATGTTGTTGATCTCGGTACTCGCGATCGCGATGGTCGTGATGGCCTATGCCTTGATCCCCGATTTCGAAGCCGGGCTGCTGGGCCAACAGGACGTCATCAAGACCATGGTCGTGGATGGAATCGTGGACGGGGGGACCTGACATGCGGTGTTTCTCTCGACGTTGGCGCGGTGGCCAGTCCACTGTGGAAGTCATGCTTGTGATCAGCGTGCTTGTGGTGGCGATGGTCGTCGTGGGCAGTCTGTTGGCGGACGACCAGACCGGGTTCATCGCCGGCATGCGGAGCATGGCCGACGGGGCGGACACGGTCTTCGCAAAGGAGTTCACGCCGTAGACCGTGCGGGATAGTCCCGGCCTATGGAAGAGCTTGCGGATCTTCGCCGGCAACGGGTCGTCAGCCTGCTCGCACCGCTATTCTTCCTGTCTGGTGGAACTGCCCTGGTGTACCAGACCCTCTGGGTCCGGCAGCTACACCTGGTCTTCGGGACCTCCCAATACGCCATTGCCACGGTGCTGGCGGCCTTTATGGGTGGGTTGGCCATCGGTGGCTTCTGGGCGGCCCGTAGCGCCGATGTCCTGGGCCGGCCGCTGGCTCGGTACGGGTGGCTGGAGCTGGCCATTGGCGCCTATGCCCTCGTTTTTCCGGGTCTGCTTGCCCTGGCTACCTCTGGATTGCTGGGGCTCCATCGTGTCTTGAGTCCGTCACCGGCGGTCTTTGGGATGATCCAGTTTGTGGTGGTTGCGCTGCTTCTCCTGGTGCCCACCACCTGCATGGGGGCGACCCTGCCTCTGTTGGCGCGGTTTTCCACACGCAGGGCAGGGGAGGCCGGGGCTGTGGTGGGCTGGCTCTATGGCATCAACACCCTTGGAGCGGTCGCCGGAGTGGCCATGGGCGGCTTTGTACTGTTGCCGAGGGTCGGGCTCTCCACCACGACCTTCCTGGCCGCAGGGGCCAACCTGTTGCTCGGCCTTGCGGCGCTCTGGCTCTCCCGACAGAGCAGCGATCTGCCGCCCCTGGAAGGCGAGATTCCCCCGGACGTCCTGCCGGTTCGGGTCGAGCCCGTCCTGCTGGGGGTGGCGGCACTCTCGGGGTTCGCAGCTCTGATCTACGAACTGGCCTGGTTCCGCCTGATGGCGCTGATCCTGGGAGGGTCCGTCTACGCGTTTTCGATCATGCTGATCGCCTTTCTGGCAGGCATTGCGGGGGGAGGTTGGGCCGCTGGAGGGCCCGCGGACCGGCTCCAGGCTGCTGGTGGGCGGGCTGGGACCCTCAAGGGCCTTGTGGCGGTGCAGGTGGGCATCGCGGTTCTCACCACCCTGATGATGTGGACCTGGCGGGAGCTTCCCTTTGCCTTTGTGGGCCTGTACGACGCCATTGAAGGGGTGGATGGTCTGCTGTGGGGAGCCACTCTCCTGCTGGCGGCAGGCGTGATGGCGCCGCCGGCACTGCTCATGGGGGCGACCTTTACGCTGCTGGTCCGGATTGCAATCGGCGGTCGGGAGGAACCCATGGGCCGGGTCGTGGGCCGGATCTACGGCGCCAATACGCTGGGCGGAATCGCCGGGGCCACATTGGGGGGGTTCCTCTTGCTTCCCGTTCTGGACTTGATCGGGGCAGTCCGGGTGGCGGCTGGTGCAAACCTGGTGGCTGCGGGCCTGGCGTCATGGCCGCTTCTGGCTCTCACCGGCCGTGCAGGTCTGGCTCGCGCTGCCGCAGGGCTGCTGGCCGGGGTGGCATTCGTCGGGTTCGTTCCGCCGCCCTGGAACCCTCTCCTGATGACTGCAGGCATGTACAAGTACGTGTCTGATCTCGAGGATCACAGTCGAGAGTCGATCATGGACTATGCGGTGAACGGCTACCGCCTCCTCTTCTATGACGAGGGCCTGTCCACGGTCGTCACCGTGGCCCAGTCCCGGCAGACGGGCAATGTCTGGTTGGCCAACAACGGCAAAGTGGACGCTTCGACCACGGTGGACATGCCCACCCAGGTGCTCGTCAGCCACCTGCCGATGCTCTTTGCCCGGGAGCCCCGACATGGGGTGGTGATCGGCCTGGCTTCGGGGATCAGTGCCGGAGCCCTGACCCTCTACCAGACGTTGGAGACCATTGACGTGGTGGAGCTCGAACCGGCCATCCTGGAGGCGGCCCGGTTCTTTGAGGACTTCAACCACAAGCTGCTCGATGACCCGCGGGTCACGATCTACGACAACGATGGGCGGAACCACCTTCTGCTGGCAGAGCCCGGGTCGCTGGACGTCATCATCTCTGAGCCCTCCAATCCGTGGATCTCCGGGGTCTCAAACCTGTTTACCCGGGAGTTCTTCGAGTTGGGACTGGAGCGGCTGACACCGGACGGGGTGTGGGGCCAGTGGGTCCAGATGTACGGGATGGATGACGAGGATCTACGCTCGCTCTTGGGCACTTTTTCCGATGTCTTTCCCCATGTGGCCTTGTTTGCAGCGGCCGAGGACGCGGACCTGGTCCTGGTCGGCTCGCGAAATCCGCTGGTGTTGGACCCGGTTCAGGCGGAGCAGATCCTGAACGGCGACCCCAAGCGGGAGATGGAATTCGAGGCCATTGGCGTTCACACTCCCTATGATCTGCTCGCCTACTTCCAGATGGATCGGGAAGCCCTCCAGGCGCTGGCGGGTACCACCGAGCGAAACACCGATGACAACATGCGCATCGAGTTCTCGGCACCTCGAAACATCCACCGGGAGACGGTTCCCGAGAACCTGGCGGTGCTCTACGACCATCTCCAGTCACCCTGGCTGGGCACCGTAGAGCACGGGCTGGGCATGGGAACCGCCTACGCTTCGCGAAAGGAGTGGGTCCGTGCACTCCTGGCCGTGCGCGAGGTCCTGACCCTGGCGCCCGAACATGAGGAGGCCCTTGCCCTTCGCCTGGAGTGGGCCCTGGCGCTCAGGGAAGCCCTGGATGAGGGCCAGGAGGAAGAGTAAGGGAGTCGCTTGGCTGGCCCGGGATCGTCCCGGTCAGTCCTCGTCCTCGTCCAACTCGACGGTGATGCCGTGGCCCGCAGCGCGGCGTGCGGCCCGAAATCCCAACAGGGCTTCGAAGGGGCCGGAGATCAGGTAGACGACGCCGAGACCGAAGAGCCAGAGGCTGATGTCGTAGACAAGGCCCAGAGCGATCCCCGCGCCGGCGGTCAGTGCGAAGAGCGCCTTGGTCTTGGTGTCGAATCGGAAGGACTTGAAGGTCCGGAAGGGAATCGGGGAGACCATCAGCAGTGCCAGCAGTGCCGTCAGGGCCAGGGGCCCCTCGACATGGGCCACGAAGGTCCGACCGAGGGCAGCATGGGACATCACCATCGCACCGAGCATTCCTCCTGCCACGGTGGTGGTCAGGCCCTCGGAGTGGGTTTCCTTGGTGCCGTCCGCGGTGACATTGAAGCGGGCGAGGCGGAAGATGCCGCAGAGGGCAAAGGCAAAGCTGACCAGGAGCCCGGCCCAGCCCATGGCATCCAGCCCCCAGGCGTAGACCAGCATCGCGGGGGCGATGCAAAAGGCCACGGCGTCGGAGAGGGAGTCCAGCTGGACCCCGAATTCCGAACCTCGGCCAGTCACCCTGGCCACTCCACCGTCCAGCAGGTCGAAGACCATCGCGAAGAAGATGAGGAGACCGGCCTGGTAGAAGACCCTGGGATCGCCAGGGTTGCCCGCCGCCAACAGGATCGCGTAGAAGCCGCAGAAGAAGCCGGCAGAAGTGAACCAGTTGGGCGGGTTCAGGAAATGTTTGAGCATCGGGGCCAACCCGGGATCCTGCCAAAGATAGGCCGTGAACAGCCCCGGGGCAATGAATGGTTTCCCTCAGGGGGCCAATTGAACCGCCACGAGAGCCTCGTGGAGCCGTCGTATCGCCTGCTGGCAGTGGGCGACGGAAACCCTCCAACGGAGGGAGTCCGGGTGGACTGACCAGGCCAGGACGGGGATCCCCGCCTGGTCCAGAACACCGAGGGCCTGGGCTGCCAGATCCCCCTGGAGACCGATGCCGGAGCCGACGGCCGTGATCACCGCCACGCGTCCGCGGCTGACGACTCCCGGAGGTGGCTCAAAGGCCTCCCGGTCAGGCCAATTCCGAAGGTCCACCACCACTTCGTCCGCGCCCGCGCTTCGCACCGGAGCCCCGACTCTGGCCAGGGCGGCCAGCAGGTCCGCGGGTTGTGGGCTCTGGAACACCTCCAGGTCTGAGTCTGCAGCCAGGCCCGCGACCCGAGGAGGCAGGGGCGGGACCTGGATCCGTGTGCCTGGGGAGTCCTCGGTTGCGGCTGAGAGAACCAGTTCGATGCCGTGTTGGTGCGCGTAGGCCACGGCCTCGTCGTGGAGGATGCGTCCGCCACTCCGGGCCAGTGACAGGGCTTCATCGAGGCTCATCCTGTCCAGCTTGATCGCCTCTGGCACCGTGCGGGGATCGGCTGTGTAGATGCCCGTGACATCGGAGCAGATCTCACACCAGGCGGCGTCCAGGGCGGCGGCCAGTACCACGGCAGTGGTGTCGGAGCCCCCTCGGCCCAGGGTTGTGACCTCTCGGTCCCGGCTGACCCCCTGGAATCCCGCCACGATGGCCACGTAGCCCTCTTCCAGTGCTGCTCTCAGGCGTTGGGGACGGACGGCGACAACCCGAGCATTGCTGTGGGACTCGTCCGTGATGATGCCGCTCTG
Source organism: uncultured Enterobacterales bacterium (assembly GCA_964567625.1). Lineage (GTDB taxonomy): Bacteria > Myxococcota_A > UBA796 > UBA796 > CAJQPC01 > CAYFPX01. Next base: position 22,735 of record CAZMNK010000059.1, on the reverse strand, counting down.
GCTGCCCGTGAAGGAGCGGGCCGGTACCCCCCGGTCATTGATTGCCATGGCCAACAAGGACATGCCGATGCGCTCCCCCACGCTGACGAGCATGTCCAGTTCACGGCGATCCGGGGTGGTGGAGACCTGGCGAGCCACCTCCAGGAGTTCATTGGTGGTGTTCCCCATCGCCGAGCAGACCACGACCACCTGGTGTCCTTCGGCCACGGTGGACACCACCCTGTCCGCGACCTTGTGGATGAGGTCGACGGTTGCGACGGAACTGCCACCGTACTTCTGGACCACGATCACGAGGCAGCTACCCCTATCGGATGTGGACCTCGTCCACGTACAGGACGTTGGCGCCGCGGTCCGAGCTGAAGAAGGCCGTCACGTCCTGGAGCACGAGCGCATCCAGGTCCTCGGGCTGAAGGGGCTGATTGCCCTCTCTGGGCAGGAATTCGCTCACGTCCAACTCCACGGGGACCCATCGGTCCGTGGACACTGCGATGGGCTCATCGGGCGCATAGCGGCGGCCTCGATCGTCGTGCAGGGAGGGAAGGACATAGGCGGGAAAGTGTTCGCTGCGCAGGGACATGCGGATCCGCGTGGGGCCGGGCCTCGGTTCGTCGAAGTAGCAGACCACCTGGTCGTCTTCCCGATCCTTGACTGTGGTGCGCCAGGCCATTGCCGGCTCCCCGTCCGGGGGCAGTGGAAGGGCCTCGATGGTTCCCTTGTCGCCATGCTGCCAACTGTGGAGCCAGTGTGCGGTGCCCAGGCGAAAGTCATGGGTCACCGGGAGTCTGCGGATGCGCAACTCCTTGGCGTCGATCTGACCCAGCAGGGCCTGGGCGTGGGGAGCGGACGTGGGGTCTTTGCTGGCGGCCTTGAGATCCCGTCGTGCGGCCTCGACATCGTTTCCCAGGTAGCTGGTGCGGCCCAGCCAGTAGTGGAGCTCTCCCCTGGATGGGTCGTTCTCGGGGAGCCCGGCCAGCAGTCCCCGGTACCATTCCTGGGCCGCGCCCGCATCGCCGTCACCAGCCTCCTTGAGCAGGCCCTCGTACATGCCCTGCCAGGCCCTCAGGTCCTGGGCGAGGGCCGGATTGGAGAGGGCCGCCAGCAGCAGGCCGCTGACCAAGGCGCTCAGCCTTCCTCGGCGATGAAGCGGTACCCGACCCCGTGCATGGTCTCGATGAACTGGGGGTTCTGGGCGTTGTCGCCGAGCTTCTTGCGCACATTCAGGATGTGGGTGTCGACCGTCCGGGTGGTGACGTTGGGGCTGTACTCCCAGATCTCCTTGAGCAGGATGTCCCGGGGAAGGACCTTGCCACGGTGCTCGATCAGGTAGCGCAGGAGCTCCTGCTCTCGGTTGGACAGTCGCTCTTCGAGGCCTCCGGGGCGTCGGATCACGTAGTTGTCCAGGTCGACGTCGATCTCCCCGAATCGGTAGAAGCTGCGGGCGCCTCCCGAGCGACGCAAGGCCGCCCGAATGCGGGCGCTGAGCTCGCGCAGGGAGAATGGCTTGGTGATGAAGTCGTCGGCGCCGAGTTCGAAACCGAGGAGCTTGTCCTGTTCGCTGGTTCTCGCGGTCAGGAAGAGGACCGGTCCCTTGAACTTGCGCGTGTCCCGGAGGGCTCGACAGATCTCGAAGCCGTCCATGTCTCCGCCATTGGGTCCCTCTTGAAGCATGACGTCGAGGACAGCGACGTCAGGAGGGAAACGCTCTGCGATCTCCAGCGCCTCTGGCCCCGATCGAGCGCCGTAGACATCGAAGCCTTCGCGGCGGAAGTAGGCCTGGAGAGACTTGAGGACCTCCAACTCATCTTCGACGAACAGAATCCGTGCCATGCGCCTATCCAGTGATGCGGGGGCCCCCCGCGCTTGGGAGCGGGAAGTGTAACGTAAAGGCCGTTCCAGTACCGACCTCAGAGGTCACGCTCACCCTTCCCTGGTGTGCTTCCATGATGTAGCGCACGATGGTCAGGCCGATGCCAGTGCCCTTCTTGCGGCGGGCGTTTGGGTTTCGACTGCGGAAGAAGCGGTCGAAGATCTGGGGGAGCTCCTCTTCGGAGATGCCAATCCCTCGGTCGGACACGATGATGCGGACCCAGTCCTCGTCGTATCGGCACTCGATTCCGATCCACCGCCCGCTCTCGCCGTATTTCGCTGCGTTGGAGATCAGGTTCTGGATCACCTGGCGGACGGCTTCCGTGTCGTGGTCCACCGCAGGCAGATCGTCGGGCAGGAGCATGTCCATCACAATGCCGCGGGTCTCCATCGCGTAGCGGGAACTCTCCACACCCATGCGAATGGTCTCCAACAGGTCTCCCGGCCTCATGCTGTACTTCTTGGCGCCGCGTTCGATGGCTGCGAAGTCCAGGATGTTGTCGACCAGGCTGGACAGGCGCTCAGACTCGGTCACGATGGTGTCGTAGTGGTTCTGGAGGTCCTCCTCCTCCTCGACCAGGCCGAGTTGAAGGAACTCCCCCTTCAGCCGGATATTCGTGATCGGACTTCGGAGTTCGTGGGAGACGTTGGCCGCGAACTCGGCCTTCATGCGGGCCACCTCGAGTTCCTGTCCGATCATCCGCCAGGTCAGGACCGTTCCCGTGGTGATCATCAGGACCGACAGGAGAATGACCCCCAGGCGCTGATTGCGCTTGGTGGTCTGCAGGTCGCGCATGGCGCCGGGGTCCTTGGGGGTGACGACCACCGACCAGCCGGGCATCCATGGGGCCAGGCTGCGGCGGGTCATCGCGTTGACCGGCAGGTCCAGGTTTGGCGGGACCAGCGAGGAGACCACGGAGCCTTCGGCGCGCCCGGCCTGGGCGGAGAGGGCTGCCAGGCCCCGCCGAAGCTCGCTCTTGTCCAGGGCGAAGGCGTAGAAATCCCCGCTCCACCAGGTGGTGGCCCAGAGCACATCGCCGATGGGCTGATAGGCCATCTTCGTGGCATCTACCTGCAGCGGGAGCCCACCTCCCGTCAATTCCAGCAGGTCCGGTTGGAGCTGCTCGGCCCAGAAGAGCAGGCTTGTCTTTTCTTCGAGCCGTCCTCGGGCTGTTGCAAGCCAGTCTTGAGGTGCCAGGCCCTCCAGCATCTCCAGGGCCCGGGCTGTAATGGCCGACTCGCCGCCCTCTCCGATGGTCCAGCGTTCCGAGAGCTTGAGGGCGACCAGGGTCTCGAGTTCCCTGGTTCCGGCCGTGGCGTTCTGCCTCAGGTCGATCTCGGCGAGCTTCAGCTGGGCCAGGTCCCCGAGCAGAAAACCATGGATGTCCCGGACATTGGCGTACTCGATGACCACCTCGGTGAGCACCAGGGCTGCGTCCTTGTGCAGGTCGGCCTTGATCAGGGCTCGCCCCTTGGAGAAGAGGGCCTGCCCCTTGGCCTGGCGACCCCGTGCATCCTGAAATGCCCGGTCGTAGAGGGACGCGGCGACCTTCGGATTTCCACCTTCCTTCTCGTGCCCCTGCGCGGCGCGCCAGGTGTCACTGATGTACACGGCCTGGTCGACTGGCGGGGTCTTTGAGGGCGGGGCAAAGGGGGCGGCGACCTCACCGTTGTCATCCAGCCGGACCGCCCAGAGCAGGTAGGGAGAGATCTCGCCGACCTGGTCCACCACGGACCGGCCGGACTCCAGCCGCTGGCGCACTGCGGTCTCAAAACCGCTGAACAGCGCCTCGGTTCGTGAGACGACGGCCACGGCCAGCGTGTGGGCCCGGCGCTCGACTTCCACCCGGACCTGGAGCTCCTCTCCCCGCAGGCTGCTCAGGCTGAAATAGGCCAGGGCCAGCCCGGGCAGGATGACTGTCAGCAGGAAGACCCAGAAGAAGCGGAGTTGGCCCCGGAGTTCCAACAGTTGTTGGAGCGCCTGCACTTCACCACTGGTGTTGGGCGCCACGATGCGGGCGGCCAGGCGTAATAGCCGTCCCGGCCTGCGGGTCTCAAGCTCAGCCACTGGGCCGGAAGTCTAAGTCAATGCTCAGACGAACGCCTGGATGCCGGTCAGGTATCTGCCGAGAATCAGGTTGTGGATGTCGTGGGTACCCTCGTATGTCTTCACGGATTCCAGGTTCACCATGTGCCGCATCACCGGGTACTCATCGAGGATGCCATTGGCGCCGTGGATGTCCCGAGCCACTCGGGCAATGTCCAGGGCGATGTCCACATTGTTCATCTTGGCCAGGCTGATCTGCTCTGGGGTCACTTTGCCTGCGTCCTTGAGGCGGCCGGCCTGTAGGGCCAGCAACTGGCCCTTGGTGACCTCGCGCAGCATCCAGGCGAGCTTGTTCTGGACCAACTGGAAACTGGCGATGGGCCGATCGAACTGGATGCGGGTCTTGCTGTACTCCACAGCCGAGTGCATGCAGGCCATTGCAGCCCCCAGAGCACCCCAGGCGATCCCGAACCGCGCGTTGTTGAGGCAACTGAAGGGGCCTCGGAGACCGGCCACATCGGGGAGGAGCCGGTCCTTGGGAATGCGGCAGTCCTGGAACACGAGCTCCGAGGTGATGCTGGCCTTGAGGCTGTGCTTGCCAGTCATCTCCGGGGCGCTGAAGCCCGGGTCCCCTTGCTCCACGATGAATCCACGGATCTGACCGTCGAGCTTGGCCCAGACAATCGCCACGTCGGCAATGGTGCCGTTGGTGATCCACATCTTGGCGCCGTTGAGGATGAAGCTGTCACCGTCGTCCACAGCCTTGGTGATCATGCCGCCGGGGTTGGAACCGAAGTCGGGTTCAGTCAGACCGAAGCAGCCGATGAACTCTCCCGAGGCCATCTTGGGCAGGTACTTGCGCTTCTGGTCTTCGGTGCCGAACTTCCAGATCGGGAACATCGCCAGGGAGCCCTGGACGGAAACAAAGGACCGTAGGCCGGAATCCCCGCGCTCGAGCTCCTGGCAGATCAGCCCATAGGCCACGTTGGACATGCCGGCGCAGTCGTACCCTTCCAGGTTGGCACCGAGCAGTCCCATCTCGCCGATCTCCGGGACAAGGTCCATCGGGAAGGTGCCTGCGCGGCAGTGCTCTTCGATGATGGGAATGATGCGTTCCTGGACCCAGTCACGGACCAGTTCGCGGACCATCACCTCCTCTTCGGTGAGGAGTGTCTCGATCTGGTAGAAGTCGAAGCCTCGGAAGTTCTGCATGGTGGCCTCCAGAAGGGGACCCGGAACTAACGCAGTCAGGCCTCGATCGGTCGTGGTTATGAAGGTCATCGAGGTTTCTGATGATCCTGGTGGATGGCATCGAGGATGCGGGGGTGCCGGCCGACGACCCGGGCCTCTTGTTGGGATGGACCGCCTTTGACACCCTGCGGTGCTACGGCTCTGTCCCGTTCCGACAGGCGGAGCACCTGGATCGGCTGGAGGCGTCAGCGGCTCGGCTCCGTGTCCCAATGCCGCCTCGAGCACTTCTCGAGGCCGAGGTGGCCCGTGGGGTGGCGCCCGATCACCGGATTCGGGTCACCCTGACTGCAGGTGGCCACCGGATCGTGGACTCTGCCCCGATTCCACCGGGCACGGTGGGGCGTGACCTGCGGGTGGGGCGACTGTCCTTTGATCCCCCGGAGGCGCTGCCGGGGACAATCAAGCATGGCAGCCGACTGGCATGGCGGCTGGCCGCGTTGGCCCGGGGTGTCGAAGAGGTCCTCCTCATCTCTTCCGAGGGCCACGTCTTGGAGGCCAACCGCTCCGGGGTCTTTGCGGTCGCTCAAGGTGCCCTCTGGACGCCTCCGCTGGATGGCCGACTGCTTCCTTCGGTGACCCGGGGCGCACTTCTGGAGGCTGCGTCGGACATCGGCATGGTGGTGCGGGAACAGCCGTTGCCCTCGGCCCTGGCTGTCGATGAGCTCTACCTGGTCAGCACGCTCAAGGAGTTGTCTCCGGTGGTGGAGGTCGATGGTGTGGCGGGACCGGGAGGTGGACCTGTGGGGCGGCGCCTGCACGAGGCCTTTCGGGCACTCGTGGCCCGGGAATGCGGTCAGGGGGCTTCGGCCACCGTGTAGAGGCAGTCGTCTCCTTCCACGAGCTTTCCGTCCTGCCAGGTCAAGGACTTGGGTCGCTCATGGCCTTGCCCCGGTGGGGCTGACCGCAACTCGTCCAGGCCGACTCCGGTGTCGGTCGACCACCAACGGCCGTTGAAGGCCACGATGCCGGACCAGATGCACTGGGCACCCTCCGGGCAGGGGGAGACCCGGTCCTGTCCCTCGAAGGTCCGGCGGTCCGAAGGCTCACCAAAGAAGCTGATGCGGCGCTCGTAGGTGCGCTCGCCACAGGACGTCGAGACCCAGTCCCCGACCGGAGTGGGGCCTGTCATGGCCTCGTGTTCGTCTTTGCCGTCCGGGTTGGCAGGGGGCGCCGGCTCTGCGACGGGCGCAGCGGCCACGGGTTCTTCGGCCACAGCGGGTTCCGGAGCGTCCTGGTTTCCTGCGGGCTCGCCCTTGGAGCCGGCACAGGCCCCAAGGGTCAGGAATGCAGTCAGAAGAAGGATTCCACGGTGCATTGTCTTCCTCAGGCGAAGTCAGGCCGGCGGAAGATCCCCCGGAGACCGCGACGTCGCTGGGTCTTGAAGGGGTTTCCATACTCCAGGAATTTAGCGCCCCAGGGGGTGTCGTCGAGCCAGCCCTGGACCCGTCCCCATCCCTCCATCGGGTACCACCAGTAGTCGTGGTAGACGAAGCTCCCGAAGATGAAGGCGTTCACCAGGGGGGTCTGGAAGGCGAGCCTGGAGAGCGGCCGAAGAGGACCGGACCAGAACAGGTCGCCCACGGCACTGGCGGCGTTGTCCCCAACCACGAACTCCCAGTTGGTCCGCTTGACCTCGGGGGTGTCCAGGTCCCCGATGATCTCGATGTCGTCCAGGTGCCCATGGCCCAGACCGGCCTCGGTGGCCAGCCGGATGCACTTCACATCCATGGTGTCGAACCCCAGCAACTTGGCGCAGACGGCGTCGATGGCCACCTGGTCCGACGAGGCGAGCAGGAGGTTCTTCACCACGGGGATCATCGTGCGAGGGCCCGGCCCTGAACCACAGGTCGTGCCGTCGGCCACCGCCAGTGTCCCGGCCTGGATCTCCTGCTGGATACGCAGCAGATCCACCAGGGTTTCGTGGATGGTGGAGTGGCAGTAGTGACGGGTCTTGTCGAGAAGCGCGCCGAAGGCGTTCTTCATCGCACAGGTGTAGTCCGTGTAGATGTGCGTCTTGAGCGTGGGCAGGTGCACCACGTTCTTGCCGAAGAAGTAGTCCGGGATCCGGATCCCCTTGGGGAAGACCTTGTCCAGCGTGAGCATCGGGCCCTTGGGCTCATAGGTCACCCAGCGCATGTCGCGGGGATCGAAGTTGTACTTCACCGGCAGCCCGTATTCCTCGTGGACGGGTGTGTAGTTGTTGAGGAACTCACCCTTCTTGGCGTCGGTGACCACGGTGCGGTTCTCCACCACCACCAGGTCCTCGTAGCCGTCTTCCCGCAGCTTCTTGGCGACGCCCTCGACCTGCCAGGGCGTGCTGTTCGCCGACGGGTAGAGCATGTGCCAGGAGATGTTGTTCTTGAGGATGGTTGTGGCATCCGGATCCAGCACGGACTTGTGGTCCACCAGGTCCAGCAAACGGGCGTAGTCCTCGATGACCGTCTCGGGCGTGGTGCGGATGGCGGCGACGATCGACTTGCTGCTCATGGGCGCTCCAGGGGCCGGCGAGTGTCCTCTGCCATATCCTCTGGAGAGGAGGAGGCGCGATGCTGAGCGGTCTTGAGGTGTTCCTGGACGAGGAGGCGGCAGCCTACCGGGGGGCCCGAATGGCCCTGGTCTGCAACCACACGGCCGTCGATCGGCGGTTGCGCCACGCGGTGGACCTCCTGGGCGGGGCCGGGCTGTCCTTGAAGAGACTGTTTGCCCCGGAGCACGGGGTCGCCGCCACGGCCCAGGACATGATCCCGGTGGAGGGCGAGGACATCGGCGTGCCTGTGGTCTCTCTCTACGGGGACACGGCCGACTCTTTGCGCCCGGATCCCTCGCTGGTTTCGGACCTGGATGTGGTGCTGTTCGACATCCAGGACGTGGGTGCTCGCTACTACACCTACCAGGCCACCTTGGGGTACCTGATGGAGGTCGCTGCCAGGACCGGGACCCGGGTGGTTGTCCTGGATCGGCCCAATCCGATCAACGGGATCGATGTCGAGGGCAACGTGGTTCGACAGGGCTTCGAGTCCTTCGTCAGTGCCTACCCACTGGCGGTGCGCCACGGTCTCACCATGGGGGAACTGGGTGGCTTCTTCCAGAAGCACTGCGGTCTCGACTGTCCCCTGACAGTGGTGCCGTGCCGGGGCTGGCGACGGGACCAGTGGGCAGATGAGGTCGATGCGCCCTGGGTGTATCCGAGCCCGAACATGCCCACCCTGGAGACGGCCACGATCTACCCGGGCATGTGTCTGATCGAGGGGACGAACCTGAGTGAGGGTCGAGGGACCACCCGACCCTTCCACCTGGTCGGAGCGCCCTGGATAGACCCCGGCCGCTTCACGCAGTTGTGTCGCCAGGGGGCGGCGGACAACGAACTCCAGGGTGTGGGCTTTCGAGAGGCGACCTTCCTGCCCCAGTTCCAGAAGCACGCTGGGAGGGTCTGTGGGGGCACGGAGATCCACCTGGAGGACCGGTCGGCCCTGGAGTCCTTCCTGTTGGGGCTGGTGGTCATCGAGGCGGCTCGGCGGGTGGATCCGGAGGCCTTTGGCTGGCGAACCGAGACTTATGAATTCGTCGACGAACCGATTGCCATTGACCTGTTGTGCGGCAATGCCGAGGCCCGACTGGGGTTGGAGGCTCGGGTCCGACCACGAGACCTGTTGGACGGCTGGCGAGGTGAACTGGCCGAGTGGAAGGAACGTCGGGAGAGTTGTCTGTTGTACTGAGGCTTCTTGCGGTCAGATGTGTCGACGTCTCCGGCCCAGCCCCCAACCGGCCAGGAGGAGGGACCACCAGGAGTGGCTGACCGCCAAGGCCTGGCAGCCACAGTCCTCCTCTACAGGGGGTGGGGGTGGGTTCCCATCAGAGTTCCCGGTGTCGTCGGTGGGGAGGTCACCGGAGTCCTTGTCCCCGGAATCGGTGGTGCCGGAGTCCCCGGTGTTTCCACTGTCCCCGGAGTCTCCGCTGTCCCCAGGCCCCTCGTCCTGGAAGGCGGCCAGGTTCAGGGTGATCGGACGGATGCGGGGATTGACGTAGCCGGGGCTGCCTTCGATCCGGTCATAGGAGAGCAGCAGGGTGTCGTCCAGGACCTGGAGTCCTGGACGCATGGATCCATCAGGGGCCGGGTCGTCGGTGATCTGCTGGCTCTCCAGCAGGTTCCAGTCCTGGTCGAAAATGCCGAGCCAGATGTCGCCCCAGTCCGAGGACCATCCATCGGCCCGGGCCTGGTGCATGTAGGCGGCGACAAAACGATCCTCGATCGCCAGCACTGCCTGGGCCCAGTAGACGCGGCCTTCAGCCATGTCTTCGAGTTCGAAGACCGTCTTGGACTCGAGCAGGTCCAGGTCCCAGTTGAGGCGTGCCACCAGGATCGTCGAATCCAGGGTATCGGTGCCCACCATCAACAGGTCATGGTTGAACGGGTCCTCCAGGAGCGTGGTTCCCTCGGTGGAGTAGGGGACGCCATCGACCTCTTTGTGGTCCAGCAGCTGGGCCTCATCGTCAAAGGTGTACATGTGCCCCGCCGAGAGGCCTCGCTGGGTGTCGTAGAAGACCGTCACGGTGCCGTACTCGGAGCACACCGAAGGCATGTCGTTGAAGCGCATGGTGGCGTGCGCCTCCTCGATGGTGCTGTGGCCGATCTCCTCGAAGTCCTTGTCATAGCGCCAGGCATAGCCGCTGTCGTTGTGGTCACTCACGCCGGCGGAGCCCACGTGGAAGTACCCGCCATCCGGGCACTTCGAGATGGAGTGGTCATCCAGGTTGTTGAACCCGGTCAGGCGCTGTCGATTCTGGTCCAGCGCCAACAGGTCATCGCCCATCGTGACGCGGTTGTAGTCCCCGCCAGCGCCGAAGAGAAAGTGCCAGTCGCCGGCGTTCTCCTCGTCGGGAAACAGGCGGATCCAGGAGCCACCAAAATCGGCGGTGACCTCGTCGCCGATCGCCACGAGATGGGTGCTGTCCATCGCCATGGCGGCGGAACAGAGGATCAGGAGCACATCTCACCCGGGGTGGAGCAGTCTGAGATCATGCCAGAGTACGCCTTGTCAGGCCCTGTGGGACGGCAGGAGGAACGGTTTCCTGTGGGTCGCATCATCCCCGGAGGATGACCTCGGAAGGCTGCGATTGCAACTCCTGAAGAGTCGCTTCTACAGACCCCCTTCGCTCAGGATCCAGACGGCCCCTGCGTCGGTGTCGGCCGTGTCATCGCCGAGGCCACCGATGAGCAGGTCGGGCAGTCCGTCGCCGTCGATGTCCGAGGCCCCGAGACTGGTGCCTGCGGCGTCGCCTGTCGCGCCCTCGTGCCAGCCATCGGCGTCGTCCAGGTCGAAGGCGCCATCGGTGGGGGACATGACCACGTAGACCCGGCCAGCACCGTTCTCTGCGTCCACTGACCCCACGACCAGGTCTCGGTTGCCGTCGCCGTCCAGGTCTCCAGGACCCAGCACGGAGAAGCCGGCACCCTGGGAGGAACTCGGTCCATTGTACCGCCAGGAAACCTCGCCCAGGGAGCCTCCTGCAAGGTCATTGAGGACATAGACCACGCCGTCGTTGTTCTTGGTGCCTGTGGCCCCCGGGGCGCCGACGGCGAACTCGTCGACCCCGTCGCCATCCAGGTCACCCAGGGCCGCAACCGCGGTGCCTGCCTCGTCCCCGATGTCCTCGGCGGTCCACTTGGCGTCCGCACCTGCCAGTGCCACAGAGCCGCTCACGGGTCCGAGGACCAGGTAGACAGCGCCACCATCGCTGGTGCCCGGTGCTCCGATCAGCACATCGGCGAAGCCATCGCCATCCACATCGCCGGCGGGGGCTACTGAGTGACCGGCGTAATCGTACTTCTCCTCGCCGTAGAGGATGGCCTTGGCACCGGAGAGGGAGCCGCCACCCACAGAGGCGTTGGTGAGCAGGTAGGCGCCGCCAGCTTTCTTGGCACCGAGGTTCAGGCGTTCCACGCCGACCAGGATGTCTGCAGTTCCGTCCCCGTCCACATCACCCACCCCGGCCACGGCGTTGCCTGCCCGGTCGTTGTTGTTCTCACCGGTCCAGGCGGTGCTGCCGCTGGTGATCAGGTCGTGGCTGGTCGGGGCGTCGTTCAACAGGTAGACCGCACCGGCCTTGTTGTCGGCACTGCTGTCGTAGGGAGCGCCGACAATCGCCTCGTCCAGGCCATCGCCGTCTATGTCACCGACCCCGCTGACCGAGTGTCCGATCTTGTCGTAGCGCTCCACGCCGTAGCGCCGGTACCCGGCATCGCCCAGGGCCTGGGACCCGGAGACGGGGCCATAGATCACGTAGCTGGTGCCCGACTTGTAGGTCCCCTCCGATGTGTCCCGCTTGTAGTAGGGGCTACCGACGATGAAGTCCCCGTAGCCATCACCATCCAGGTCACCGGCACCGGCCACGGAGGTCCCGGCCTCGTAGCCTGAGCCCTCGCCGGTGAGCACGGCGTCCGCGGCGGCGAGCCAGGTGGAGCTGTCCAGCTCGCATGCGCTCTCCTGACCGTCGCAGTCGGAGTCGACATCATCGCCGCAGTAGTCCCGCTCCTCGGGGTTCACGTCCCGGTTGCCGTCGTCGCAGTCCCCCGGAGTCTCCGAGGCGTCTTCGGGCAGGGTGCAGGCTTCCACGATCGCGTCTTCGTCGCCCCAGCCGTCCCCGTCGGTGTCGCTGTAGAAGGTCGAGGCGTCCGCGGCGCCATCCTCGTCCACATCGCCGTCGCAGTCGTTGTCCTCGTCGTCGCAGACCTCCACGGCGTCGGGGTTGATGTCCGCATTCTTGTCCCGGCAGTCCTCTCCGTTGCTGACCGTTCCGGTGGGCTGTTCGCATGAGTAGATGGCTCCCGCGCTCTTGCCGCCGTAGCCGTCGCCATCGGAGTCGGTGTACCAGGCAGCGGCGTCCACAGCGTCGTCGTCGTCGTCGGTGTCGTCGCAGTCGGAATCAATCCCGTCGCCACAGGTCTCGTCGGCATTGGGGTGGATGGAGGCGTCGGTGTCGTTGCAGTCGGTGTGGTTCACCACGTAGCCATCGGGGGCATCACAGGCGTCCAGGCTGATGCTCGGATCGCCGTACTCGTCGCCATCGTTGTCGAGGTAGTAGGTGTCACCAGCGTCCTCGTCGACGGTTCCGTCGCAGTCGCCATCCAGATCGTCGCAGGCCTCGGTGGCGTCTGGGTAGATCATGGCGAGGGAGTCATCGCAGTCGTCGTTGTTCGTCGCGTAGCCGGAGGGCTTGTCGCAGAAGGGGACCCCAGCTCCGGTGCCGAAGCCGTCCCTGTCGTCGTCCACGTAGAAGTCGGTGGTATCGGGTGCGCCCTCGTCGGTGGTGCCATCGCAGTCGTTGTCGTCGCCGTCGCAGAACTCGTCCGCACCCGGGTAGCTCTCGACCTCCTGGTCGTCGCAATCCGAGGAGTCCGTCGTGTAGCCGCTGGGCATGTCACAACTGGCCGTCCAGCGATCGGGATTGCCGTAGCCATCCTCGTCGGCGTCCCGGTACCAGATGCCTACATCGGCGGCGGTGGACTCATCGATGGAACCGTCGCAGTTGTTGTCTACACCGTCGTGGCAGAGCTCGTCGGTGTCCGGCGAGATCGTGGGGTCGGTGTCATCGCAGTCTTCACCCTGGAACACGGCGCCGGACGGGGGCGAGCAGGACACGACACTGTTGTCGGAGTCTCCCCAGCCATCCCCATCGGCGTCCACGTAGAACTCGATGGCGTCCTCGGCGTCTTCCTCGTCGGCGGCGCCGTCGCAGTCGTTGTCCACCGTGTCGCAGATCTCGGAGGCTGCTGGACTGATCGAGGCGTCTCCGTCGTTGCAGTCGTCCCCGTTGCTCACCGTGCCCGCAGGGGCCATACAGGCTTCCGCTGCCAGGTCGGGGTCGCCGTAGCCATCGCCGTCCATGTCTGCGTAGAAGACCTCGACACTGTCGCCGTAGTCTTCGTCGATCAGGTCATCGCAGTCGTTGTCGGTGAGGTCACAGACCTCCTCGGCGCCCGGGTAGACGTTGCTGTCGCGATCGTCGCAGTCCTCGGCCGTCTCGTGGCCGTTTTCGGGCGCTTCGCAGCGGATGCGGGCAATCAGGCCCCCGCCAAAGCCGTCGTCATCACCGTCCAGCCACCAGGTGGGGGCATCCACGGCCTCCCCTTCGTCGATGTCTCCATCGCAGTCCTCGTCGACGCCGTCGCAGTACTCGTCGGCGCCGGGGAACAGGCTGTCGTCGTCGTCGTCACAATCGCCGTCGCTGCTGACCATGCCGCTGGGAGCGTCGCAGCTGTTCACGCTTCCAGATGCCTCGCCATAGCCGTCGCCGTCGCTGTCGATGAACCAGGTGGTGGTCAGGGAGAGGTCGTCGTGGATTGCGCCGGTCAGGACGGCCACACCGCCCCCCTCACCCAGGCCTGGTGCACCCATGGCCAGGTCGACACCGCCATCGCCATCGATGTCCCCGGTCCAGGCCAGGGCCCAGCCGAGCTTGTCATCGGACTGGTCGCCTTCGATGGTGAGGTCGGCTTCGTTGGTGCTCATGACACCCAGTGGCGTGCCGTAGAACAGGTGAACGGCGCCAGCGCGGCCGTGGTAGGTCCGGTTTTCCCGCCAGGGAGTACCGAGGGCCAGGTCCAGGCTTCCGTCGCCATCGAAGTCCTCGCCCCCAGCCAGGGAGTAGCCCACGGTCTCGGTATTGGTGCCGATGTAGGTGGCGTCGGCCATGGCGAGATCCTGTTGGCCTTCGAAGGGGGCCAGAACCAGGTGGGCTGCGCCGATGTTTTCGAAGATCGAGTTCTGGGTGCCCGGTGCTCCGATGAGCAGGTCAGGCAGCCCGTCCTCGTTGACGTCGCCAGCTGAGGCGAGGGAGTAGCCGGCCAGTGCCCCCTCGGTGGCTCCGGTGAAGACCGCATCGGCGTCCTCGACGGTCAGTTCCCCGGACAGGGGACCGTGGAAGAGCAGGGCAGCACCGGCATCGGCCATGGCGGTGTCGTCGCCCCAGGCCCCGATGAGCACGTCGTCGTAGCCGTCGCCGTTGGTGTCTCCGACTCCTGCAACGGCATGGCCGAGCAGCGTCAGGGCGTGTTCGCCGTAGATCGTGGCATCGGCATTGTTCAGCATCAGGTTGCCGCTGATCGGTCCATAGACGATGTAGGCCGCACCGGAGGCAGGACCATTGGGGTCTGCCTCGCTGGCACCGATCACCAGGTCCTCGATGCCGTCGGCGTTGACATCACCGGCAGAAGCCACGCTCACGCCGGCGAAGTCTCCACGACGTTCACCGACCAGGACGGCGTCAGCGGCACCCAGGTCCACCTCGCCGGAGATGGGTCCGTAGACCACGAAGACCGCGCCTTCCTGCCACCCGTTCCTGGTGAAGGTTCGTCGATTGGGGGCGCCGATGGCGATGTCGTCATGACCATCGCCGTTGATGTCGCCCAGTCCGCTCAACGTGTAGCCGGCCCAGCCGCCGGGCTCGTCACCGCGCAGGATGGCGTCGGCGTCATCGAGTTCCACGCCGCCGAGCAAGGGAGCGTAGAAGACAAAGACGGCACCAGCTTCGCCATCTTCGCCCGGTGCGCCCACGGCCAGGTCCGCGAGGCCGTCCCCGTCCAGGTCGCCGACGGTGGACAGGGCGTAGCCTCCCTCTTGTCCCCAGCGCTCGCCTTCGATCAACAGGTCGGCCAACTCCAGTCCTTCCACGGGGTCCAGGTCTGCGGGGATCAGGTCCACCCTTCCGTCGCAGCTGTTGTCCAGCTCGTCACAGACCTCGGTGGCACCGGGCCAGATCTCGGCGTTGCTGTCGTCGCAGTCCGTGGCGTCTTCGACGGTTCCTGAGGGCTGCAGGCAGTCCTCGACAGGAGCGCTGGCATCGCCGTAGCCATCTGCGTCGGCATCGGTGTACCAGGTGCTTGTCTCACAGGGCTCCTCTTCGGGGGCCTCTTCGTCGTCGTCGGGGGTCTCCTCGTCGGGGGTCTCCTCGGCCTCTTCTTCGTCCTGGGGATCCTCTTCGGCGATGCCACCGGTGTCGGCGGGCGACTCTTCGGACCCGTCCTCGGTCTCGTCCGCGGTCTCGTCCTCGTCTTCAGGCTCGTCTTCAGGCTCGTCCTCGGTCTCGTCCTCGTCTTCAGGCTCGTCTTCGGTCTCGTCCGCGGTCTCGTCCTCGTCTTCAGGCTCGTCCTCGGTCTCGTCCTCGTCTTCAGGCTCGTCCTCGGTCTCGTCCTCGCCTTCAGGCTCGTCTTCAGGCTCGTCTTCATCTTCCGGGAGATCGACGACCGGGTCGTCCTCACTTTCCCCTTCTTCCTCTGTTTCGTCGTCAGCCGGGTCGTCGTCAGCCGGGTCGTCGTCAGCCGGGTCGTC
>CAZMNK010000059.1:0-7143 GCA_964567625.1 uncultured Enterobacterales bacterium | reverse complement strand
CTGTTTCGTCGTCAGCCGGGTCGTCGTCAGCCGGGTCGTCGTCAGCCGGGTCGTCCTCGACCGGGTCGGATTCCTCGTCGGTCGGGTCCGGCTCGTCGTCGGTCGGGTCCGGGTCTTCGTTCGTCGGGTCCGGGTCTTCGTCGGTCGGGTCCGGGTCTTCGTCCTCCGGGACGTCACAACCCTCGAGCACTTCGTCGATCAGCCCGTCGCAGTCGTTGTCCTGCTCGTCACAGATCTCTTCAGCGGCGGGGGAGATGCTCGCATTGGAGTCGTCGCAGTCGCTGCTGTCGGACAGTGCGCCGGAGTCCACCCCACAGGCCTGGACCGAGACGTCGGGGTCGCCGTAGCCATCGCCATCCGCGTCAGCGAAGTAGGTCTCGCCCATGTACCGGGACACGGAGTCAGCGCCCGGGATCAGGTAGGCCGCACCGGTTCCACGACCACCCAGGTCGTCGCGCATGGCGCCCACGACCAGGTCGTTCACGCCGTCTCCATCGGTGTCCCCGGCGCTGGCCACGGAGAAGCCGGCCAGGTCACCACGCCCGCCCACCAGGGCCAGCGTGGCACTGTTCAGGGTCAGGTCTCCCGAGGTGGGCCCCATGAAGAGGTAAGCCCCGCCGCTCTCTCCGTGGGGGGCGCCCACAAGCACTTCGCCCAGGCCATCGCCATCCATGTCGCCGAGGCCAGCCAGGGAGAAGCCCGTTTCACTGGAGATGCCGTTGCCATCGATGGTCACGTCCGCCAGCGCCAGGGACATCTCTCCGCTGACGGGGGACAGCACCACGTAGGCCCGGTCGATTCCCGGAGCCCCGATGAGCAGGTCGTCGAGGCCATCTCCGTCCACGTCACCGGCGCCAGCCACGCTGGTTCCAGTGCTGGCAAAGTCGGTCTCCCCGATGAGAATGGCGTCCGCATCGTCCAGGTAGATCTCGCCGGCAATGGGGCCACGGACCAGGAAGGCAGCTCCTGCCTCGGCGCCACCCTCGTCGTGCCCGATCGCCCCGACCAGAACGTCATCGGTGCCGTCGCCGTCGGTGTCCCCTGCAAAGGCCACGGACCAGCCTGCCGCGTCGGCAGCCATACTGCCCAGCAACCAGGCGTCAGCCTCTGACCAGTGCCGGGTCTCCAGGACCGGGCCGTAGAAGATCCCCACAGCGCCGGCCATCATCCATTCCCCGCCGTCCCGGGCCCAGGCCCCGACAAGGATGTCGTCCACGCCGTCACCATCCACGTCGCCGCCGCCGGCGATCGCCCAGGCGAAACCCTCGCCGACACCGCTGCCCACGATCCGTCCGGCGCTGTCCGCCAGGTCGATGTCGCCAGAGATGGGCCCGGTGACCACGTACACGGCGCCCTCGACGAGGGAACCGTCCAGGTCTTCGTCCACGTGCTGGGTGGAGGCCACCAACACATCGGCCAGGCCGTCTCCGTCCTGGTCTCCAGCGGGTGCGACGATGAAGCCGGCGCCATCGCCCGGGTCCTCGCCGATCAAGGTGGCGGTGATCTCGCCATCGGACACCAGCCAGGCCTCACCAGGGGTGGCGTTCTCGTTGTTGTCTCCAGGCACGCCCACCAGGACGTCGTCCAGACCATCGCCGTTCACATCACCCACGCCCGCGACGCTGTGGCCGGCGCTGTCTCCCTTCAGTTGACCAGTGACGATGTAGAGGTCGCTGCCCAGCTGGGCGGTCTCGCCCAGTGCAGGAGGCATGGAGTCGATGTGTCCATCGCAGTCATTGTCGATACCGTCGCAAACTTCGGCGGCTTCGGGATGGATGGCGGAATCGGCGTCGTCGCAGTCCCCGGAGGTGGTGGTGCGTGACGCGATGGAATCACAGGTTGGCCGGGTGTCGGGGTCGCCGAAGTCGTCGTTGTCCAGGTCGAGGTACCAGCCCTCCAGGGCGTCTTCGTCGATCTCGCCGTCGCAGTCGTTGTCGACGGCATCGCAGATTTCCGGTGCTCCTGGGTAGGAATTCGGGTCGTAGTCCTCGCAATCCTCTGCGTCGAGGAAACCGTCCCGGTCCAGGTCGCACCCCGTCAGCCAAATCGCGCTGAACAGGAAAAACGCACGGGTACCAGACATCAGACCCTCAATGTTGCACCAAGTGCTCCCAGAATCGGAAGAACCGGGGCCACACATGAGTGTCTGAGGCGTCTCTTTTCATCACGAACCGGAACATCGTGCTGGCACCCGCGGCCGAAGGCTTCCCAGAACAAGGTACCCGGTCTTGCGGAATCAGCCAAAGAGGGCTTCATCCAGGCAACTTTCATCGCCGGCGCGAATGGATCGGCCCAGGCCGATCGCGCGCGGGAGAATATTGGCGATGGTGTAGTCCAGACCCAGGATCTTGCCCCGGTAGAACGCGACATCGGATCCGGATGCACCGGCCTCCAATGCATGGCTGGCGACGCGGGCCTGGGTGAGCCCATGGAGGGCCAGGACCACGATGGCCATCATTTCGAGCAGGGGAGAGGCCTGGAGCATCACGCTGGCGAGGTTGCCTGTTCCGCCGAGCGCCGCCAGGTGCATGGCGGTGGCCCCCACGGACTGGATGGCCTTGTCCAGGGCATCGGCCTGGTCGTTCAGGCCCATCTCGCGGGCAGCCTGGAGCTCTTCGCCGGACTCCTGGATCCACTGCATGAGCAGGGCTCCATTACCCCGGGTGAGCTTTCGACCCAGGAGGTCCATGGCCTGGATGCCATTGGTGCCCTCGTACAGGGAGGCGATCTTCACGTCGCGCATGTGTTGTTCGACCGGGTACTCGCTGATGTAGCCGTAGCCCCCGTAGGTCTGGATCGCCTGGCGGGTGCATTCGAAGCCGAGATCGGAGCAGTAGGACTTCACGATGGGGGTCATCAACTCGACGAGGTTTTCATAGTGCTTGGCCCTTTCGGGGTCGGTTGTGCGCTTGGCCATGTCATTGCGCCAGGCTGTCGTGTAGACCAGGGATCGCATGGTCTCCACCGAGGTCTTCTGGAACATCAGCATCCGGCGAACGTCGGGGTGCTGGACGATGGGAATCCGGGGGGCGCTGGGATCCCGCCACTGGTCCACTGCGCTGCCCTGAATGCGCTCCTGGGCATAGGCCAGGGCGTTGAGGTACGCGGCGCTGGCCGTGGCCATTCCCTGCAGCCCGACCTGGATTCGGGCGTCGTTCATCATCATGAACATGATGCGCATGCCGCTGTTTTCCTGGCCCAGCAGGTACCCACGACAGGGTCCGTTTGCGCCCAGGGCCAGCGTGCAGGTCACCGACCCGTGAATGCCCATCTTCTCCTCGATGCCCACCACCACCGCGTCGTTGCGAGTCCCCACGCCTTCTCCGGCGATCTGGAACTTGGGCACCAGGAAGATGGAGATGCCCTTGGTTCCTTCGGGGGCGCCGGGTGTCCTGGCCAGGACCAGGTGAAGGATGTTCTCGGTCAGGTCCTGGTCTCCGGCGGTGATGAAGACCTTTTCGCCCTCCAGGTGGTAGACCCCGGGCTCATCGGTGGGGGTGGCCTTGGCCCGGTTGTCTCCCACGGCACTGCCGGCCCCCGCCTCGGTCAGGCACATGGTTCCCGACCACTCGCCGGCGTACATCTTGGGCAGGCAGAGCGTCTTGATCCAGTCCGGAGCATGTTCTCCCATCATCTCCGCGGCGGCACGGGTCAGGCCGGAGTAGGTCATCAGGGCGATGTTGGAGGCGGAGAACATCTCGCCGATTCCAGCCCCTACGGGCCGTGGTAGGCCGATGCCTCCCCATTCCTGGGGGGCCATGCAGCCGATCCAGCCCGCCTCGCGCAGTTGATCAAAGGCCTTCTTGAAGCCCGGTGGGGTCGTCACATTTCCCTGGCTGTCGAGTTTGCAGCCGTGGACATCCCCGGCCTTGTTGACCGGCCACAGAACCTCCTTTGCACACCTGGCGGCCTGTTCGAGCAGGGTGTCGTACAGGTCCTGGTCGAAGTCCGCGAACGCCTCGAAGCCTCCGAGTGTGTCCTGGACGCGGAGCTGTTCGAAGAGAACGAAGCGGATGTCCCGCAGGTTGATATTCAGGTCGGTGGCACTCATGGGTCTCCTCGCGTCCGGTCCTGGCGTAGCTCAGACCCAGTCCGCCTAATGCGGATCCGCTCCCATTGCCGATTCATGTGAGATTGTCGGCTTTCAACCCAGAAAACACATTCCCTGGCCTCGATAGGTGGGCACGCGCTCCACGATTCCCTGGCTCCGGAGCAGCAGGTATTCGTTGAAGTGCTCGGCGAGTTCACCGGCCTTGGCGTGCCGAAAGAAGACCGGGTTGCCGGGTTCGAGGGTCAGGTGGTCGGGGATGGAGAGCGGGGTCTGGACCTCGCCAGCGCCCTCGAGACTCACGTACTTCACACCCTCGGGCAGCCAGGGCACTGGTAGACGGTCCAGTCCGGGGGTACCGCTGGCGATGTAGCCGCCCCCATGACAGGTGACGTGGTCCTTGTCGGGCGAACGCACCACCTGGAGAGCGAAGCCGATGGCCGGGGTCAGGTCCAGGCCAGTGAAGTAGTCGAACAGGTGGGAGTCCACAAAGCCGCTGCCGGCGGTCACTTCGGTCAGGTGGGGTTCCTGGACGCTGAGGGAGACGCTCCCGGTTCCTCCCCCGTTGAAGAGGTCATGGGCGATGCCCCGGGCCTTCAGCCCTGCGGCAATCTCGGACCGGACCTCGACCACATGAGGGTGGGCCCTTCGCTTCATCCAGCGAGTGGCGGCATTCCCCAGGGCCGAGGCGAAGGGACTGTCGTCCTGGACCCCGGCAATGTGGCTCTCGTAGCCCATGATCCCCTGCAAGCGGAGGTGGGAACGGCGGTCCACCTCTTCGCAGAGGGCAAGCACGGAGTCAGCGCTTCGGAGAGGACTGCGACGGGCGCCCACGTGAAGCCAACGGCCCAGAGGGCGGTAGCTGGTGTCGACCTCGACGACGACAGGAATGGTGGACCCCACGCGGCTGGCCGCCATTTCCAGCAGGTCCAGGTGCTCTGGGCTGTCGACCACGATGCCGGCCGTGGCGCCACCCCCATTGGCCTGGGCCAGGATCGCCGCGTCCGAGGGCTGACCAGTGGGGTAGGCGACGAAGAGGTCGTCGAAGCCCTGGGCCACCAGCCAGGCGGCTTCCGGGGCCGAAAAACACATCACGCCTGCCATGGTGTCGCCACCGCGATCCAGCAGGTGCCGCATCAAGGCGGTGCAGCGCAGGGACTTGGACGCCAGCCGCAGGGTCTTGCCACTCTGGCGGACCGGTGCCAGGAGCGTCTCGAGATTCCGTTCCACGGCGTCCAGGTCCACAAAGGCGCAGGGCAATGGCTCGCCGCCCAGCGCTGACCGGTAGCGCTCATAGAGGCTCATGTCAGCAGGGCGTCCAACGCCTCTCGCACGGTCCGGACTCGAAGAAGCTCCAGTCCCGGTGGAGGCTCGATGTCGCCGCTGGCCGGCACGATGGCCCGGCGGAAGCCATGGTGTGCGGCCTCCTTCAGCCGAAGCTGTGGATGACCCACGGCGCGGATCTCGCCGACCAGGCCCACCTCGCCAAAGGCCAGGGCCTGTTCGTCCAGGGGGCGATCCCGAAAGCTGCTGGCGATGGCGGCCACCAGCCCCAGGTCGACGCCCGGCTCCACCAGGCGCAGGCCGCCGGCTGCGGAGACGAACACATCGCGCTCCCCCATGGGCAGGCCCAGCTTGCCCAACACGGCGAGCAGCATCATCAACCGACCTCGATCCAGGCCGACGGCGGTGCGGGCGGGGCTGCCCAGTCCTGGAGGTCCCACCAGGGCCTGCACCTCGGCCAGTACCGGACGGCTGCCCTCCACGGCCGCCACCACCGCGGTCCCAGAGGCGCTGGGTACCCGTTCCTGGAGCAGGCGGGCGGAGGCGTCAGGAACCTCGACAAGTCCACGGTCCCGCATCTCGAAGAGGCCGGTCTCCCCGGTGGGGCCGAAGCGGTTCTTGATCGCTCGGAGCATGCGCAGGCTCGAGCGGCCATCGCCTTCGAAGTAGATGACGGTGTCGACCAGGTGCTCCAACAGGCGCGGTCCTGCGAGCCCGCCTTCCTTGGTCACGTGACCGACCAGAAAGGTGGCAATGCCTTCGCCCTTGGCCAACTCCATGGCCCTGCCGGCGACCTCGCGGACCTGGGAGACGGCACCGGGCACGCTCTGGAGGTCCGGGTCCTGGAGAGTCTGGACGGAATCGATGACCAGGACAGCAGGTCTCATCCGGCGGACCGCCTCGACCACAGCGGGCAGGTCGGTCTCGGCGAGCAGTTGCAGCCCGTCTCCAGCAATGCCCAGCCTGTCCGCTCGCAGGCGGATCTGGGCTTTGGATTCCTCGCCGGTGACGTAGAGCGTCGAGAGGCCTCGTCGTCCGAGTGCGTCCAGCGCCATGAGCAGGAGCGTCGACTTTCCGACCCCTGGATCACCGCCGATGAGCACCAGGGACCCTGCCACAAGCCCTCCACCAAGGATGCGATCCAGCTCACCGATGCCGACACGGAGACGAACCTCACCACCCCCGCCCAGCACGACCTCCTGGAGCGGTGTGGGGGTGACGGTGCGTGCCTTGCTCGGGCCCGATGGGTTGGACGCGGAGGAGGTCTCCTCCTGCAGCGTGTTCCATTCGCCACAAGCGCTACAGCGTCCTCCCCACTTCAGGGAGACCTGGCCGCAAGAGGAGCAGCGATAGCGGGTCTTGGGGCGAGCCATGGGCCGCACGTACGCCCGTATGCAAGCCCTGACAAGCCTGGGGTGTACCAGAACCTGTCCGGTGTGCGGAAGATACCCTTGGACTGGGCAGTGGAGGTTCGAGATGCGACGGCTGTTGGTGGGCATGGTGGGAATTCTGGTGGGGGTCGTGATCGGCCGTCTGGGTCCGACAGAGGAGTTGTCGGCGATCCGGGCACAGTTGGCCGAGGCGAGGTCGAACGCAGACTGCGAGGCCAGGGGCGTCGGACGGGACCTGGCGGTGCTCATGGGCAGTGGCCTTTCCATGCCAACCGGGCCCGGAGCTTCCTCGCCTGAACCGGACACCGAGCAACTGGAACGCGAGCTGGCGGAAGCCGAAGCCGAAGCCGAGCTTCTCAAGGACGAGGCGACCCAGGAACTCCGCAGCGTTGTGACCCTCGATGATCATCTCGGTGATCA
>CAZMNK010000058.1:5585-31055 GCA_964567625.1 uncultured Enterobacterales bacterium | reverse complement strand
CCCTGCCACATCTTCGGCAGGCGGCCGGCATGCTCGTTGGCCATGACCCGGTTGAGGTGACGGCTGGTGGGTTCGTCATCGTCGATGGCTTCGCAGAGATCGTCGAAAGCGTCGAGATCCTCGATCATCTCGCAGATGCCGTCGACGCCATCCTCGTACTGCTCGAGCTTGCGCTCACTGTCCTCGCTGGCATTGGGGTCCTGACCACCAGCCGGCCCCCCCTGGGGTCGGGCGATTCCGCCCGACTGTCCCTGGACGCTCGTCTGCTTGGCATTGAACGAGGCCACCACGCCCGAGGCATCCACGCCGCCTTCCGCCGCCACGTGTCCGGTGGGCAATCCGAATTCCGGCGCCGAGAGACTTCCCCCAGATGCCGCACGCCAGGCGGTCTCTGCAGCTTCGGCCTCTGCGGCCCACCCGGGATTGACGTGGGTGGCTGGCGCAAGGCCCTCCTGGGCGATGTGGGTCAACTCGTGGGCGACCAGGCCGCGGGCGTCTGCTGTTCCCGGCTCAAAGGCTTCATCGTCCAGGTAGATGGCACCATCTTCCGCCAGTCCCCGAGTACCGAGGCCACGCACCTTCTCCGCCGCCGCCTGGTCGGTGTGGACGTCGACGCCGCTGGCGGACAGGCCCAACTGGGGGGCCAGTTGGCGGACCAGGTCCAGTGTGGCTCGGCCCCGCTGGGGGTCGACCTCCATGTCTGCACTGTCGCTGCCCTGCACGGCGTCGGCGACCAGGTCCTCCCCGGTCAGTGAGGCCAGGGTTGCGGCGAGCTGGTCAGCAAATCCGGGGTAGGGGGCGAAGTTCTTCTCCAGCCCGGCCAGTTCCTCGATGCTGGGGCTGCCAGCGACCTGGAGCAGGAACAACAGACCTTCTCGTTCGGCGGAGGCGTGGCTGACCTGTCGGGCGAGGGCGGAGAGTTCGCCGCGGATCGGATCCTGCTCGGTGGCGTAGACGTCATCGGCCAGGCCGGACTGGAGGGTCAGGCGGGCCTCCCCAAGACGCCGCTGGGCCTTCTGGGTCAGCAGGGAGCGCAGCCCTTCGCGAACCAGGACACTGGGCGCCTGGCCCACGTTGTTGGGAAGCTGCCCCAACATCCAGTCGGCCAGGTATTCGGACCGGGAGTCGAGCCCATTGGGCGGGACGAAGGCCCAGGCGCCTCGGCGCTGCTCCCAGACCTGGTCGGCGACCTGTTCAGCGGACTCGGCTTCGAGCTCCAGGGGCTGGCCGGGCTCGCTGACTCGGGTGGAGCCTGTGGCACCACGGCCGGTGGTGTTCTGGATGACGTGTGTGGCCTCGTGAGCCAGGAGCCGTGCTCCTTCCTTGGAGCGCAGGTCAGCGTCCTCGCCCATCCAGATGTCGCTGCCGACGGTGAAGGCCCTGGCGGCGATCTGCTGTGCAGCCCTCTGGGCCGCCGACCCTTCGTGGATGCGGGCCTCGCTCAAGTTCTGGCCGTGGACTCGGGACAGGAAGGCCTGTTCGGCTTCGCTCAGGGGCCGGCCACTTCCACTCCGGGTCTGCAAGTCCTGGAACCAGGCCTCGAGCTCTGCGGGATTGTCGAAGTCCGGTCCATCCGAACCGGCCGCCTTGCGAAGGGCCAGGCCTCCAAAGGCGACGGTGGTTCCGTCGGACACCGGGTTGTCATCCCCGGGGTCGGAACCTCCCCTGGCCAACTCCTTCTTTTCCACCTCCGGGGTGTCCGGCAGGGCCTGCTGGACGGGGGCAACGGGCTCGATGGTCGCGGGCTCCTGGGGCTCCATGGCAGGCGGAGGCGCGTCGACCTCCAGGGCTGCTGGTTCCGCCTGGGACCGTTCGGCCCAGAGCACCCGGTACCAGGACTGGGCAAACCGGGCCCATTCCTGGGGCGCCTGGCCGGGCAGGTAGGGCGTAAAGTCCTCGCCCGTGGCCCTCTCCGCTGCAAGGAGATCGGCCAGGTAGTGCTCAAAGGCATCGGATGGCGCGTCCAGGAGCAGCCGATCGACGACCTGGTTTCCAAAGCGTTGCTGAAGCTGACGGAGGACCTGGTCCTGCTTGGGGCTGCGAACGATCGGCGTCGTCTGGGTCGCTGCCGGTGCAGCGATGCCAGGCTTCTTCCGATCCTGTTTGCCCATTCTCCCCAACTCCCGCTCGCCAGCCGTCCCTGGTGGCGGATGAGTATAGGGCCTCTGAAGGGGCCCCCGGGGGTCCTTTGTGGGTGAAAATTGCATTCTGTGACGGGAGTTGTCCTGGCGAGTCGGGTGAGGGGGCCTCAGGATGGGGACCTGGATACAGGCGACGGCCTGCTTTTTCGGAGTCAGCCATGTCCCTGAGTACCGAGCGCACCGAGGCGCTTGAAGCCGCAATCGCCGCTTCCCGCGTCTGTACCGCCGTCCAGCAACGCCTGGTCGCTGGAACTTCCCTGGAGAAGGGGGACCGGTCACCGGTGACGGTCGCAGACTTCGCGGCCCAGGCGATCGTGAGCCATCTCCTGGCCCAGGCCTTTCCGGACATTCCCCTGGTCGGAGAGGAAGACGCCGACGCCCTGCGTCAGCCGGAGAACGTCGCGCTGAAGGACAAGGTCCTGGCCGCTGTGGAGACCGTTCTCCCAGGGCTGTCCGAAGAGACGGTGCTCGGGGCCATCGACCGGGGAACCTATGGCGGCGGCGGCCAGGGCAGGCACTGGGTGCTCGACCCCATCGACGGAACCAAGGGTTTTTTGCGGCTGGAGCAGTATGCGGTGGCCCTGGCCCTCATCGAGGATGGCCAGGTGGTCCTGGGTGTGCTGGGTTGCCCCAACCTGCCCCACGATGCCCGGGCGCCAGAACAGGGCAAGGGCTGTCTGTTCATCGCGGTGAAGGACCAGGGAGCCACCCTGCGGACCCTGGACGACCCGGCCGAGGTGACCGTGCGGGTGGACGGGGTCGCCGACACCTCCCAGGCTCGCATCTGTGAGTCCGTGGAGAGTGGCCACACCTCCCAGGGCCACAGTGCCCAGGTGGCGGAAAAACTGGGCATTACCCGTCCCCCTTTCCGCATCGACAGTCAGTGCAAGTACGCGGCGGTCGCCCGGGGGGACGCCTCGATCTACCTGCGCCTGCCCACCCGCAAGGACTACGTGGAGAAGATCTGGGATCACGCCGCCGGGGTGGCGGTCGTCACCGAGGCCGGTGGTGCCGTGACCGATGTGCGGGGGGAGCCGTTGGACTTCTCCCTGGGGCGCGGTCTGTCGAACAACAAGGGTGTGGTGGTGACCAACGGCAAGTTCCACGGCCAGGTGGTGAACGCCGTCCGGGGGGTTCTCGGTCTCTGAGTACCTCGCCACTGGCGCCCCGGGGCATCCGGGGGAACCATGGACAGGGGGCTCACGAGCAGGTTGAAACAGTCGCTGTGGGAGAACTCATGAAGAACCTCACCACCCTTGTCTTCCTGGTTGGCGCCGGACTGTTCCTGTCCTGCTTCGGACCCGGGGTCTCGGCCCAGGATCCGGGGACCGATCCCGCGCCACCGCTTGCTTCGGGACAGGCGGAAGCGATCTTTGCCGGCGGCTGCTTCTGGTGCATGGAGAAGCCCTTTGACCAGGTCGAAGGGGTGCTCTCCACCACCAGTGGCTACACCGGCGGAACCGAGCAGATGCCGACCTACCGCCAGGTCGCCAACCACCGGACGAGTCACTACGAAGCGATCCGGGTGGTCTACGATCCGGGCCGGGTGAACTACAGCCAACTGCTCCAGGTCTTCTGGCACAACGTCGATCCGACCGATGCCAGAGGCCAGTTCTGCGACAAGGGAGACCAGTACCGGACGGGCATCTTCACGTCCGATCCTGCGGAGAGGAAGCTGGCCGAACAGAGCAAGGTGGAGATCCAGTCCACGCTGGGTGATGGTGTTGTCACCGAGATCCTGCCGGCCGATACCTTCTGGGTCGCTGAGGCCTACCACCAGAACTTCTACCGGACGAACCCTGCTCGCTACGCTCAATACCGCAAGGGTTGTGGTCGGGACCGCAGGCTGGAGCAGCTCTGGGGGGAGCAGGCCGGGCACTGACGGGGTTCTCGGTCGAGGGACCGGGCGCGGGCCGCAAGGTGACCGTTATAGGGCGCGGGACCCACGCTGGAGTCGATGAATGGGTTCAGCCCACGACCAGATCGTCGCCACCCTTCGAACCGTGTTGAAGGATCAGGTCCTGGATGCCTCAGTCGCCTTTGAGAACGACACGCCGCTGGCGCCGCTGGGTGTCGACTCGATGTCCTATGTTCGAATGCTGATGGCGGTGGAAGCACAGCACGGGATTGTCTTTCCCGACGAGGAGATGACCCAGGAGAACCTGGCCACCGTGGAGAACCTGGCTGCGGCCCTGGTCCGGGTTTCCCAGGGTTGATGGCCTCACCGGGCCGTGTTCTCAGCGGGGCAGAAAGCTCTGTCATTGCCAGGCGGTGTGCCGCCAGACCCTGGCGCAGCTGGCCTCGGACATTCCAGCAGCCATCGGGGATGCCCTGTGCCTTGCCCGGCGGCTTCCTTCTGGGGGCGCCCGGCGAGCGCTTGCTGACCGCGGCATGAGTCGTTCCTGGGATGTGGTGGTGGTGGGAGGTGGTGCCGCAGGGGTCGCTGCCGCTGCGGCGGCCGGTCGGATGGGTGCCCGGACCCTCCTGGTCGAAGCGGCGCCGAAGCTGGGTGGCACTGCCGTGCGGGCGGTGCTCTCGGTTCTATGCGGGGTCTTCCAACAGGCCGAGGAGTCCGAGTGGCTGGGGAATGGCCTCAGCATGCGGGTCGGTCAGGCCTTGCAGAAGGCCGGAGGCGGTGCCCCGAGGCGGATCGACGAGGTCTGGGTGCAGCCCTTTCTCCTGGAAGCCTGGGAGTCCTTGCTCCTCGGGCTGCTGGAGGCCAACCAGGTGGTCGTACAGACCGGCGTTGCACTGGATGGGGAGGCCGTGGCGGCCTTGAAGCCGGGGGCCTGGGTCGACTGCAGTGGCGATGGCGTGACCGGTCCTCTGTTGGATGTTCGCTGGCAGCAGTCCGAGCGGCCAGAGCTCCAGGTGCCGGCGGTCTCCGGAATCGTGGGTCCCTTGCCGGAGGGTGTCCTGTGGGGTGCCCGGTCCCTCCTTGCCCTGGGCCGGGCCGTGGACCAGGGCAGGGTGCCCTTGCGCCTGAAACACCTGCGGGTCTACCCGGCGGGAGAGCGGGCCCTGCTCAAGATGAACATGGCGCCGCCCGAGTCCTGGGACCCCCTGGACCCCGCGGTCCGTAGCGCTCTACTCCAGGAAGGTCTGGCCTGTCTGGAGAGTGGGTTCACGGTCCTTCGAGAGGCGGTGGCCGGGTTTTCTGGGGCTCGATGGATTCATCGCCCGGCGATCCTGGGGGTCCGGGAGAGCCGGCGGCTATTGGGCCGGGAAAGGCTGGAGTTGGGGTCCGTGCTGGCCGGGGCATCGCACCCGGAGGGGGTGGCTCTGGGCGCCTGGCCGGTGGAACTCTGGCCGGAACCCGATCGCCAGGAGGTTCGCCGGATCTCCGGGGAGTCCTATGACGTTCCCCTGGGGGCGCTCTGGTCCGCAGACCGGGATGACCTGTTCTTCGGGGGGCGCTGTGTGTCAGCCAGCCACGAAGCACTGGGGTCCATCCGGGTCCTTGGTGGCTGCCTGGAGACCGGCCAGGCTGCGGGAACGGCTGCTGCTCTTCGGGCACTGAAAGGAAGGGTGACGGCTGAAGCGATACAGCCCTGGCGGGCCTGGCCGGAGCTCTGAGTGCAAGGGATCACCGTCGCCATCGCCGAGCGGGCGGCCGAGCAACCGGGTGCAGTGGCCCTGGTCGGCGGCACGCGGGTCTGGACGCGAGGGGAGCTCTGGGAACGGGTTCAGCGGACCGCTGGTTTGCTGGGGGCCGCAGGCTTTGGGCCCGGGCAACGGGTCGGTCTCCTGGGGGGCCATGGGCGGGACTACGTGGTCCATGCCCTGGCACTCCTCGACCTGGGGGCGGTGATCGTGCCTCTCCAGGCAGGAGCCTCGGCCGATCGCTGCGCCCAGGTCGCCCAACAGCTGGACGTGGTGGGCTGGGTCGGGAAGGTCGGGTCTGTTCCGGCCTTGGAGCAGGGGATTCTCCGGTCCGAGGAGGATCTGGCCTGGTGGCGGCCTGAACGCGATCCTCTACCCCCATCCCAGGACCTGGATGGGCTGGCTTTCATCCGGTTCACCTCGGGCACGACGGACGCGGCCCGGGGGGTGGCTCTGACCCATGAGAGCATCCGTGCCCGGCACCGGGCCGCCAACGAGGTCCTGGGGCTCGGGGCCGAGGATGGTGTGCTCTTCCCCCTGGACATGGCCCACCACTTTGTCGTCTCGGTGCTGCTGGTTCTGTCTGTGGGGGCACGATTGCTCCTGCCGGAACAAGCCTTGCCGGGGAAGATGGTGGAGACAGCACAGGCGGGCCGGGCCACGGTGGTTTTTGGGGCCCCTCATCACCTGCGAATGCTGGCAGGAGGAGCGCCTGTCGGGTCCCTGTCGGGCTTGCGCCTGGCGCTCTCGACCACCGCTCCCCTGGCGTCTGCCGTACCCGGGGACTTCCTGGCCAGACATGGGGTTCCCCTCGGCCAGGCCTACGGCATCATCGAGGTGGGCCTGCCTTGCATCGATCTGGACGGATGCCCGGGCACGGTGGGAGTCCCTCTGCCGGCTTTTGAGGTCAAGCTGTTGGACCCGCTGGAGGGAGTGGGCCGGGTGGTGGTGCGCGGTCCCGGGATGTTCGACGCCTATGTCTCGCCGTGGCAGCCGCGGGATGGGGTGCTCGATGGCGGTTGGTTCCTCACCGGGGATCTCGGCCGTTTTGACGAAGCCGGTCGCCTGGTTCTGCTGGGGCGAGAGCAGGCGGTGATCAACTTCGGCGGCGTGAAGATCTTCCCGGTGGAACTGGAGGATGTGCTCAACCGGCATCCCCAGGTCGCGGAGAGCCTCGTCTACGGCCAGGACCACCCCCGTCTGGGACAGCTGCCCCGGGCCCGGGTCGTGGCCTTGCCCGGCTCACAGCCGACGGAGCGGGATCTGCTCCAGTGGCTTCGCCGGCACGTCCCTCCCCGGGAACTTCCCCTTGGCGTGGAGGTGGTGAAGTCCCTGCCGCGGACGGCGACGGGAAAGTTGTTGCGACGTCTGCCCTGAGGGCGGCTCCTTGTTCGAGCGGATGGCCGGGGGCAGTGGAGGAGAAGGGGAAGGGCTTGCTCCCAGGGTGAAGGTGGTTCACCCTGTGGAGAGTCGGAGTCCTTGATGCGGTTCTGGAGCGTTGCACTGGGTGGGTTGATGGCCTGTACCTCGGGTGCAAGCGGGAGCCTGGAGTACGAGGTCTCGACGACCACGGTGGACACGGCGTCGACGTCGGACACGGACACGGGGAGCGGATCCACCGGGCCTGGGGACTCGGCTGAGGTGGAGAGCCTTCCCGGCGTGGTCGACCCGGCGGACCAGCTTTTCAGCCTGGAGCGCGTGCACACCCTCGCGATCACCCTCGGACCCGAGCTGCAGAGCGCCCTGGGATCCGACCCCTACGACCATGTCGAGACGGACGTGGTGTTCGACGACCGGCTGCTCACCGGGGTCGGGGTGCGCCTCAAGGGTCGCTACGGGAGCTTCCGGAGTCTCTCAGGGAAGGCCGGGTTCAAGATCGATGTGAACCGCTTCCACGAGGCGCAGACGCTGTACGGCCTGACCCACCTCAACATCAACAACATGGTCCAGGATGGCGCTCAGTTGCACGATCGCGTGGCCTACAACACCTACCGGCTCGCCGGGGTTCCGGCCCCCCGGGTGGGCTATGTCTGGGTCACCGTCGACGGTGAGGACTACGGGCTGTACGCCCTGGTCGAGGACTACGACAAGCGGTTCCTGGAGGAGCACTTCGAGGAGCCCGGCGGCAACCTGTACGACGGCGACTACTGGTTGGCTGACGACTGGTCCTGGTATGTCCTCGTGGACTTCGAACAGACCAGCCAGGAGTACTTTGACCTCGACGAGGGGACCGACGTGGGGTTGGAGGACATCCACGGGATCACGGCAGCCGTGGAAGCAAGCTGTGGGAGCCAGGACTTCGATGAGACCATGAATGGTGTCCTGGACTTCGACCACTGGCTGAGCTTCTGGGCGATGGAGATCTGGGTCGGCCAGTGGGATGGCTACAACTACAACAGCAATAACTACCGTGTGTACTTCGATCCCGGGCGGGACGGTCGGGCCATCATGATGCCCTGGGATCATGACCAGCCCTTCTACCAGAATCTCCCGATCAGCCAGCCTGTAGGGCTCCTGGGGGCGTGTTGCAAGGCGGATCTGGGGTGCCGTGAGCGGCTCTACACGGCCCTGGACGAGGTCTGCGAGGTCGTGGAGGGCAGCAACAATCTCGCGCTGACGGGCTCGGAACTGTTGGATGACGTGAGGGAGACCATCGACCTCATCAACCCCTATGTGCGCGAGGACCCGCGCCGGGAGTTCACCTACGAGACGGTGCTCTACTACCAGGATGTCACGGAGGACTGGGTGCAGGATCGATGTGAGTCGCTCTATCGTTGGGGAGGCTTCTGACGCGCGGGTAAGCTGCGGGCATGCTCTGGCTTCTGCTGGCATGTCGCTCCTCGGAACCCGCGGAAGTGGCCTTGCTGGAATTCGATGGGCCGACACCCACGAACGTGCTCCTGATCTCGGTCGATACCCTTCGCCGGGACACCGTGGGACGCTATGCGGGCACCGAGGACACCCCTTTTGTCGATGGGCTGCTCGCGTCGGGTCTGGTGCTGGAGGACCACGCCGGCTGCAGCAACTGGACGGCCCCCAGCTTTCATTGCCTCTACACCGGGGCCCGTCCACTGGACCTGGGTTTTGTGGTGGAGTCCGGCGACGACCAGGTCCCAGGCACACCCAGGCGACTCGATACCCTGCCCGAGGCCCTGGAGGAGGTCGGCTTCACCGGGCGGCTGGTGACCTCGAATCCATGGCTGGAGCCGGCGTCGAACTGGCCACTGGGCAGGGGGTTCGAGGTGGTGGAGGCCCGGTCTTTTGCGCCGGGGGCGGCGATCACGGATGTGGGCCTGTCCCTCACCGAGGACCTGCCCGAGCCCTGGCTTCTCCAGGTCCACTACATGGATCCCCACGAGCCCTACGAGGCCCCAGAGGCTTTTCGGGACCCGGTCGAGGACATTGCCTATGACCTGAACGACCCGGTGGACATCCAGCGCCTGGAGGGGGACTGGTTCACCCTCCCGGAGACCGAACAGTTGGCCATCCAGGCCTGGGCCCAGGCTGAATACCGGGCCGAGATCCGCTCCTGGGACCATGAACTTTCCCGGTTGTGGGAAGGGCTGGAGGGGAAGGGGTTGCTGGAAGACGCCCTGGTGCTGTTGGTCTCCGATCACGGGCAGCAGCACCTGGAACGGGGGCGGTGGGCTCATGGACATCACCTGCACCAGGAGGAGACCGCTGCCCTGGCAGGGTTCTGGGCGGAGAACCTCCAGCCGGGTAGCTGGTCCGAGCGCACGACCCACCAGGACCTGGCGGTCACGTTGGGGGTGCTCTACGGTCTCTCACTGCCGGAGGCGACCGGCCAGCCCATCGGTGAAGCCCCCTCGGATCGGCCTCGGCTGATGTTCCACTACCGGCTGCAGGAGACCGGGGCAGATGGCGTGCCACGTCACTCGGTGGAGACGGAACAGTGGCGCCTGTCCTACACCTGGGATGGCACCTTGCGGCTGCATGATCGCCTGGCCGATCCCGCCGAGGCTGACGACCTGATGGAGACCGCGGACCCGGCGGTCATCGACACTCTGTGGGCGGAGTTTTCGGCCGATCTCACGGGGGCCCGGGAGCTGTTGGACCACCTGGAACCCCAGGGCACCTGGGAGTAGTCAGCCGGATCGGTCCTGTTGGCGCTCAGGGCAGTCGATGCAGGCGATCGGAACCCATGGTGACCCCGGGGCCCAGGCGCTCGTCGAGTTCCCGGGTGTACCGCGGATCCTCTCGGTGTTCATAGACCACCACCCAGGTTCGGGCATGGGCTGCCACCAGGGACTCCAGCGTGTCGCGAGGCTCATCGTGGACGTAGATGGCCACGCCAGAGGCATCTCGTGGTTGTCCATGCCGGTGGTCCGCTGGGTCGAATGCATAGGGCGTCACAGGAGGCAGGGCCTGCCAGGGGGGGATCCGCCACAGCACCGGTGAGCTTCCCCGCTTGTCGTCGTCCGGCAGCCGGGAGGGGGCCAGGAGCACGATGGCGTCTCCCGGGGCGGCCTCGGCCAGCGCGAGGTCGATGGCACGAGGGCTGTCTCCCACGATTCCCGCGAGACTTCGGAGGTCCAGGGCCAGGCTGCCCAGGGCCTGCAGGCCGGCGACGGCAAGTGCCAGGGTCAATGCCCGGGTCCGGTGGCGATGGAGGTTCTGGACCCCGGCCCCGACCAGCCATGCCAGGGGAATCCCGGCGGCGAGGTGGTAGGGGAACTGGTGGGGTGCGGCAAGACCCACCCATTGGAGGGTGACCACCAGGCCCTCGGTGGCCACGAGGCCCAGGGCCAGTGCTGGTCTCTGGCGGGCCCCCATGGCGGCCAGGGGCAGCAGCAACAACCACCAGGCCCCAAACCGGGCCCAGACGTCGGAAGCGATGAGGCCGAGCTTGAAGGGAGGTTGCTGGAAGTTTCCGGGCTCGGTGGCCAGGGCGAGGATGCCTGGCGCGAGCGGTGAGATGCCCACGGCAATGACCGCCCCGATTCGCAGGGCCTGTCCGGGGCCAAGGGTCAGGGCAGCGATCACGGCCGCCCAGCCGGCGAGTCCGTGGGTCCAACCACCCAGGATTCCCATCGCTGCCAGTTCCCACCAGGGATGGCCCTGGGCCACCCGATCCCGCGCCCACCAGATCCCGGCGACGGCCAGAGCCATCAGGGACGAGTTGTTCACCTCGGCCGCATAGGTGAGCTGGACAGCACCACAGGCGACCAGCAGGGCGGCCAGGCGACCCCCGCGAAGGGTGAAGGCCACGGCCCCTGTCGAGGCGGCGATGCTCAGCACCAGCCACAGCACCGGCGCAGGCCAGAGCCAGGTCAGGAGGCTGTGGATCAAGGGGTAGAGGGGAGGATGAAGCCCGGCGAACAGGGTCAGCGCCTCGCCGAGGCGGCCTTCGGTCAGGGCTTCCAGGGTCGGGTGATTGTAGGCGGCGTACTGCCACGCCACTTCGTCCCAACGGGCCAGGGCCCTTGGCACACGCAAGGCCAGGGCCAGTCCGACGATGGCCAGCGCCGGCCGGTTCAGCGGAACGACACCGGGAATCCGAGTTTTTCTGCAAAGAGCGTCGAGAGCAGGGGAAGCATCGGTTCCCGGGTGTCGCGCTCCTTCCATTCCCCGTCGTCGAAGACGAAGTGCCAGGCCTTCCAGTTGGCGCTCAGCCACAACTCCCGTGCCGGCACCTGCTGGGAGAGCACGATGGCCGAGTCATCCTCGAAGCGGGTGTCCACCAGGCCGTCGCCCAGCCGTGGGTCGATGTCGTCGGTTTCCAGGTTGTCGATCTGTTCGAACAGGTCGCGAAGCGCTTCGCCGACCAACTTGCGAAACGTGGCTTCTGGAATGCTCATCAAGTGTCCTCAGGGGGCGGAGGCGGATTCTCGCACCCCTGTAGCCTCTGTGCAGCCGCGGCGTGTGCCGGTGGCGATAGACTCGGCAATAGCACGGTGCTTCGGAAGGATCTGGGTGGAGGCGTCCATGGAACTCGAGAGTCTGCTGACGGGCGACAACGCCTGGTTCGTGGAGCAGCAGTACCAGGCCTGGGCCGCGGATCCCGGGTCGGTGGACCCGGAGTGGGGTGCCTTGTTCTCGGGTCTTGGACCCGCACCCGCTCCCGAGGATCTCGACGGAACGAGGCACATCCCGGCTCGTTCGATCTTCAACCCCAGGGGTACGGGAACGGACACAGGTGGGACCGCTCGGGTGGACTCGCTGCGGCAGGCTCGGGTCGTTCAGCTCATCAACGCCTTTCGGGTTCGCGGTCACATGCTGGCAGACATCGATCC
Source organism: uncultured Enterobacterales bacterium (assembly GCA_964567625.1). Lineage (GTDB taxonomy): Bacteria > Myxococcota_A > UBA796 > UBA796 > CAJQPC01 > CAYFPX01. The sequence continues at coordinate 19,057 of CAZMNK010000058.1, read as the reverse complement.
GCTGGGGCACCTGGAGCGCATCGAGCACCCGGAACTGACCCCAGGGTGGTGGGGACTGGAAGCCCCGGATCTGGACCAGCCCGTGTCCGGGGAGTTCATGCACGGTCTCCCGGATGAGACGACTCCAAGGGAAGTCCTGGCGGCCTTGCGAAAGGCCTGGTGTAGCTCCATCGGGGCCGAGTTCATGAACATCCAGGACCAGGAGCAGAAGTTCTGGGTCATCGAGAAGCTGGAGACCCTGTCCCAACGCCAGGTCCTGGACCACGCCATGGAAATGCGAATCCTGGGGAAGCTCTGTGATGCCGAGGGATTTGAGCAGTTCCTTCACGCGCGTTTTCCCGGCACCAAGCGTTTCTCCCTGGAGGGCGCGGAGACGCTGATTCCACTCCTGGATGTGCTCATCGAGGAGGCGGCGTCGGCAGGGGTTCGGGAGTTGATCTTCGGAATGGCCCACCGGGGACGGCTCAACGTCCTGGCGAACATCCTGGAGAAGCCGGTCCAGCGCATCGTGAACGAATTCGAAGACACAGGGGGCACGACCCAGGGATCGGGCGATGTGAAGTACCACCTGGGGTATTCGGCCGACACGCACACCCTGCGGGGCGACCCGATCCACCTCTCGCTCACCTTCAACCCGTCTCACCTGGAAGCGGTCGACCCCGTCGTCGAAGGGCGCACACGGGCCAAGCAGGATCGGCAGGGAAAGGACGCTCCTTCCCAGGCCATGCCCCTGCTGATTCATGGGGACTCGGCCTTTTCGGGCCAGGGACTGGTGGCCGAGGTGCTGAATCTCTCGGAGCTCGAGGGCTACAAGACCGGCGGGACCATCCACGTGATCGTGAACAACCAGATCGGGTTCACGACCCCGCCCAAGGAGTCCCGTTCGACGCCCTATGCAACCGACGTGGCCCGCATGCTGGCGGTTCCCATCTTCCATGTGAACGGCGAGGATCCCCTGGCGGTGGCATCTGTGGTGCAGATCGCGGTGGCCTGGCGCCAGCGCTTCCACCGGGATGTGGTCATCGACATGTACTGCTACCGGAAGTACGGCCACAACGAAGGGGACGAGCCGAGCTTTACCCAGCCCCTGATCTACAACATCATTCGGACCCGACCTTCGCCGCGCCAGGCCTATGCCCGCCGCATGGTCGAGCAGGGCCACATCACCCAGGAGGAGGCCGATCGCATCTACGCGGAGAGCCGCTCCCGCATGGCGGCTCCCATGACGCCCGATGACCTCCTGGATCCCTCGGGTCCCGTCATCAATCCCCTCAAGGAGCTCTGGCACAAGTACACGCTCGGGAAGCTCTCGGACGCGGCGAACACAGGCTTTGACCTGGACCTTCTCAAGGACCTGCTGATCAAGGCGAACACCCTCCCGGAAGGGTTTGTGGCCCACCCCAAGATCAAGCGGTTGATCAAACAGCGCCTGGCGGTGGCGCAGGGGGAGCGCCCGGTGGACTGGGCGATGGGGGAACAGGCGGCCTATGCCACGCTGGTCGTGGACGGACACCCGGTACGGCTCTCGGGCCAGGACTGTGGTCGAGGGACCTTCTCCCACCGGCACGCGGTTTTTTCGGACATCCAGACCGGCGATGAGTTGTTCCCGCTCCAGCATCTCTGGCAGGACCAGGCCCAGTTCACAGTGGTGGACTCCAGCCTGTCCGAGGCCGGTGTGCTCGGTTTCGAGTTTGGCTACACCCTGGACTACCCAGAGGCCCTGGTCATGTGGGAAGCCCAGTTTGGGGACTTCGCCAATGGTGCCCAGGTGATCATCGACCAGTTCATCACCTCGACCCACCAGAAATGGAATCGACTCAGTGGGCTCGTGATGCTCCTGCCCCATGGGTATGAGGGGCAGGGCCCGGAGCACTCCTCTGCACGACCCGAGCGGTACCTGCTGGCTTGCGCCGAAGACAACATGCAGGTGGCCAACGTCACCACACCGGCGAACCTCTTCCACCTGTTGAGGCGCCAGGTGATTCGCAACGCTCGACGACCGTTGGTGGTGTTCACCCCCAAGTCTCTTCTCCGTCACCCGTCTTGTGTCTCCACCCTGGAGGACCTGGCCCAGGGCAGCTTCCAGGAGGTCATCTGGGATCCCGCTGACCTGGCTCCCGAGACGGTCGAGCGAATCGTCTATTGCTCGGGGAAGGTCTACTACGACCTTCTCGCGGAGCGTGAGAAGCGGGGGGAGGAACGGGTGGCCCTCATCCGGGTCGAGCAGTGGTACCCCTTTCCCTTCCAGGCCCTGGCCAGTGGGTTCGAACGCTATCCGAACGCCGAGGTCGTCTGGTGTCAGGAAGAACCGCGCAACATGGGTCCATGGCCCGTGTTCTGCGACTGGATCCGGGGGTTGCTGCCCCCTGATCGCCAGCCGCGCTACGTGGGTAGGAAGCCTTCCGCCGCCCCGGCGACAGGGAGTGCCAAGGTCCACAAAGCAGAGCAGGAGGCTTTGGTGAGCGCGGCCCTTGACCTGGAGATGAGCCCATGAGCGCAGTCGACGTCGTCGTTCCCCAGCTGGGGGAGTCCGTGACTTCCGCGTTCATTGCCCAGTGGTTCAAGCAACCCGGGGACTACGTGGCGGAGGGTGAATCCGTGCTCGAGGTCGACTCCGACAAGGCCTCTCTGGAGGTCCCGGCCCCGGTGGGTGGCGTGGTGGGGGAGCACCTGGTGGCCGAAGGGGACGAGGTCCCCATTGGCACGGCAGTCGCCCGCATCGAACCCGGTGAAGTGCCGGCCGTCACCGAGGTGGCAGTGGAGGCGGTGGCGTTGGAAGTCGGGGATGGTGAATCCTCGGCCAAGAGCGGTCCCGCGGCCCGGCAGCGAGCCAGCGCCAGGGGAATTGACCTGGCCACGGTCAAGGGTAGCGGTGTCGGGGGTCGCATCCTCTCCAGAGATGTGGAGACCGCAGCGGCGGCCCCTGCAGCCCCAGTTGCTCCGGCTGCGGGAAAGCCTCCGGAGGCTCCTGTGTCGGAGATCCCTGCCGGGGATCGGCCCACCAGGCGGGTCAAGATGTCTCCTCTTCGGCGCACCATCGCGCGCCGGTTGGTGGAGGCCCAGCAGACGGCGGCCATGCTCACCACCTTCAACGAGGTGGACATGAGCCGCGTGAAGGCGTTGCGGGCCGCCTACCAGGAGCAATTCGTCGAGCGCCATGGTCACAAGTTGGGGTTCATGTCGTTCTTCGTGAAGGCGGCGGTGGAATCTCTCAAGGAGTACCCGGCGGTGAACGCCGAGATCGACGGGGATGGCGTCCTGTACAAGTACTTCTACGACATCGGAGTGGCGGTCTCCTCTCCCCGTGGACTGGTGGTCCCGGTGGTTCGAGATTGTGATCGGCTGTCCCTGGCCGAGGTCGAGTCCACCATCAGTGCCCTGGCGACCCGGGCCCGGGAGAACAAGCTGTCCCTGGCGGATTTCCAGGGTGGCACCTTCACCATTTCCAATGGCGGGGTCTTTGGTTCGATGATGTCCACACCGATCCTAAACCTGCCCCAGGTGGCCATTCTGGGCATGCACGCGATCCAGGAGCGACCGGTGGCGGTGGACGGTCAGATCGTCGTGCGTCCGATGATGTACCTGGCGCTGTCCTACGACCACCGGATCATCGATGGGCGGGAGGCGGTGAGCTTTCTCAAGCGCATCAAGGAGCTTGTGGAGTCACCGGAGCGGATCCTGCTGGAGGTGTGAGCACCGTCATCCGCCAGGACCGTTCGCGCTCTTTCCCGTGTTGGGGAGACGTGGCCGGTCCCGATCATGAACCCGATGTCAGAGTGATCCTGTGATGGCCCGGCTCCGGATGCGAGGCGAAGAGGTCCAGGTCCAGTTGCTGGACCTGCAGGAGGACGTGCGGGCGGGCAGGGTTCCGGGGATTGCTGAAGTTCATCACCCACCCTGGACTGGCGAGGGCTGGGACCGGGTCGAGGACATTCCCGCCCTGCAAGAGGCCCTGGATGCACCCGGTGCTCGGCTCTCGGCCCAGCTACGGACCGGGCCCTGGCCCTGGCTCGGGTCCCTGGTCACAGTGAGCATCCTCGTGTTCGGGGTGCTCCAGGGGATCGCCACGGTCTTCACCCCGATGCTGGGCGAGGCGGGGATGGCACTGAGAGAGTTCTTCCACGCGGGACTGACGGGGCTGGATCCGCTGGTCTTCGAGGGTCGATGGGGCACGGCCTTTCGCTCCCAGTTGACCCACGGAGGGGCTCGACACCTGTTTCCGAACCTGGCGGTCATCGGGTATGCCGGCTTCCGGGTCGAGCGGGCGCTTGGGGCTGGTGGCTACGGGGTGGTGGCGTTGGCCTCGGTGGTGGTCGGGACCGTCGCCATTGCGTTGCTGGAGTCCGTGCCGGTCATGGGTTCCTCTGTGTTGGGCTATGGCCTGTGGGCTTCGATGTTGGTGGTCGGTCTGCGGTTTGACGATCGCCTGCCGTCCTCGGATCGCCGGTTTTATGGATTCGGTGCCATCGTGCTGTTGCTGGTGCTGGTGGCCGGCACCCTGGGCCAGGAGGGGGTCAGCCACACGGGACACGCCTTTGGTTTTCTCGGGGGTGCCCTGGCGACCTTCGTGGTCCGGCCGGAGAGCCTGGTTCCCCGGTCCCGTCGCGGACACCAGGCCCGTCTCAACGTGGTCTGGATGCTTGTACTCGGCGTGATGCCAGCCGTGGCTTCTGCCTCTCTCTACCGTGTTCCCCGGCTGCTCCTTGGGCCTCCCAGGACGGTCCAGGTGGACGGTTGGACTCTCTCCATTCCAGGAGAGATGGCTGATCGCACGTCGTCCATCGGGGGGGCTCGAGCCTGGACGACCTCGGTCAATTCTCGGGAGGGTGTCTTTGCCTCGGTGGGAAGCACAGGAGGGCGTACGCCGGAGACGTTCGAGGTTCTCTGGTCTCGCCGCAGTGATGGCCCGCTGGAGCTTCTTCCCCCGCCAGAGCCCCTCGGGGAGGGTTGGACGGCCTGGCGGGCCCGGCTCACACGAGACGATGGCCGGCCGCTGGCGGAGGTGGTCGAGCATCGACGGCTGGAGGGCTACACCTTCTGGCGTCTGGGCATGCTGGTCCAGGTCGGGCCGCACGGGTCTCTCGGTCGTCGCGCCCCGACATTCCAGGGCATCGTGGCCAGTGCCGAGCCGGGTGAAACCGACGCGGTCCGCAAGGCGCGAGAAGCGTATGAGGCCCGGAGTGGCCCACGTACGGGGCTGGCCTGGGCCGAACAGTTGCAGGAATTGGGTCGCTTTGCCCAGGCGGACGCCCTCTATGCCGAGGTCGCGCAAACCCCACGGGTGGCCCCAGACGCGGTCAAAGCTCGCCTGGCACTCTGGCAGGCCCATCCCGAGGTGGTGCCACCGGATGCGGTCGCACAGCTGGCAGCGGCTCTGGAGGGACGGTCAGGTGATTGGCGGCTGATGTCGGACGCTGTTCGGTGGTTGCTGGCACGGGGGGCCTGTGACCAGGCGGGGCACTCCAATCGCGCCTTGGGCGAACTCTGGGGCGATTCTCGCGCCTGGCAGAAGCTTGATGGAGAGGTGGCGGCCGCCTGTCCCTAGGGCTCTCGACGCAGGTGGGCTGTCGAGGCGATGTTCATTTCCCGTTCCACCCGTTCCAGAACGATGAGGGCCAGGTCGTGTTCGGGGTCAAGGGTCAGCGCGTGGATCATCCAGCGACGCACCTCGGAGCTGTGCCCGTACAGCATCTCGATGCGGCCACGCAGGAAGCACATCTGCGCATCGCGGTGAGAAGCAGGGGCTGCGAGTTGAAAGACCTGGAGCGCCGTGTCGGGCTGATCCTCCTGGAGCCAGGACTCGGTAATTCTCTGGAGGATGCGAATCGCCTCGCGGGTGATGCGGTCATTGCGTCCCAGCACGGAGATGGCGTCTTCGGTGGCCTCGGTTCGCTGCCCGCGCTCATCGTGCAGTTCGGCGCGCTCCAACCGCAGCATCCGGTCCCCCGCATCCCGGCGAATCCCCTCGTCGAGCACGCTGTAGGCTTCCTCCTGGGCGCCTCGGCGCAGCAGGAGGTCCACCAGGAGGCTGGCCACCCAGGCCGGTGCATTGGGTTCATCGAACCAGTTCCGGGCCTCCTGTTCGCTCAGGTCCTGTTCCCCGAGATCCCGAAGCCGGTCCAGTCGCAGGGAGCGAGCAAGCGCGGGAACCGAGCCCCAGTGCCAGGCAGCGGTCACGAGCTTCAGGGCCACGACCTTTCGATTACAGGCGATGGCTTTCTCTGCGGCCTCCAGGAAGTCCTCACACTGAAAACGTCGGGCCAGGTTCAGGTGGAAACGGTAGTCCTCTCGGAGTGAGACCTCGCAATCCTGGCACTTGGGGCTGGAGTCCAGGGCTTCTCCGGGGGCGATCACAGTGATTGTGAGCTTTCGGTTGCCACCACAATTGGCGCAGCCCCCTTGTCTGAGGGGGGCCAGGGGCACCTTGAGCCGAGCCATTCGGAGGGGCCGGCGAGTCGTGGCATCACGAAGAATCTCCGTGGGTACTCCCTGGATTCTCAGGGTGACCCACACCGCCCTGGCAAGGTCTTCAGCCATCCTTGGCACTCCGATCGCCACCATGGAGCATACGCAAGCGGCGGACATCACGGAGTCGACCAGGACTTCTTGACAGTCTTCTTCCAGAAACAGCGGTCGCTGAGAGCCTCGAAAAAGGAAGGTTCACTGGCCGTGTGCCAGGTCTCAAAACGTGGAAACGGGACCCTTGATGGGGGTCCCGTTTGGAGACAGGGTATTGGGTTCGGCGTCCAATCGGAGTTTCGGTGCGAGGACGCTTTAGGGGCGTTCTCGGAAACCGAACGGAAGGATCTTTACCGCACGAGCGGTCGGGACTGGCCTCAGCGCATTCTCAGTGCTGCCCGGTATCCCTGAAGACGCATCCGCGGTCCATAAAGGAGATTCGGTCCAGGGCCGCGTGAGCGGGCCTGCGACCTGGTGCCGCGAGAGCGGCTATGGATGGTCTTTTTTCAGGTCCCGGGTGCTGTCGACCCGGAGGCATCAGTCTCAGGGGATCTGGATCCACTTGCTCCAGATTGTCGCCGGAGTATGAGACTCGGGCGGACTGTCATCCATTAATGGACCCTCCTTGGTCGATGAATGAACACATCTTACCGAACAGTCCAGGAATCTCGATCATTAGATCCAGAAAAAAATAGAGGCGCTCGATTGGCTGCTGGGGCGGATCGACGTCTGCACACGCCCTGGCACGGTGCTTGCGTTGTAACGACACAGACGTGGGGGACTTGCCAGTTATCGTGCTGGTTCGCCGGGGTGGCCGAACCGCTCAGACCTTGAGTTCGGCCGTGAGGTCCAGTTGATCGCCCCAGACCGCCAGGGCCGGTCGAAGCTCTCGCTCCAGGAAGATCTGTACCTGTTCAGGTGCTCGGCCCACGAAGCGGGAAGGGTCTGTGAGAGCGTCGAGTGAGGGATGAATCGGTGCAAAAGTCGGGTCCTGGCGCAGCCGCTCGAGCAGGTCGTTGTCTGCACCCTCGGACTTGACCCTCTGGGCTGCCGCCTGGCTGTGGACTCGGATGGCTTCGTGAACCTCCTGTCGGTCTGCGCCGGCCTGGACCATCGCCATCAGGAGTTCTTCGGTGGCCATGAAGGGGAGCTCCGCGTCCAGTCGTCGGCGTATCGTCGCCGGGTAGACCACCAGCCCCCGGGTGACATTGAGCAGGGTCTCCAGGAGGCCGTCTGCAGCGAGAAATGCGTCGGTCAAGCTCACGCGGCGATTTGCGGAGTCATCCAGTGTCCGTTCCATCCACTGGGTGGCTGCCGTCCAGGCACCGTCCTGGGTCAGGGTGACCAGGTGCCTGGCCAGGCCACAGATGCGCTCGGAGCGCATGGGGTTTCGCTTGTAGGCCATGGCAGAGGAACCGATCTGGGACTTTCCAAAGGGCTCTTCCAGTTCCTTGAGGTTTGCCAGGAGACGAATATCGGTGGCCAGCTTGTGAGCGGTCACGCCGAGACCCGCCAGAGCGGCGAGGAGGGTGTGGTCCTGTTTGCGGGGGTAGGTCTGCCCGGTCACCACGTATGCGTCCTCGAATCCAAGGGCCTTGGTGACTTGCCGGTCGAGCTCTTCGACCTTTTCATGGTCGCCATCAAACAGGGTCAGAAAGCTGGCCTGGGTGCCGGTGGTGCCCTTGACCCCGCGGAAGCGAAGGCCATTGCGGAACTGGCTCAGGGATTGGAGGTCAGCCAACAGGTCCTGGGCCCACAGGCAAGCCCGCTTGCCGACGGTCGTGGGCTGAGCGGGTTGGTAGTGCGTGAAGCCCAGGGTGGGCAGGTCTGCGTGCTCCTCGGCGAAGTCCCCCAGCGCGGCGACGCAGGCTGCGAGCTTGGGCAGGATCACGTCCAGGGCGTCCCGGATCTGCACCAGGTCGGTGTTGTCGCCGACAAAACAGGAAGTTGCCCCAAGATGCAGGATTGGTCGCGCCTCGGGAATGAGATCGCCCCAGGCGTGGACATGGGCCATCACGTCGTGTCGCAGCTTTCGCTCATAGGAGGCCGCCAGGTCGAGATCGATGTCCTGGAGGGTGGATCGCATGGCCTGGAGCTGGGCATCCGTGATGGGCAGACCCAGTGCCTGCTCCGCTTCGGCCAGGGCAAGCCACAGGCGGCGCCAGGTCCCGAAACGGTGCCGAGGCGTCCAGATCCGGACCATCTCTGGACTGGAATAACGCTGGACGAGCGGGCTTTCGTAGCGATCAAGAGGGTCGGTCATGGTGTGGCGGCTGTAACACCCGGGTCTGGTTCTCAGCGTGTCGGCACGGTCACAGCACGGCGCCTTGGGGTAGTTTTCGGAAAGGAGGAAGGAACATGGCCGATGCCCAGGGCCTGATCGACTTCATTGCGGCGGCGCCTACCCCGTTCCACTGTGTGTCTGAGAGTGCATCGCGGCTCAGGGCGGCCGGCTACGTCGACGGCGATCTGGGGGATGCGCCCAGGGCCTGGGCACCCGGGGAGGGCGGCATGCTTGTTCGTGGGGGCACGCTCATCGCCTGGAGAGCCGGGACCGAGGCCCCCGCTGTCCACGGATTCCGGATCCTGGCAGCCCACAGTGATTCTCCAAACCTGCGTCTCAAGCCCCTTCCCTCCGTGATCTGCGAGGGCTACCAGCAGTGGGGTGTGGAGGTGTATGGGGGTGTGTTGCTGCACACCTGGACCGACCGGGATCTGGGCGTCTCTGGACGGGTTCTGGTACGCGGTTCCGATGGGCCGGAACGACACCTGGTACGGGTGGATCGGCCTGTGGCTCGGGTGGCAAACCTGGCCATTCACATGCAGCGGGAGGTTCGAACCGAGGGAATCAAGCTCAACCGACAGAAGCACATGGCGCCGCTGGTGGGGTTGACCGGGGATCCGGATCCCGAGGCGCCTGGTGCGTTGCAGGAACTGTTGGCCGGTGAACTCCAGGTCGATCCGGCCGACATCGTCAGTTGGGACCTGTCCCTGCACGATGTCCAGGCACCGGTGATCGGGGGGCTGAACGAGGAGTTCGTCTTCGCACCGCGCCTGGACAACCAGGCCAGTTGCTACATGGCGCTGGAGAGCCTGCTTGGGCAGACCCAGGTGCCTGCCAGCAGTTCAGTCATGGTGTTCTTTGACCACGAAGAGGTGGGTTCGCGTTCCGAGCGGGGAGCCTGTTCCTCCCTGCTCCGGGATGTGCTGACCATGCTGGTTCGAGGGCATGAGATCCAGGCCCCAGGTGGCCTGGAGCGGGCCTCGGCTCGGAGCTGGCTGCTGTCAGCGGACATGGCCCATGGGGTGCACCCCAACTACGTCGATCGGCACGAACCGGAACACAAGCCGCGGCTCAACGGGGGTCCGGTGGTCAAGACGAATGTCACCCAGCGCTATGCCACGGATGGCGAGACCGCCGGTCGCTTCAAGAGCATCTGTGCCGAGCGTGGAGTGCCCGTCCAGGACTTCGTCACTCGGACCGACCTGGCCTGTGGCACGACCATCGGGCCCATCGCTGCGGCGGGGCTGGCCATTCGGTGCGTGGACGTAGGGGGCGCCATGCTCTCGATGCACAGCATTCGGGAGCAGTGTGGCGCCGAAGACCCGGCACAGATCACGATGGCGATGGAAGGCTGGCTGTCCCGTTGAACGGGGAGGGGTTCAGCCGCCCAGGGTCGCGGGAACCTCGATGGTCGTGATGTCACTGCAGTTGCCGGTTTCCGGGGCACAGGCCTGGAGGGTCCAGGTTCCGGCTTCGGCACCGTGGCGGAGGGCCATCTGGATGCGACTGAGGGTGCGTCCCACGTAGCAACGGCCGGTGGTGCGGTTGATGATGCCGTCACAGATCCAGGGATTCAGCGCCTGCTGTCCCTTGGCATCGAGCCAGTGGATCTCCAGGGGTGAGGTGCCCTGGAAGTCGAACTGGAGCCAGGCCGTGTCGTCTCGTGTCCAGGTCTTCAGGGTTCCGTCCACCACCTGGGGATCAAAGGCGCCGGTGGTGAGGGCGGATCCGCGGGTCTCTCGGACCGGGGTGCTCTCGGCCATGGGCGCGATGAGGGTGGTGGGCTCCAAGATGGCGTAAGCGGTACCGTCCGCCTTGTTCTCGGCGACCTCTTCGAGGATCGGTTCGTCACCTGGCGACACGACAATGGCCACAGCAGGTGCGGCAAAGACGGGTCCAACGGCGTCCGCAGCCGAGAGGGTGGTCTCCGGGCTCTGCCCAAGGAGAACGGAACTGGTGGCAACCAGGGTTCCCAGGACGCCGGTGATGGCTGCGACGATGGCGGCTTTGCGGATCCGCCTCTGACGCTGTCTTGAGAGGATGGCCTCTTCGGCCTTTCGGGCCTGGTAGCGGTTCTCGGAGATCTCCCGCCAGGCGCGGAGTCGGTGCTCGCCACCGGTGGAGTTCTCCTTCCGACGGGGAATGATCACCGAGTCAGCTTCCGCCTCCAGGCACGAGTCGGACTCGGCTTCCAGGAGTTCATGGGGCGCGTGGATGTCGGTCGTCTCGTCCTCGTCTGAGAGGCTCTCATGTGGCCTGTGGACGGGCGTAGTGGGGGTGGTTTCCAGGGCGGTCAACGTTGTCAGCTTCAATTCAGGCATGTCGGCATCTGCAGCAGCGGGGAGCGGGAGCAGTCCGGGGAAGGACCGGCGAATGGAGCCTGAAGGCCCCGGCTCATCCTCTATGGATGCATATAAAATGTCAAGCGATTCGAGTATTTGAGCTGTCTACCTAAGGTTTTTTCTCGATGACCATTTGACATTGCAAGAGTTTTGACCGCCCGGAGCCAGGACTGGAAGCCGGTCCGGTTTGGACCGGGCACTTGGGCGCCTGTGCCTACTCCAGGCCGGCTTCGGGCAAGGAGGGGTCGCAGAACAGGATGTACCAGCCCTTGTTCGTGAAGCGGTTGTCCTCACTCAACTGGACGGCGAACCGGGGCATCTCGGTCTTGCGCTCTCCCTTGACCAGGGCGGGCGTGGCCTGGTTGCTGTTGACGCAATGGGTGAATCGGTCCTTCACACTGGACCCGAGTGCCTCGTCGACTGCGGCGTGGCACTTGGCGTGGCGCTTGCGACTCCCGCGGTCGCAGATGGCGACCTTGCCCTCGGCCACAAAGGCCGCCCAGAGGTTGCGGACCGACTGGCGCTTGTACTTGCGGGCCACCTTGCGGGCGGTCTCGGTCTCCATGATCTGGTCATTGAGTGCCTCGACGGTCTCCTTGAGTTCGACCAGTGCCTCATCCCGCTCAGCCTCGGCCATGGCGAGCCTCATGGTCAGATCCTCGATGGCCATTTCCTGATCGGCCAGCTTCTGCTCCATCTCTCGGTACTTGGCTGTGGCCTGGGCGGAGCGCGCCTTGTCCTTCTTCATCTGGCCAAGCATGGTCTCGATCTCGGTCTCTCGTTGGGAGAGCTGTTCCTGGAGGGTGTCCACCCGGGCCTGGGCTCCGGTCAGGGCAGTGCGCTCGTCGCGGGTCTCGTCGGCGCAGAGTTCGGTGAGTTCTTCGTCGCTCAACTCCTGCTTGATGATGGTTGGCTCGGACAGGACCACCTTCACGGAGTCATTTGTCATGGCGTTGACGATGTAGCCAATGCCCATGCCGAGGGTGAGGAGAGTCAGGGCCACCAGGACCATGACGAGCTTCCGGTTGTCGTCCCCGGGGACCGGGTCGTCGTCGTAGAGGTCACTCATCCCAGGTGCTCCGATGGCGAGGAAGGGGCGGCAGCCTACCGGATCGCTCCCATCGGACCACGCATGTGCCGAGGGTTTTGACGGAGTTCCCACAGGCGGGGCGGGGGGGCGATGCGGGCTATGTTGCCGAGGTGCCCGATTTCGTTCCAAAGGTCCAGCTTGGGTGGCCCGGCCGATCGCCTGAACTCGCCGGTTCGATTCCTGCCCAGCTCTCCGAGGATCCCGTCACCGTGGGGACTCCTTCGGAAGATCGGGTGATCATCGGGGAGAACAAGGCGGTCATGGCGGCCCTGCTCCCGGAGTTCAAGGGCCGGGTCGACCTGGTCTACGCCGATCCCCCTTTTGACACCGGGCGGGTCTTTCGGGACCGGAAGGGCCAGGATGCCTACCCGGATCGCACCGGCCCCGGAGAGTGGCTCTCGGAGCTGGAACAGCTGCTCTGGTTGACCCGAGAGATGTTGGCGCCGGATGGCGGCGTATTGGTGCACTGCGACCACCGGCGATCCCACCACGTGGCTGTGCTCTGCGACGAGATCTTCGGTGCCGGGGCCCGGGATGGGGATGGGCACGGTCCGGGCTTCCGGAACGAACTGGTCTGGTGCTATGGACTGGGTGGCAGCAGTCCGCGCTACTACCCCCGCAAGCACGACACGATCCTCTGGTATTCCCGGGGTTCCGACTGGACCTTTGATCCCCCTCGGGTGCCGGCCCGCTCCCGACGCATGGCTGGTCAGACCAAGAAGGTCCCCGACTGGTGGGACCTGCCGAGCCTGAACAACATGGCAGCCGAGCGGACGGGGTACCCGACACAGAAGCCCCTGGCACTCCTGGAGCGCATCATCTCCGCCCACAGCCGGCCAGGTGCCCTGATCCTGGATCCCTGCTGCGGCTCGGGGACGACCTGTGTGGCCGCCCACCGGCTTGGCCGTCGCTTCATCGGAATCGACCGGGGTGCGTTGGCAATCGAGACGACCCTGAGCCGGCTCTCGGCCGAGGGTTGTCTTCCCCGGGTGCAGCGGGCCCAGGCACCCTAGCGGCCGGCATTCCGAGATCGCCCGGTTCCCTTGACCCTGGTTAGTCCTGCCCCCCCGTTGCAGCAGAGGCCTCCATGCCCCATCCGCAGATCGACGATGTTGCCGCCCTTGCCCTGACCCGCTTCCAGGACACGGTGTCTCTTTTGATCGACTACCTGTCCTACCCGGCGATCTCCTGTGATCCGTCCCATGCCGGGGATGTGCGTCGCCTGGCGGCTCGAATTCGGGATGACCTGGAGGCCCTGGGACTGGACCGGGCCCGGGTATTGGAGGTCGACGGGGCC
>CAZMNK010000058.1:0-5575 GCA_964567625.1 uncultured Enterobacterales bacterium | reverse complement strand
GTGGCTCAAGGCGGGCCCGGATGCACCCACTGTGGTCGTCTACGGGCACCTGGATCTGCAGCCGGTGGTTCGGGAGAACTGGCGCACAGATCCCCATGTCGGGACCATCCAGGGGGATCGCCTCTATGCCCGCGGTGCCGCGGACGACATGGGCGGATGGGTCTCCCACCTGGCGGCAATGCAGGCCTGGCTGGATGTCAGCGGGGAGCTTCCCTGCAATGTGCGCTTGATCGTCGAGGGCGAGGAGGAGATCGGTTCCCCCAATCTCGAGCGATACATGGACACCTACCCCGAGGTCTTCGAAGGGGACGTCATGGTGCTCACGGACTGTGAGAATCCGTCCACCGAGGTGCCCGGGCTCACCGTCTCCCTGCGCGGCCTGCTCGAGGTCGAGTTGAAGGTCGAAGCCCTGGATGCTGACGTGCACTCCGGGTTGTGGGGGGGCATGGTGCCGGACGTCTCCCTGGCCCTGGTACAGCTCATCAGCCGCCTGGTCGATCACGATGGCCGGATGAAGGTCGGGCGGGTGGCGGTGCCCGAGGACTGGCGCCAGGGGGCCTGGTCTGTTCCGTTGGACCCGACGGTGGTGCGGAAGGGCGGCCACGTCCTGGATGGGGTCGAACCCCTGCCGGATCGCGGGACACCTCCGGCGGAGTGGCTCTGGCGGCAACCGGCAATCACCGTGGTGGCGACCACCTTGCCCACGCCCCAGGTCAAGAAAAACGCGCTCCGGACCGACGCTTCGGCGATCCTGAGTGTTCGCCTGGCCCCTGGGCAGACCACCGAGGAGATGATGGGGAAACTGGTCGAAGCGCTCCAGGCCGACCCGCCGTGCGGGGTTCGAGTGAGCGTTTCCGAGGCGGGCTGGAGTAGCGAGGGTTGGCTGTACACGCCGCAAGGCCCGGCCTTTGAAGCCGCAGACCGAGCATACAAGGCTTCCTGGGGCCACGAACTGGTCCAGGTGGGCGTTGGAGGATCCATTCCCTTTGTGGCCCTGTTCGGCCGCCGGTATGGGGGCCTGCCTCTCATCCTCAACGGGGTGATGGATCCTGAGACCACCGCCCATGGTCCCAATGAGTCGATGCACCTGGGGGTGTTCAAGAAGGCCATTCTGGCCAACGTGCACCTGCTCGATGAACTGGCCGGGTTGGGAAGAGCGGGTCTGTAGACTTCACTGTGGTCCGGCCTCGTTGGTCCTGGTTTGAATGGCCCCTCTACGCGGTGGCGGCCCTTGGTGCGGTCTGGCGGGCCTTGCCTGCTGGCCGCGTGGTGGGCGATGGCGTGGACCTGTCCGGGACCCTCTGGCACTACTGGTGGATGGCCCGCTGCATTGCCACGGGACAGGACCCCCGCACCACGGACCTGATGTACTACCCGCTGGGCAAGGACCTGTTTGCCGCCAATGGCAGCAACCTGGTCGACGCCCTGGCATCGGTTCCCCTCCAGTGGTTGCTGGGTCCCATCGACTCCCAGGCCTGGTTTGTCGCCGGGGTCTTGCTGCTCAATGCCGCGACCTTTCGACCCCTGGCCCGCCATGTGCTGGGGTCCCCCCTGGCCGTGGTCGTGGCGACCCTGGCCTGGCAGCTCAACCCCTATGTGCTCTTCGAACTCGCAGACGGTCGCATCACCCAGGCCATGCTGCCCTTCGTGCCCCTGGCGCTGCTCTTCTTCCTGCGTTGCCTCGGGCCCCAGGGAACCCGCTGGGATGGGGTCCTGGCGGGGTTCTTCACGGCTGCCCAGGCCTGGACCTACTGGTTCATGGGCTGGTTTCTGGCTGCGGCCTTTGCATGGTTGGTGGTCCACCGCCTCTGGCGGGCGACGGACAGGCGCGCCGTGTTGGGGCGTGTGGCAGTGGCAGGGGGTGTCTGCCTGGTCCTGGTCGCGGTGCCGGCCCTCTCCATGTTCCAGGCCCTGGAGGTTCCCGGCCCGTTGAATCCAGACACCACGGGTCCCCCAGGCAGAAGAGCCCACAAGGCGGTGACCGGACAGGTCGGCAGCATCCCGTTTCTGGGGCCGGGGCCCTGGATGCTGGACATGCCCGCCATGGCTCTGGGCGTGATCCTGTGGCTCTTTGTGGGGCCTGAGCGAGCCCGCTGGGGCGGGGTGCTGGGAATGCTCGTCTGGCTGGGCATCGGGCCGTCCGTGGCTCTCGGCCCGGCGTTTCCGGTGGTTCAGATGTGGCCCTACCAGGCCGCGATGGAGGTGTTGCCCTTCTTTGATCGGCTCTGGTTCCCCCCCCGTGCCATGTCGGTGGGCATGGTGCCGGTGGTCCTGGCCATCGGTTTCGTGGTCCGCCACGTGGAGAGGCGACGGGTCATCTGGGCACAGGGCATTGCTGTGGCCTGGTGCCTGCTGGCATTTGTGGGTCTACAACAGCTGCGGCTTTTTCCCCTCACATCCAAGGAGGTGGTGATCCCCGAGACCGTGCGCTGGATGGGCGAGCAGCCTCCGGGGGCCATCATCCACCTGCCTTTTGCGCTCAACCAGCGGTACCTGGTCTGGCAGCTCGAGGTCCCGCTCCCGCACCTTGGGGGACTGGGGGAGAGTTCCCCGCTGCACTGGCCCAAGGACTACTGGAGCCGCATAGAGGCGGACCCTCTTCGCGGGCTGCTTGAAGCTGCGCGGCTCCCGGGATTGGCCTCCGACTGGCAGCAGGAGGAACACGGCCAGTTCCTCCGCGCCGAGGGCTTCCGGTGGGTCGTCTTCCACAAGGACCGGGGGGCCATGGATGTCCGCAGTCTTCCGGAGCCTCCCGGGGGCTGGACGTTCACTGCGATCGACCAGGCCCTGGACCAGCTCATGGCCCAACTCTCCAAGATGTTGGGCCCCCCGATCGCTGTGGAGGGAAACCTGGTGACCTGGGATCTCTGGCGCCAGGCCATCGCGCCGCCGGAACTGGTCCCCACGCCCGAGAAATTTTCGGTCCGGACATGGGGCCGGGAAGAGTCTCCGCCCCATGTGCAGGTGCTCAAGGAAGATGACCGCCACGAGTTCACCCGCCTTCCGGGTTGGCACGGCGAGGAAGAGGAGACGACAGCGCCAAAGCAACGCCGGCGCCGAGGAATGGGGGGGCGGCCCGGGGGCACCGACCGCGCGGGCGATCAATCCGGCGCGGGACCGTAGAAGCCCTCCAGCCAGACCACCCTGCCTGTGGCGGTATAGGCCTCGGAATTCAACTCCCAGAGGAGGTCGCCCTCCCGACTGGTCTCCAGCACTCGTCCTGCGGTGGTCCAGCTGCTCAGGAGGGTGCCCTGGGGGAGGGCGATCACGTCGCCGAGCCATTCGGAGAAGGTCTGCTCGTCGTCGGACCAGACCAGGGTCCGCTCGGCGCTGAGTTCCTCTTCGTCCAGGGCGTAGCCGACCAGGCGGGAGACCGGCGGTTCCCGGTGGTTGCCGTTGTCGAAGATCAGCATCTCGCCGTCTCGGTACCAGGACATGTGGCCGTGGTCCAGGGGCGGTGTCGCGGGTTCGAGCTTCAGGTCGGCGTAGGGTCCCCCGAGAATCCAGTCGATCTCGCCGGAGGTCCGGTCGATGCGCATCACGGCGTCGTAGTGCCTGACGAGCAGGATCCAGGCCTCTTCGTCGGGAGAGAGGAGCAGGGAATTGGCGTGGGTCCAGTCAAAGGAGGTCGTCTCGTCGCTGTCCGACGGAATGATGATTTCCTGGTGGTAGCAGAAGGACTCTGGCTCGAAGGCCTCGTCGAAGGAGAAGACCCGTCGGTCGGTCCCATCGGCTCCCTGCTCCCAGATCTCGTCCCAGATCAGGGTCTCGTCGTCCTGGTTGCGACTGGCCTTTCGCAGGGTTCCAAAGCCACCCTCTGGGGTCTCTGCCACGCCGCTGTGAGTGAGCGCCTGGTCCCAGGTCTGGTGAAAGGAACCATCCAGGGCCACATGGTGGATGGTCGCTCCTGTCTCCACGTAGTCGGTGGCGTGGGTGACGAACCAGAGCGCCTTGCCATCCCGTGAGAGGCTCACGGAGAGCACGGCCAGGCCCTCCTCGACAAAGAGGTACCAGACGACCCGGCCTTCGCGGTCCACGATCACGACCGCGTCCCGCTCTCGGTCCAGGGTGTGCAGGGCGACGTAGCCGGGCGTCAGCGCATCACTGGTCACCGCCACCTGGAAGAGGGGCAGGTCAGCGGGGGCTGACGGTGCACGCCAGTGGACGGATTCCCCTTCGGTCAGCCCGCCCTCGTCATCGGTCAGGAGAGGAACAAGGGTGTGTTCCACCCCGTGAAGAAGGCCAGCGACCCGGACCTGGTGTTCGGTGCTCGAGGCGTCGGCCAGGGGAGTGGTGAGAATTTCGGCGCCATCGCGCTCCAACCGAACCTGGGCCTTGCCAGAGGTGGTCGAAGACCACTGCACCAGGGCCACTGACGGCAGAGCGGCGTCAGCGGTCACCGTGGCCGGTTCGGGGCTGCAACCGCCAAGCACCAGGCCCAGGAATATCGGAAGCGGAAACATGGGCACACCGTAGCCGGTCCGGCAGGGCCTTCTCAGGGTACCCAGCCCAGTTGTCGCAGTTCCCTGGCAAGGGTGGCGGCCAGGAACCGGTGACCGGCATCGCTCAGGTGACAGTCGTCGATGAACATGCCGCCGCCCCGCTCCAGGAGCAGTGTCGACCCGTCGATCAAGGTGGTGTTCTCATGTTCTGCGGCCACCTCGGCCATGATCGACCCATAGGCCACCAGGGCCCCCGGGTCCGGGTGCACGGCTTCGGTGATCAGCAGGACCCTGGTTCCTCGGGCCTCGGCCAGGGTGCTGATCTGTTGCAGGTTGTCCCGGGCATGGTCCAGGGGGACGGCCACCTGTTGTTCCAGGTCCGCGAGTGACTGCACCAGGTATCGCAGGCCCTGGTAGAGGCGGAACGATGCCAGGGGCACGGTCTGGGCCAGGCGGCCTTTCTGCCAGCGGGCATAGAGATCCCGGTAGGGCAGTCGGCTGCGGGTGAGCAGGTCGTTGTGTCCGACGTAGAGCGTCAGGACGTCGGCATCCAGCCTGTCCAGGGAACGCTCCAGGTAGGTGCGGATGTGGAAGGTGGTCCACCCACCCACGCCCTGGTTCAAGACCTCGCTTGTCGGTCCCAGGATCTCCTGCAGCCTTGCCGGGTAGAAGTCATCCAGGTCGTCATTCTGGTAGGCGCCTCCCGTGCTGGAACCTCCGAAAGCGGCGATGCGTGGCTTCTCCGAACCCTCCGAAAAGGCTACTGGAAAGCCCTCTATGGGGTAGGTGGTGTGCTTTGCTGCGTCCAGTTGCTCAAAGTCCGAGACCGCCGTGTTCGTCCACCCCAACTCGCGATCCAGTGCCATCGAACCGATGGGAGACCAGGCCTGGCCTGTGGCGGTGAAGCGGATCCCGTACTCGGTAAGGCCGAGCGCAGCCCCCACCAGCAGGAGGGAGAGGAGGTTGTAGCCACGGATGGTGCGGACATTGGCCCAGACCACGCCACCCAGGGCCAGTCCTGCCAGTCCCAGGTAGAGCAGGGCCCCCCAGTGCAAGGGTCTGGCCACGCCCACGGCGAGTGCGGTCAGCAGGCCCAGTGCGATGGGACCCCCCAGGCCGTGGAGGGTCGACCG